>DASUJR010000252.1:0-3937 GCA_036279175.1 Candidatus Acidiferrales bacterium | reverse complement strand
GTGCTTCGCCGGCCATACCGACGTGGTGCCGACGGGCCCGCTGACGCAGTGGACCAGCGACCCGTTCGTGCCGACGGTGCGCGACGGTGTGCTCTACGGGCGCGGCGCGTCCGACATGAAATCTTCGGTCGCGGCGTTCGTCGCGGCGATCGACGGATTCGTGCACGATCATCCCGATCATCCCGGCTCGATCGCACTGCTGATCACGTCCGACGAGGAAGGACCGGCGAACGACGGCACGGTGCGCGTCGTCGAGGCGCTGAAGGCGCGCGGCGAAACGCTCGATTACTGCATCATCGGCGAGCCCACCGCGGTGGACTGTCTCGGTGATACCATCAAGAACGGGCGGCGCGGCTCGCTATCCGGGACGCTGGTCGTCAACGGCGTGCAGGGCCACGTCGCGTACCCGCACCTGGCACGCAACCCGGTTCACGAGGCGGCGCCGGCGCTGGCGGAGTTGGCGCGTACCGAATGGGACAACGGCAACGAATATTTTCCGCCGACCACTTGGCAGATTTCGAACATCCACGGTGGCACCGGCGCGAACAACGTGATTCCGGGGACCGTTGAAGTCAAGTTCAATTTCCGGTTTTCGACTGCCAGCACGGTGGATGGCCTGAAGCGCCGCGTGCACGACATACTGGATCATCACCGGCTCGACTACACCCTCGACTGGCGCTACGACGGCAAGCCGTTCCTGACGCCGCGCGGCCGCCTCGTCGATGCCGCGCTGAGTGCAATCAGGACGGTCGCCGCGATCGACGCCGACGTTTCAACCACGGGCGGCACGTCGGACGGGCGCTTCATCATCGACATCTGCCCGCAGCTGATCGAGCTCGGGCCGACCAACGCCAGCATTCATAAAATCAACGAATGCATCAGCGTCGATGAACTCAAGCGGTTGCCACGGATTTATGAGGCGATTCTGGCGGAGTTGCTGAACGGGGCGGCGCAAAAGCGTACGTCCGCGTCGGCGCAACAGGCCGCCTGACAAATTGCATCGGTATGTCACACGCTGATCCCGCTTTCCCGCTGCCGGACGATCTGCCGGTGCCGCAGGACGATGGCGGCTGCTCCCACCTTGTGGGAATGGCGCTGCCACGCATGACACTGCGCTCCACCGCCGGCCGCGACGTCGATTTGTCGCAACTGACCGGACGCACCGTCGTCTACTGCTATCCGCTCACCGGCCGCCCCGGCGTCGCATTGCCGACCGGCTGGAACGACATTCCGGGCGCGCGTGGCTGCACGCCGGAATCCTGCGGCTTTCGCGACCATTATCACGAACTCGCCGCGCATGGCGCGACCGCCGTATTCGGCTTCTCAACGCAGGACACCGATTACCAGCGCGAAGCGGCCGAGCGCCTGCATCTGCCGTTCGAACTACTGTCGGATGCCGATTGGCGGTTCGTCAATGCGCTGAAACTGCCGACATTCGAAGTCGACGGCATGACGCTGGTGAAACGGCTGACGCTGGTCGTCCGCGACGGCCATGTAGAGCACGTTTTCTATCCGGTGTTTCCGCCGGACGGCCACGCGGCGGAAGTCATTACGTGGTTACGAGCGCATGTCAGTTCCATTTGACATGTGGGAACCACTTGCGGACTTGCCGATACCCAACGAGTTTATTCAGCAAGCTGTAACCTACTTTCTCGCGGCGCAGGCGCCCCGCAATGATAGCCGGGCTGATATGTAATTCATCAGACAGGGTGATTATATTTTCGACAGATGGTCGCAGGAATGCATCGCTTCGCTTCCACACATTTCGTGGAATAAATGCTTCCTTGGCAAGATTGTTGGCTTCCGCTTCCTTGGCGTCGTCATCTCGTTCGTCCTGAACGTCCTCATCCGTGATCGCAATTTGAGTTTCAGGAATGTGCTTCCAGGCATGCACCAGCTCGTGAAGCAACGTAAACCAGAAATTGTCCAGGCGATCATGTCGAAGCGTGATTCCGATGACCGGAGCATCGTCCTCGCCTCGCATTGCAGCGCCATCGAGTTTGGTTTGCGGCAAGGCGGGCAATATCACGAGGGTGATGCCCTTTTCTGCGAGAACTTCCTTTGCTAAACGCGGCCCACTTTCTGTCCAGCTTAGCTGTGCAACGTATACGAGGAATTGCTCGTTGAGAGTATCGGAGCGCCACGTGCCACGTTCACTCTTGGCCTTGTCGGCCAACTCACGCACCCTCGCTACCCACAATTTAAGATTTGTCTTGTTTGTCTTTGGCGTGGAACCGAATGTAAGAGTCTGTCTCAGGTAAAGCGGGCCGTATCGCGGCTTGAGATATCGCTGAACGATACTGGCAGTTGTGAATCTTGAGATTTCTTCGTCACTGAACCATCCTGATTTTGCCAGCAGTGGCAATGAGACATCTTCAATGTCATCGTCCCCGCCGTATGTTGGCTCGAATCCGCGAACGAGCAAGTCCGCGGAAATGTGAAGCGTATCGCTCAATGCCCTGACTGCAGAAAGAGTCAGTGGGCGCTTCCGTGCCAGAATTTCGGACACTCGGTTTCTGCCGCCGAGAAGAGGCGCCAGATCCTTTTGCCGCAACCCCTGCTCTTCCATACGGAATCGGATTGCTTCGATGGGGTCCGGGCGTTCGAATCGATAGCGTTCTTTTTCGTAATCCTCGACGAGTTTGGCGAGCAACTCCAGGCGATCACCATCGAGTGTTCCCGGCATGGGGTCGTAAGCCGCCAGCCGACCCACTTCGGCAAGATAGGTTTGGTACTGTTCGTCTGTCTTAATGATTTTCGGTTCAAGCATCATGGATTTTGATTGAGGCTCACCTCACTCGCTTCGTATATTCGGCGTGCGTACCGATCCATCCAACTACTACGACGCCGGTATGGTAGGCCACCTGTACCTCCAGACGATAACGGTTGCCCTTTACGTTGAAAATCACCGTCCTGTCCGCCAAGAAACTCGCCGATGCGTAACGGCTCTTGATGTCTTGTGACGTGCGCCAGCGCGCCGTCTCTATATCGGTGACCCAGTTCTCGATCCATGCGCGTGTGTCTGCATGAGTCTTGATAAACTCATCGAGTTTGTTCCGCCCGACGAGTTGCATAGCGTTCTCTTGTTATTCCCATTTTGGGATTATAAAATATTGTTCCCAATTATGGAACAATATTTTTATATGCGATTTTATCGCTGGATCAAGAAGGGCGCCGCGTCGCCGGCTGATAAGTCCCCGCCACAGAGCGAAACGCGATCGACGTGCATGTCGAGGCAATAGGCGCAGCCGTTGATCTGCAACGCGCGCATCTTCACCAGTTCCAGCAGCGAATGCTCGATGCCGCTGTGGCGCACGTACGACTCCAGGCCGCGCATCGCGGCGGCGCCTTCCGGGGCTGTTTCAAAATATTTGATTCGGGGCTCCATCGCTCGATATTCTCCTGTTGATCAAGCTCGCGTTGCCGCGTGTGTCGTGTGGTTCATTGTGTCGATCGCGAGCGCCGAATGGGCATAGGCGCCGCCCGCTCTCATTTCGGCGGCGACCCAGATCGCTTCCATTATTTCCTGCTCGGTTGCGCCGCGTTTTAGCGCGCCTTCCGTATGTCCGCGGATGCAGTACGGGCATTGCGTGACATGCGCAACTGCCACCGCGATCAATTGCTTGGTTTTAGCCGACAGTGCTCCTTCAGCAAAAACGGCTTCGCCGAATGCGCGAAAGGCTTCGAGCTGCTTCGGTGCCAGTTCCTTGCGTTTTTGGGCGAGTTCTCGAGTGCTGGCCGGATACATTGAGTGTTCCATTGAGGCTCTCCTGACTGATTGATGAACGGAACCATTCGCAGATGATAGCGCGCTGATGTGCGTCACGCTGTCCAGCAAGCCTCCGCGAACGCAGCGGGAAACGCGGCGATCGGCTAAAATAACCGTTTTTGATACGGGTTTGCGGAGCGAACTGTGGCTGGCAAGAAGAATTTCGTC
>DASUJR010000251.1:0-4579 GCA_036279175.1 Candidatus Acidiferrales bacterium | reverse complement strand
GGGATGCGCACCTCCAGCGTGTCGACGCGCGCGACGCGTCCTTCGCCGCCACAATTCCGGCACACGGACTCCAGCTTGCCCGTTCCGCCGCAGCGCGAGCACGTGATTTGAAATCGCATCCGGCCGCTGACCTGCGTCACTTGCCCCGAGCCGCCGCACGTGGGACACGCCTTCTCGTCGCCCGAGATGACGCCCGCGCCGTGACACACCGGACAAACGTCCAGCCGCGTGATGCTCAGGCGCTTTGTCGTGCCGTGCATCGCCTCAGCAAATGAAATGTCGATCTGGAATTCGAGGTCGGTGCCGAGTTCGCGTTCGGAGGTCGCTCGCGCGGCATTGGCGCCGCGGAAGAACTGGCTGAACAGGTCGCGGAAGCTCGTCCCGCCCCCCTGAGCGCCTGCTCCGCCAAAATCAAATCCGCCGAAATCAAAATGGACGTCCTCCGGCCTTCCGGCATACCCCGTGCCCGGAGGAGGCGGACCCTGTCCCGGCGTGTTGAAGCCAAACTGGTCGTACATCTGCCGCTTCTTCGTATCCGACAGGACGTCGTAGGCTTCCTGAATCTGCTTGAACTTCTCTTCCGCTGACTTGTCGCCGGGATTCAGATCGGGATGATATTTCCGCGCCAGTTTCCGGTACGCCCCGCGAATCTCCTTCGCCGAAGCTTTGCGCGGAACTCCCAGCAGCTCGTAATAATCTTGTTTGGTCGTTGTTGCCATGGAGAAAGTCGACAGTTAACCGTTGAAAGTTAAAAGGTAAAGCGAATCAATGATCGGGAACAGTATCGGCGCGCTGGGTTCAGGTTGTTCGTCCGCACCGCGGATCGAGTTCCAGGAGCCCCCTCCTCAGTACCTGCGACCGACTCGCGTGCTTTTATCATTCAACTTTGAACTGCGTTCGCTCTGGATTCTGAAGTCTAAACTCTAAACTTTTCCGCCCAGCGCCCGTTCCATTCGGATAGCTCACGCACCTCACGCTCGGCTTCTTCCTGCTTCTGTCGCTGCGCCTCCGACCGGCCGGCCATCGCTGCTTCCTTCTGCGTCGCCCTTTCCATCCAGCGATCGAGCGCCGCAATCCTTTCCTCTACAGCCGCCGGATCCGACTTGAACCGCAGCAATGTCCCCGTTATCTCGACGGCCCGCGGGCCAAAGTCGCCCTGGGGACTGCGCTCAGCCTCGTAGAATAGCCGACGCCAATCGGCGCCCGGGCTCGCAGAAATGCTCACCTGCACCATGTAAACGCCATCGCGAATCTTTTGAATCGCCTGAGGCGGACCTGTCCGCCGCACCCCGCTCGCGCTCAATGA
This sequence comes from Candidatus Acidiferrales bacterium, assembly GCA_036279175.1. GTDB lineage: Bacteria > Acidobacteriota > Terriglobia > Acidiferrales > UBA7541 > Palsa-295. The sequence continues at coordinate 3,273 of DASUJR010000251.1, read as the reverse complement.
AATCTCCGATCTGGAAACGTGGACCCGCTGGCTGCAGGGTCGCCCATCGCTACTCGGTCGGGCTTTCCCTCATCCGCAATCCGTCACATGCTATCAACGTCACACGGGGCCCGCTCGCTTAGAACGGAGCCCCGCGTCTTTCCGGGCCCGTGATGTTAATTCGGCTTCTTCGATTCGTCGACGTCGACAAACTCCGCATCCACGACGTCGCTCTGTCCTTGGCTGCCCTGCTGGGCACCGCCGGTCGCCCCGCCGCCAGCTTCGCCCGCGGGCCCTCCTGGTCCGCCGGGTCCACCGGCTGATCCAGCAGCCGCCTGCTGTGCCTTGTACATCGTTTCCGCTATGCGGTGCGATGCTTTGGTCAGGTTCTCCGCAGCGGTATTCAGCTTGTCCAACCCGCCTTCCGAGAGCGCCCGCCGCGCCTCCTCGATAGCCTCTTCGGCCACCTTCACATCGCTTTCGGCCAGCTTCTCGCGGTTCTCCTTGATCAGCTTCTCCGTCTGATAAACCAGGTTGTCGAGCCGATTCCGCGTCTCCACTTCAGACAGATGGGCCTTGTCCTCAGCGGCATGCGCTTCGGCTTCCTTCTGCATGCGCTCGGCTTCATCCTTCGACAAGCCGCTCGACGCCGTGATCGTGATCTTCTGCTCCTTGTTCGTCGCCCGGTCCTTTGCCGATACGTTCAAGATTCCGTTTGCGTCGATGTCGAACGTTACCTCGACTTGCGGTATGCCGCGAGGCGCAGGCGGAATCCCGACCAGATGGAATCTGCCCAGCGTCCGATTCCCGGTTGCAACCGGCCGCTCGCCCTGCAGCACGTGAATCTCGACTGACGTTTGGTTATCGGCCGCCGTCGAGAACACTTCCGACTTCCGCGTCGGAATCGTCGTGTTGCGGGGTATCAGCACAGTCATCACGCCGCCCATGGTTTCCACACCCAGCGACAATGGCGTGACGTCGAGCAGCAGTATGTCCTTCACTTCGCCGCCCAGCACGCCGCCTTGAATGGCCGCGCCCACCGCAACCACTTCGTCTGGATTCACGCCCTTGTGACCCTCGCGCCCGAACAGTTCCTTCACCATCGCCTGGATCATCGGCATGCGTGTTTGTCCGCCCACCAAAACCACTTCATTGATCTTGCTCGCATCCACTCCTGCGTCCTTCATGCACAACTTGCATGGTTCCACCGAACGCCGAACGATTTCCTCGACCATGTTCTCAAGCTTGGCACGCGTCAGCTTCTTGACCAGGTGCTTGGGACCCGTAGCATCCGCCGTGATGAACGGCAGGTTGATCTCGGTCTCCAAAGTGGTCGACAACTCAATCTTGGCTCGCTCGGCAGCATCGCGCAGCCGCTGGAGCGCCATTTCATTGCCCTTCGCGTGCAGGTCAAGACCCTCGTCCTTCTTGAACTCCTCAATCAGCCAGTCCACGATGCGCTGGTCGATGTTGTCGCCACCGAGGTGCGTGTCGCCGTTGGTGGCTTTCACTTCAATCACGCCTTCGCCGACTTCCAAAATCGAAATGTCGAACGTGCCGCCGCCGAAGTCGTAAACCGCGATTGTTTCGTCCTTCTTCTTGTCCAACCCATAGGCCAGCGCCGCCGCGGTGGGCTCATTGATGATCCGCTTCACATCCAGCCCCGCGATTTTCCCGGCGTCCTTCGTCGCATTGCGCTGTGCGTCGTTGAAATAAGCCGGAACGGTAATGACGGCCTCCGTCACCTTTTCGCCCAGGAAGTTTTCGGCCGCTTCCTTGAGTTTCCGCAGGATCATCGCGGAAATTTCCGGGGGGCTGTATTGCTTGCCCTGCGCCAGCACCGCGACGTGATCACCCTGCGCAACAACTTTGTAGGGCACCATTTTCATTTCTTCGTTCACTTCGTCGTAGCGCCGCCCCATGAAGCGCTTGATCGAATAGATTGTGTTTTCTGGATTCGTGATCGCCTGCCGCTTGGCCACTTGGCCAACCAGGCGTTCACCGCTCTTCGTAATCGCCACTACCGACGGCGTCGTCCGCGCACCCTCTTGATTGGGGATCACCGCGGGTTCGCCGCCTTGCATGACGGCGACGACGCTGTTGGTCGTCCCGAGATCAATACCGATAATCTTGCTCATTGGCTTCCGCTCCTAACCCTGACTTGCTGACTGTGTCCGTAAAAATTTCTGTTTTGCTTTTTCCGGTTCGAACTACCCTTCCCTCGATCACTTTGGATTGCGGCGTCTTGGTTGGGTTCCGGTGCTGAAGGTCCCTTGAAGGCCCACGGCACATGAACCGTGCCGTGGCTACCCCTCTACTCTACCCCTCGCGGCTGTTCGCTTCGTCCCTAGTGCTGATGCTTCGCTTCTAAGGCTTGCCAACGGACTTGCTGTTAGGCTCGCCGCAAAGCATTGGGCCGCGCGAGGTGCGGCAAACCAAGGGCAATTCTACACATTGAGCGTATCATTGTCAAGTATGCTCTAAACCGTAGTAAAGCGTGTAGTATCAGCGCATTACAGAGACATAAGCACTTAGATGGGTTGCGTCTCCAAACATCACTCTCAAACCAGCTGTCCTGCGGCATTCCCTGCCGCGCAGATGGCGCTAGCTGGACGCGGTTGGTCGCGACCACCACATCACCGACTCTCTGCCGACAAAGCGTTCGATCGCGTGAATTTTGTGCAGTGCAAAACGCAGCCATAAAGCGCCCGGCAGAGCGAACCCTCACCGGCGCAGTCGCATCTGAGTGATTTTTGATCACACCGCTACGCCGATGCTCGCTCATTCTGATTGCCTTCGCGATACAATGACGCCTGTCTTACATGCAATCTAGTCGATACCCGAATGCCGCAAGGAGCTGCACTCTTGACTCGTACGAATAGCGCCAAATCGGTCCGGCTCGCCCGCGTGTACCGTCGATCCGCCGGAGGCAGACTCGCAGCAGCCGCCGTCGCGGTAACGCTCGCCGCGGCAAGTTTTGCGATCACCGCGCATGCCCAGACCAGAGCGAAGATCCGCAACACCCGGCTCACGCGATCCGCGGAATCTTTGCCGTCGCCGATCAAATCTTACGGCTCGAGTAACGCGCCCATCAAATTGGAAGTCTTCACGGACTACGAATGTCCGGTCTGTCGCGCTCTTTACGAACAAACACTGCGACCGCTGATCGCCAACTACGTAGCGTCGGGAAAAGTGTATCTCGTCCATCACGACTACCCGCTTGACCTCGCGGAGCACAAATATTCTTCCCAGGCCGCGCGTTGGGCAAACATTGCCGCGCAGTTTGGCCAGTTC
>DASUJR010000250.1:0-7862 GCA_036279175.1 Candidatus Acidiferrales bacterium | reverse complement strand
AGTTCACTACGTCCGTTACCTTTGCAAACGAACCGTCCGCAAAGTCCAACCGGAGTGAACTTGCCCCGTCGATTGCCTGGAACGCCGTTAGGACGGACCCGTCCCCGACAAAGAACCCAAGACCACGCGTGATGGGCTCTCCGTTCTGGTCCAGGCTCGTGACAAAAATCGTCGCTGGGGCAGCGCGTTGATAAATTTCGGCCGGAGAGGGTGGCGGAGGGGGACCCGCAGGCTCGTCGGAGACAATCTGGAAAATCTGGTTTCCGGCAGGTTTACCGTCGACTTGAGCTTCGAGAGCCCATAGTCCGGGCGCAATGTCCGCAGGTATCGCCAGCGTCCAGGTACCCACGTAAAAGGTAGTGTCGGAATTCAGCTCGAAATTCGAGGTCAGCGCGACTTTGCCGTCCGGGCTTCTCCACGTTCCCACCGCATGATGTGTGCCTGGCGTGCCTTGCCACTCGAAGGCGATCACGATTTCGTGGTCCTTCGGAACGTGAAACACGGTCCTCTGATCGTCCATCACGTACTTAGCTCCGCGCAATTCTCCCTTGGTACCGCACAAAATCTTAAAGACACGAAATTGGGAGTTGTTCACCTGATCCTGTCCCGCGCGGAGATGTCGAGGCAGAAAGAAGCCCACGACGCAAGCCAAGGTGATCACGTATGCAGCGAAGTGAAAGGGAGCCGATCTGACCGCCGCCCATAGTTTCATTGTGAAGTGTCCTCTAGCGGCACAACCATAATCAGAAGTATCTAAGTGGTCAAGCATAGAACGATGGTCCCGTTCCCACCCCGACTAGATTCCAGAGCTGCACCCAATTCCGCGCACGGTGCTCGTATCGCCCTCAACTACTCCTTCGCAGCAAATCGCGGGCGATGACGAGGCGCTGCATTTCGCTGGTCCCTTCGTAAATCGTGAGGACGCGTGCGTCGCGATAGTAGCGTTCCACGTCCGTTTCGCGCGAATAGCCGACGCTGCCGTGAATCTGCACGGCGCGAGCACACACGCGGTTGGCCATTTCGCTGGCGTAGAGCTTAGCGCGCGCGGAGTGCGGTCCGACGTGGCTGCGGTCTCCGTCAGCGCCGCGCCGTTCCTGCTCGACATCCCGCAGACCCGCCGCGTAGTGAGTCAGCGCACGCGCGGCTTCGATTTCCGTTGCCATATCGGCGATCATCCATTGGATCGCCTGATATTCCGCGATCGGATGGCCGAAGGTGCGGCGCTGCTTGGCGTAACGAACCGCCGCCTCGAACGCTCCCTGGGCGACGCCGACTGACTGCGCTGCGATTCCGATGCGACCGCCGTCCAGCGCGCCGAGCGCGACGCGCAGCCCCTGCCCTTCCACGCCCAGCAGATTCTCAACCGGCACGCGACAATCCTCGAACACGATTTCGGCTGAGCGCGAAAGCCGCAGGCCCATCTTGTCTTCGTATCGGCTGACGCGAAAACCCGGAAACGACGGTTCGACGAGAAACGCGGTCACGCCGCGCGAGCCTGCGGCAGGATCGGTCTTTGCGAACACAACATACACGCCTGAAACGCCGCCGTTCGTTACCCAGCTCTTTGTTCCATTGATGATGTAGGAATCGCCATCGGGCACAGCCCGTGTCTGAATCCCGGCAGCATCGGAGCCCGTGCCAGGCTCCGTAAGGCAAAACCCGCCTAGGACTTCGCCATGCGCGAGGCGCGGCAGATATTTCTTCTTCTGCGTGTCCGTGCCGTGCTTCAAAATCGGCGCAGCCGCGACGGAGTTCGTGACGCTCAATGTAACGGCCGTCGACGCACATACGCGCGCGACTTCCTCGATCATCAGCGCATACGTGATCGTGTCCGTCGCCGAGCCACCATATTCTTCCGGGATCAACATGCCGCAGCAGCCGAGCTCTCCAAGGCGGCGCACCTGTTTGGCTGGAAATTTCTCGGTGCGGTCGTATTCGCGCAACAGCGGCCGCATTTCCGCTTCCATGAATTGCCGCACCGTGTCGCGGACCAGAAGCTGATCGCTGTTGAAGGAGAAGTCCATGAAAGTCAGTTGAGAGTTTACAGTCAACAGTTAACAGTTAAAAGCGTCGCCGAACACGCACCGCAACGGAATGCGGCCACAGTTTTCCACAATCGAGAGCTATTGCAGTGAACGGGGCGAGTACGCATAATCGGTTCCCGCAATCCGCGATTCAAAACGATGACAGAGCCCACCACCCCGCTCATGCGGCAATATCACGCCGTGAAGAAGCAGCACCCGAGCGCGTTGCTTCTTTTCCGGCTGGGCGACTTCTACGAACTCTTCTACGACGACGCGATCGCCGCTTCGCGAATCCTGCAAATCACACTGACCTCGCGCAATAAAGAAAAAGGCCAGGCTGTGCCAATGTGCGGCGTTCCGTACCACGCAGCGGACAATTACATCACGCGGCTGATTCGCGCGGGCCACAAAGTCGCGATCTGCGAACAGATGGAGCAGCCCGGCCCCGGAAAGAAATTGGTGCGCCGCGAAGTAATCCGCGTGCTCACGCCGGGTACCGCGACCGGTGCTTCGCTTATCGAGCTTAAGGAAAACAACTTTCTAGCCGCCATCGCGCGCGGCGTCAGTCGAGCGAAGACCAGAGCGGCCCGAGCGCAGATCGGTGGCTCGGATGCCATGGAACTCGCCAGCTCGGGCTCCAGCGAAGCAACCGATGTCAATCCCGTAATTGGCCTCGCTTATCTCGACTTATCGACTGGCGACTTTCGCGCAACCGAATTCCGTGGAGAGAAAGCGGAAACGCGCCTGCGTGACGAGATCGAGATTCTACAACCGCGGGAAATCCTGACGCCTCGGCCGACTACTCTGTTTGGCGTGGTGGGAGCATCCCACAGCGACGCCGCCAATGTTAACGCGACAGAGACACGCCTCGACGATTGGGTTTTCGACCCGCCCTACGGCACGCGTTTGATCGAGCAGCAATTCCGCGTCGCGGGGCTGGCCGGTTTTGGGCTCGACGGCCGTGCGCAGGCGGTGGCGGCGGCAGGCGCGATCGTTCACTACTTGCGCGAGACATCCTCGATTGGCGTGCAGAACTCACAGGGACAGCCGGATTCCACGGTTCCCGGCTCCGGACTCGAGCACCTGGATCGCATTGCGTATTACGAGCAGCAGGACGCGATGATTCTCGATCCGGTGACGGCCCGCAATCTTGAGCTCGTTGAGCCTGCCATGGGCGACGATGCTTCGGCCACCTTGCTCCGCGCCATCGATGAGACCGCCACCGGAATGGGCGCGCGTCTGCTTCGCGCGTGGATGCTGCGTCCCGAAATTTCTCTTGCGGAGATCCAGACCCGGCTCACCGCCGTTGCGCAACTGAAAGCGGCGACGGTCGCACGCGAGGAAATTCATAAATATCTTCAGGGCATTCTCGATCTTGAACGCCTGACGAGCCGCGTCACTCTGGCTCTGGCTACGCCGCGCGACTTGCTGGCGCTGCGGTCATCGCTCGAGCAGGTCCCCATGATTCGCCCGTTTCTCGCCAGCGCCGCCGGGATCGAGGTAAAAGAGGCAGAGAAGCTGGAGCAAGTCGAGGAAGGGGCGCGACCCAACGAATCGATAGCCCAGGCGAATCCACAGTGCTCACGCCTCGCAGAGTTGTATGCACGAATGGATGAAATGGCCGACGTGCGCGACTTGATTACTCGCGGCATTGCGGACGATCCGCCGGCCCTTATTGGCGACCCTGGAGCAATTCGTCGCGGCTTCAATGCCGAACTGGACGAGCTACGCGACATCCTGAAACAGGGACGCCAAATCATCGCATCGATGGAAGAACGCGAACGCAAACGCACGGGAATTGCGTCGCTGAAGATCCGCTATAACCAGGTGTTTGGGTATTACATCGAGATTTCCAAGGCGAACCTGCACCTCGCCCCTGCCGACTACGATCGGAAGCAAACGTTGGTCGGCGCGGAGCGATTCACTTCGGCAGAGCTGAAAGAATACGAGAGCAAGGTGCTGTCGGCCGAAGAGCGCGTGCTCGAAATCGAGCGCCGCTTGTACGCGGAGATCCGGGAAAAGATCGCGCGCGACGCGGCCCGCCTGCGCCGCACTGCCGCTGCCATCGCGCAGACCGACGTACTGATCAACTTCGCTCGAATCGCCGCCGCAAGGAATTACGCGCGGCCGCAGTTTACGGAACGTGAAAAACTGGTTGGATCAGAAAACGCAACCGGGCCAATGGAAAACAGCTCCTCGTCAAATGGCGAGGGACCGACTGGCGACCAATTGCGGGCGTCGCGCGGTGTGCTGATGATCGCGGGAGGCCGGCACCCTGTGATTGAGAAATTGGTCGAGGAACGCGGTGAGCGGTTCGTTCCCAACGAGCTTTATCTCGACGATGATTCGCAATTCCTGCTGATCATCACTGGCCCGAACATGGGTGGCAAGTCCACATACCTGCGACAAGCCGCATTGATTTCCATCCTCGCGCAAATGGGATCGTTCGTGCCGGCAACGCAGGCACGCGTGCCGATTTTTGATCGCGTCTTCACCCGCATTGGAGCGTCCGACAATTTAAGCAGAGGACGTTCGACGTTTCTCGTCGAGATGAGCGAAGTGGCCGCAATCCTGAACATGGCCACTTCCAATAGCCTCGTTCTGCTCGACGAAGTAGGACGCGGGACGTCAACTTTCGACGGACTGTCGATCGCGTGGGCTGTTGTCGAGGCGCTGCACGGCGGTGCGAGGCCGCGGACGCTCTTTGCCACGCACTATCACGAACTGACCGAGTTGGAGCAACTCTTGCCCGGCGTCAAGAACGTGCACGTATCGGTGCATGAGGCAGGCAGCGAGATCGTTTTCCTGCGGCGGGTTGAACCCGGCAGCGCCGACAAGAGCTACGGAATCGAGGTCGCGCGCCTGGCAGGTTTGCCGAACGACGTGATCGTCCGCGCGCGCGAGATCCTGCGCCGCCACGAACGCAGCGAAGACAAGCTCACCGCGGAACTGTCGCCCGGGTCCGCGCCGCTACCGCAGCAGACCAGCTTCACCGCCATCGACGAATCGGTGGTCGAAGCGGTTCGCACTGCCGATCTAAACCAGATGACGCCGCTCGAAGCGCTGAAGCTGCTTGACGCGCTGCAGCGGCAACTAAAATAACGGTTCAGACCATGCGGGCCTGCGAGGCTGCGCCCGTGCTGCGGCGAGCGCGAACGCGTAGCACCTTGCGCTGATTGGCCTCGAGGACTTCAAAGCGCAATCCGTCTGAGTCGATCACTTCACCCGTGCGGGGAACGTGCCCGGCAAGGGAATTCAGCAGCCCCGCGATCGTGCTTGCATTCGCCTCTCCCGCGGCGGATTCGAGCGAAACCCCAAACAGCTCGCTAATCTTGTCCACGGGCACGCTGCCGCGAAGAATCATGGCGCCGCCCGGTTCCCTCAATACATCAGGCACGGGGCGCCGGTCTTCTTCGCCGATTTCACCGACGATTTCCTCGACCAGGTCCTCCGCCGTCACCAGCCCCGCCATCAGCCCGTACTCGTCGATGACAATAGCCATCTGCTGATTCTTGCGCTGCATTTCCTTCAGCAAGTCGGAGCCGAACTTCGTCTCAGGCACGAAAAGCCCTGGACGCATAAGCTCGCGCACGAGCCGGTGAGGCCGGTCGCGATCCGGCACTTCGAGCATGTCGCGCGCGAAAGCGATCCCGGCCACATCGTCGAGCGATTTTTCGTAGACCGGGACGCGCGAGAATTTCGTCCGCACGATCAACTCGCGCAAGTCTTCCAGAGTCGCCGTCGCGCGGATCGCGACCACATCGGGGCGCGGCGTCATCACGTCGCGCACGCGCTTCTCGCCGAACTCCACCACGTGCTCGATCAATCGCGCCTCGTCCTGTTCGATGATTCCCTCTTCCGTCGCGGCGTCAACCAGGGCCTCAATCGACTGCTCTTCCGTCGAAACGGAGGACTCTTCGTCTTCGGAGAGATGCAGGACGGAAACAAGGGTTTCTAGAATGGCCTGGATCGGACGAACGATCCACAGAAACGCTCGAACGATTGGAACCAGGGGCGAGATCCAGTTCCCGCGCACTCCCGCCAGTAGCACCGCGGGCAGGAACTGCATCAGCACTACGACTTCCACACCGAGAAACACGACCATTTCCAGCGCGGCCTGCCAGGAACTGGGAACGAAAAAAATCACGCCACGCGCTGTGAAGGCGGCGACTACAACCAGCCACAATCGCGCGAGAAGGCTGAACGACATCACGAGCCGCCGGCGCTCCATTTTGAAGCGCGGTTCGATCTCCGCCTCAAAGGTGCGCACGTGAGTATGTATGCGGCCGGCCGTCACTGCGGCGAGTTCACGATAGACGCGATCGAGATAGGAAAACACGGGCAGGCACGCCGTAATGAACAGCACGAAGACCGTGTAGACAAACATCTTCAGATCGAGGTTCATAGCTGTCACAGCCCCAGCGAGCGCCGAAGCGACTGTTCCAATCGGTCCATTTCACCGTGGTCTGTTTCATGATCATAGCCCATCAGGTGAATGACGCCGTGGAGAATCAGAATGCGCAGTTCGTTGGCGACCGTGCGGCCAAACCGGCGCGCGTTCGTGCGAGCGACCGCCGGAGCAATCGCAATGTCGCCTAAATAGCAGGTCCGCGAATACGAGGAAGAAAAATCGGACGAAGCGAAATGGCTCTTGCGCCTGCCGGCTGATTTGGGCGGGCGGGATCGTATCTTCCTGCCTCGCACAAAATCACTGGCGTTCGAGTCGTCCGCGGGGAAAGAAAGAACGTCGGTGGGGCCGCGCTTTCGGCGAAATTCTTTGTTCCAACGCGCCATTTGCGTATTTGTCACGAAACAAACGGTCAGCGCTTCCGCGGGAACGCGCAGTTTTCGCCGCACGCGAGCGAGAAAACGTTCCAGCACCGCAACGGGGACGCGCACAGCATCCTGACGATTACAAATCATCGGCGCTTGAGAGCTGATGGCGCGCCTACCCACGCGATGGTTCGACGTCCGGCAAAGCCGGCTGTCGAGGCATAGCTTCACTGGAAGCCGGTGAATTAGGACGTGTCGCAATAGAGGATGAGGAGCGGTTTCCGTTCGGGGGCAATGTCGAGTGCTCGTCGTACGCCTTGATGATCTGCTGCACGAGAGTGTGCCGCACCACATCCCGCTCGTCGAAGTAAATGAAGGCGATCCCTTCGATCTTCCCCACAATGTCCATGGCCTCGACGAGTCCCGAGCGGCGATCGTTGGGCAGGTCGATTTGCGTAATGTCTCCCGTGATTACCGCCTTGGAATTAAAACCAAGGCGCGTGAGGAACATCTTCATCTGCTCACCGGTCGTATTCTGCGCTTCGTCCAGAATAACAAACGAATCGTTCAGCGTTCGCCCACGCATAAAAGCCAGCGGCGCCACTTCAATGATGCCCTTCTCAAGAAAGCTTTCGAGCTTGTCGGCTTCGAACAGATCGTGAAGCGCGTCGTAGAGCGGACGCATGTACGGATCGACTTTCTCCTGCAAAGTGCCTGGAAGGAAGCCCAGGCGTTCGCCCGCCTCGACGGCAGGTCGTGCCAGAATGATCCGGTTCACCTGTTTCGCCAGAAGCGCCGAAACGGCCATGGCAACGGCGAGATAAGTTTTCCCCGTGCCCCCGGGACCGATGGCAAAAACCATATCATGCGTTTCTATGGCCTCGACGTACTTGCGCTGATTTCCGCTGCGCGGAGTTACATGCTTGCGACCCACATGACGCGGGCGCACCGGCGAAAAAGCCGCGGAATTGAGATGCTCGCGCGGCTCCTCGGCTGCAACGCGCAGCAGCGCGCGAATTTCGTCATTCTTGGGAGGGCGCCCTTCGCGGACGCGCTGATTGTACT
>DASUJR010000249.1:0-11658 GCA_036279175.1 Candidatus Acidiferrales bacterium | reverse complement strand
CGGCGGCAGATTCGGGTTTAGCTCCGATGGCGCGGGCGGCATGCGGTTCAGGATGGCGTCGAAGATCACGGCTGGGGCATTGCCCGCGAATGGCGGTTGCCCTGTGGCCATTTCGTACAGAATCGCGCCGAAACTGAACAGATCGGAGCGCACGTCGATGTCTTCACCGCGCGCCTGCTCGGGCGACATGTAAGCTACAGTGCCAAGAACGGAGCCGGCCGACGTTCTCAGGGCGTCGGACGTAACGTCAGTCTCCGACAGACCCGAGCCGGCCATGGCGGTCGTGCGCGCCTGCTTAGCTAGCCCAAAATCGAGGATTTTCGCCTGCCCCCGCGCGGTGATGAACACATTCGCTGGTTTTAAGTCGCGATGGATGATGGCGCGAGAATGCGCGGCATCGAGGGCGTCGGCGATCTGAATTGCAATATCGAGCAGCACATCGTTCGGCAGCGGTTTGCCGTGGATGCGCTCGCGCAGCGTCTGGCCTTCGAGCAGCTCCATTACGAGGAAGCGCTGCCCATCTGCCTCGCCGATATCGTGCAGAACGCAAATTCCCGGATGGTTCAGTCCGGAAATGGCTCGCGCCTCACGCTCGAAGCGGTCCAGGGCCACCACATCATGCCGCAAATCTTCCGACAGGAATTTCAGCGCCACCATGCGGCCTAAGCGGGTGTCTTCCGCCTTATACACGTCGCCCATGCCGCCGGCGCCGAGCTTCTCGATAATCCTGTAATGGACGACCGTTTTACCGAGCATCGACCCGTTTCCCTGTTGAGGCTCTCATCCTAAAGGAGCGAATCATGACAGGCAATGGCGTTGACGTGGCTGATTCTCGGGTTCAAACGCCACGGCCCGTGATTGCTGCAAGGAAGCTTGTGCCGTGCGGAATCGTCTCGCCGAAGTTTTCGGCGACGGTCTGGCCCATGTCGGCCAGGGTATTTCGGATACCTAGCTTGTTTCCAGGGCCGTTTGCTGATGCGTACGCGAGAATCGGAACGTACTCACGGGAATGGTCCGTGGTCGGATTGACGGGATCAGGATCGCAACCGTGGTCCGCGGTAATCAATAGCAGGTCCGACGGGCACAACTTGTCCAAAAATGGCCCGAGGAGCGCATCAAATTCTTCGAGCGACCGCGCGAAGCCTTCGACGTCTTTGCGGTGGCCGTAGAGCATGTCGAAATCCACTAGATTCGCGAACACGAGACCGCTCTTGCGCGATGAAAGGCCCTCGTTGACCTTGGCCATGCCGTCCGCGTTGTTTTTTGTAGTGACGTAGTCGTCGACGCCGCGGCCGTTGTAAATGTCATGAATTTTGCCGATGCCGAAAATGGGAACATGCCGCTCCGCTAGAACATCGAGCAGCATTGGGCGCGGGGGCTCGACAGCATAGTCATGACGGCGCTCCGTGCGTTTGAAATTGCCGGGCGCTCCAGTGAATGGACGCGCGATGACGCGTCCAACGCGATTGGGGCCGTCGAGAAGCTTGCGCGCGATTTCGCATATGCGATAGAGCTCGGGGACGGGAATCACGTCTTCGTGCGCGGCGATTTGGAAGACGCTGTCGCCTGACGTGTAGACGATCGGAAAGCTCGTCCGGACATGCTCCTCGCCGAGTTCCTTGATAATTTCTGTCCCAGAGGCGGGTTTGTTGCCGAGGGTGCGCCGGCCAATCTGGCGTTCGAATTCGGCAATCAGCTCGCGCGGGAAGCCATGCGGGTAAACGGGAAATGCCTGGTCGAGCCAGATGCCGGCCATTTCCCAATGCCCCGTTGTCGTATCTTTGCCTGGCGAAACGGTGGCGCCTTTGCCGTAGCTGCCGGCGGGATTTGCAGCGGGAGCGAGGTGGGCGAGTGGTTTGATGTTGGCGATGCCCAGTCGGACTAGATTCGGGAGGTTCAGCGGTCGCGAGCGCGCGATGTGGCCGAGCGTGTCGCGGCCGACGTCGCCGTAGTCAGCGGCATCGGGGAGTTCGCCGATGCCGACGCTGTCGAGCACGATCCAAATGATGCGTTCAAAAGGCCGGGTCGTAGCCTGCATATGCGGCGGAATGACCTCACAACGAGTACAGGGCAGAACAGTACCACAGCGGGTTGTCTCGTAGTGCCTCAGGCGAGCATCCGGCCATACGCTTTGTGCGGGTGGTATAATTTGTGTTTCGGCTTATGACGAGGCACGCAACAGGGGATGCGGCCGTCGAGAAGGACGGCGCCCTACAGGACGCGAAGGACTCTCAGGTGCTTTCCCGGCTCTCGAAGAAGGGAACGGCTCCGCTGGACGTATCGGCGGACGCCGATGAAGTAAGAGTCCGGGGAGCGCGTGTCCACAACCTAAAGAATATCGACGTCACAATTCCGCACAACGCGATTACCGTCGTTACGGGTGTGTCAGGATCGGGTAAATCGAGCCTGGCGTTCGATACGCTGTACGCGGAAGGGCAGCGGCGGTACATCGAGTCGCTTTCGGCTTACGCACGCCAGTTCCTCGAACGCATCGAAAAGCCCGACGTAGACGAGATCACTGGAATCGCGCCCGCGATTTCTATTCGACAAAAAAACACGACGCGCAACCCGCGGTCGACGGTCGCTACCGCGACGGAGATCTATGATTACTTGCGGCTGCTGTTCGCGCGCGTGGGACACACGTTCTGTTTGCGCTGCGGAGAGGAAGTTAGGCGAGACACGCTCGACGAAATTGCGCAGCGGGTCCTCGTGCTGGGCGAGGGGAAACGTTTTTACGTTCTGTATGAGCTGAAAATTTCCGCAGCAGCAAAAGCGCCGACGTCGTCCGCTGGTTCAGTGCCAGACCTCAAAGCTCGCTCGCCGAGAGAGCCTCAGGATGCCGAGGAAGACGCGCGCAGGTTTGAGACTACAGCTTCGTCGCCGCACAGCACGGGTGACGACCCGCAATCGCCGGCACAGGTTACAAGGGTGCAGGCGGAGACGTTGGGGGCCGGCCATCTGAAGACCCGGCCTGCAAAGCGCAAGAAGGCATCGGGAGACGCGGTGCGTGATGCGCTGGTGAATCTGCGTAAGCGCGGGTTCAACCGGCTTTATCAGGGCGGGCGCGTGTTTGAATTTGCGGCGCCGGAGGATCTGCTCGACGTGGATTTCGCCAAACCGGTGTACGTGCTCGTCGACAGGCTGGTGCTGTCGCAGGAAGGGCGTTCGCGGCTGATCGATTCGATCGAGATTTGCTACCGCGAAGGCGGCGGGGAAGCGATTCTGCAGTTTGTTTCGGATGGCGGAAGCGAGGCCGAAAAACTCGTCTTCAACGAGCGGTTCGATTGTAAAAAGTGCGGCGCATCGTACCAGGAACCGGAGCCGCGCCTCTTCTCGTTCAATAATCCGTACGGCGCGTGCCCCCGGTGCCAGGGCTTCGGCAACACGATCGATTTCGATGTCGATCGCGTGATCCCGGATAAGAGCAAGTCGCTCGTCGGCGGAGCGATTGAGCCCTGGACGAAGCCGCGCTATCGGCAACTCGCGATCGAGTTGCGGAAGTTTGCGCGCTCGAAGGGAATTCCGGCCGACATTCCGTTCCGGAATCTGACGTCCGAGCAGCGAGACGCAATCATCGAAGGCGATCGCGACTCGGATTATCCGGGCGTGAAAGGATTTTTCGGATGGCTCGAGCGTAAGAAGTACAAATTGCACGTGAGAGTTTTCCTGAGCCGTTACCGCGGGTACGCGACTTGTCCGGATTGCAACGGAGCGCGGCTAAGAGCTGAAGCCCGCGCTGTAAGAGTGAACGGCAAATCGATCACGGAAGTCTGCCAGATGACGGTGAAGGAAGCGCGGCCGTTCTTCGACTCACTGACGCTGAGTCCCGCGGAAACGGAGATCGCGGATAAGGTGCTCGTCGAGATTCAGCAGCGGTTGCGGTTCCTGGACGAAGTCGGGCTGGAGTACCTCACACTGGACCGGCTTACGTCGACGCTTTCGGGCGGGGAAGCGCAGCGGATTCAACTTGCGACTTCGCTGGGATCGCATTTGGTTGGCGCGCTATATGTTTTAGACGAGCCCTCAATTGGACTGCATCCGCGCGATACGAACCGGCTGATCGACATTTTGAAGGGCTTGCGCGATTTGGGAAATACGCTGGTAGTGGTAGAGCACGATCCCGACACGATTCTGGCGGCGGACTATGTGCTTGATCTGGGGCCCGGCGCCGGCGAACACGGCGGTTCTCTGATTTTCGCGGGGAATCGGGATGCGTTGCTGAAGGACGGGCCATCCCTTACAGGACGTTATCTGCGCGGCGATTTGCGAATTGCAGTTCCGCAGCGCCGCCGGAGGCCACAGGGAAAGTTTCTGAGACTCGAAGGCGCGCGCAGCCACAATCTGCAAGCCGTCGACGTGATGATCCCCCTTGGCCTGATTGTGGCGATTACCGGCGTTTCGGGGTCGGGCAAGTCGACGCTCGTCTACGACGTTCTTTACAAAGCCCTGCAGGCGAAGCGCACGGGCGGAAACTGGCGCGAATTCTGCGAACGCATTGAAGGCGACAGCGCGCTAACAGCAATTGAAATGGTTGACCAGTCGCCGATCGGGCGGACCCCGCGGTCGAACCCCGCCACCTATTTGAAGGCGTTCGATCCGATTCGCGAAGTGTTCGCGTCGACGCCGCAGGCGCGAAAGCGCGGCTTCAGCTCAGGCGATTTCTCGTTCAACATTGAAGGCGGGCGCTGCGAAGCGTGCCAGGGCGACGGAACGGTTACCGTTGAGATGCGGTTCCTGGCCGACGTTGAGCTGGTTTGCGAGGAATGCCGCGGCACGCGATACAAAAGCAGCGTGCTTGAGGTGCTGTACCACGGCAAGAACATCCACGATGTGCTGCAGATGACCGTCCGCGAGGCGCTGACGTTTTTTGCGGCGCATCCGAAGGTCACATCGCGATTGCGCGTGCTGGACGAAGTTGGTCTTGGATACTTGAGGCTCGGGCAATCGGGGACGACGCTCTCGGGCGGCGAGGCGCAACGATTGAAGTTGGCGGCGCATCTTACGCGTCAGGAAAACAATGGAATTCTGTATATCTTCGACGAGCCGACAACCGGACTACATTTCGACGATATTCAGAAACTGCTGACGGCTTTTCGGAAATTGATCGAGGGCGGAGCGTCTGTGCTGATCATCGAGCACAATCTCGACATGATCAAGTCGGCGGATTGGATCATCGATCTCGGTCCGGAAGGCGGCGATGCCGGCGGGCGCGTGGTTGCAGCAGGCACTCCCGAGCAGGTCGCGCGAAATTCGAGATCGCACACCGGACGCTATCTCGGCGCGGTTTTGAATCCCGCAAACGGCAACCACAAGAACCACCCTCAGCCCAGCGGCTCTGCGGGCCGGAGGAACGATTCTTCGCCACCATGATGCAGCGGGGTTCCGTTATGAGAGCGCGTACCTGCACAGTTTTGCCGGCGCCTCCCGGCGCCAGTCTAGAACCTTCTTGGGGCCCCAGCCTGCGAGCCGCATCCGGTGAGAGCCTCGGAACGTACCGCCAGCGTGTCGGTTGGATGTTGGTGTGGGGCGCCCTGCTGATTGTGCTCGTAATGCCGCGGGGAGCGGTCGCGCAGGTCGTCGGCACGAGCCGCACGCGGGTCCATGATCCCGAGTCGGAGATGTTGCAGAAACTTCTAGCCGATGCGCAGGCGGCGCTGGACCAGAAGGATTTCGCAACCGCGGCGCAGAAGTACCAGGCTTATCTTGCCAACCAGCCCAACAACGCCTACGCGCATTTTCAGCTGGGATACGTGTACACCGCGATGCAACGTCCGCAGGATGCGAAGGGAGAGTACGCGAAGGCGGCCGAGCTGAATCCAAAAATGGGACCGGCGTACGAGGATTTGGGGATGACGCTACTCGACTTGAAGCAGCCGGGCGATGCGGTCGGCCCGTTACGGAGAGCGGCGGAGCTTGCCCCGGCGGATGCGCACGCTAAATTCCTTGTTGGTGTCGCGCTGGAACAATCGGGCAAACGTTCGGATGCCATCGAACAATATCAGGCGGCGGAAAAACTTGATGCGAAGGACCCGGAAATTCACAAGGCGTTGGGCAATGCGCTGCTCGCAGAGAATCGCGCGACCGATGCAGAAGCGGAGTTTCGGGAGCTGATCGCCGCTGAGCCAGACTCGGCACAGGCGCATTTGGGGCTTGCGCGGTGCCTGATGGCCGAGAAGAAGCCGGATGAGGCAGCCGGACAGATTGAGGACTATCTTAAAAAGCGGCCGAATGACGCCGAGGCGCGGATGGAGGATGCATCGATCTTAATCGGCGCGGGGAAATACGACGAAGCGATTGCGGAACTGGATCGCGTGGCAGCGATCAGACCGCCGGATGCGGGTGCGTTGAATCTTCGGGCGCAGGCCTATCTCGGAGAGAAGAAGTACGACGCAGCCATTCCAGTGCTGCAGAAACTGGCCGCGCTCGATCCAAAAGATCCGCAGTATTCAGCGGCGCTGGGACATGCGTATATCGAGAAAAAAGACTACGCGAGCGCGATTCGTGTGCTGGTCCCGGCGTACAAGGCAAACCCGAGCTCGAATGAAATGCTCGCAGACATCGCGACGGCAGAGTATCAGTCGGGAAATTACCAGGCGACGCTGCAGGCGTTAAGCTTGCTTTCGCAGCGACGACCTTTGCCAGCGGCAGCGTGGTACGTTCGCGCGAACTCATATGACAAACTGGGACAGCCGGCCCCGGCACTAGACGCGTATCGAAAGTTTCTCGCCATGAACACCGATTCGGGCAGCGACATGTACTTCGCGGCGACCGCGCGGGTGCGCGAACTGGAGCGCAAAGTGAAAGATAAGAAAAGGTAAGGCGCGTGTACTCGAGCCTGCGCATCCTCGGACTGTGGCTGGTAGTTCTTCCGGCACTTTTCGGCCACACGCATCATGAAGATCTCGCAAAGGATCAGGCGCGATTTAATAAAGAAACGGACCCTGTTCACAAAGCGAAGCTCATGGTGAAGCTCGGACGCGCAGAGTTCGACCAGATTCAGACCGACGCGACCGACAATAATCTCCAAAAGGCGATCGCCGGAACGAGGCAATTTCAGGAGCAGGCGGATTCGGTCTCGAAGGCGCTAGACGCCACGGGAAAGAACGCGGCGAAGCATGCGGCAGGTTTCCTGCAATTGCAGGTTTCCCTGCGCGACGCGCTGCGGCGTTTGAATAATCTTTTGGTGGGCCTGACCGGCGATGAGCAGAAGCCCTTTTTAGAGGTGCGAGACCATCTGGACGCGCTGAATCGCCACCTCATGCTCGAACTGTTTCCAAGCCAGCCAAAGTAGACTGGATTTTCCGCAGGTACGCGATTACAACAGCATCAGGAGAACGTCACGTTCAGGGGAATCAAGACCGTTAGCGCGCTGTGCCTGGGATGGATGCTGTTGATGGGCGCAACTTCGATTGGCGTGTCGGCTGCGCCGCAGCGAACCTCGCAGGATTACTTAAGCAGCGAGGAGGCGGATAAGATTCGCGATAATCAGAGTCCCGCGGCGCGAATCAAACTGTACGTCTCGTTTGCCGAAGATCGGATCAAGAAATTCGAGTACGAGCAGGCGAGGACCGCGCCTGAGATGGACCATGGCGCCATTCTAAATGGCCTGTTAAACGGCTATTCAGGCTGCATGAACGACGCGGCAGAGGAGATCGACGAGGCGAAAGACAAGCAGATGAACATTCACCCCGAACTGAAGCTGCTTGAATCCAAGGGCAAGGATTTCCTTCTTGAACTTCAGAAGATCGATAAGGCCAAGGGGCCGAATTACGGCAACTACAACGACACGCTCGAAGATGCGATCGACGGAACGAAGGACGCGATTTCCGACGCGCACGATGCTTTGAAGGAAATGCTGCCCGCGCCTGTGCGAAGGAAACAGAATTGAAGCGAGCTGGCCATCGAGGAAACGCGGTTCCCGGCGGCGAGCGCATTTTTCAAAGGATTTATACGCGGCTCGGTTGCGCGGGACGCCCGCCGCAGTTCGTCGTTGAATATCATCCTTATGCGGATCTGACGCATACGATCCGGTTGCGCGAGGAGACCGCGTATGTTCGGCTCTCGGACGCGTTGCGGTCGGCGCCGCGTGCCGTAGTGGAAGCGACGGCCGCGATTCTGCTCGCGCGTCTCTACCGCCGAAGGCCGCCAAAGGATTTGGTCACCGTTTATCGGGAGTTTTCTTACGCCCGGTCGACGCGCCGGCGATTGCTGGCGTTTCGCCAGCGGCGAGCGCGACGCGTTGAGCATCGACCGTCGGGCGTTTACCATGATTTGGGTCCGATGTTTGACCGGCTGAACCGGCGTTATTTCCGCGAGCGCCTCAAGGCGCCGCGGCTCGGCTGGAGCCGGCGCACTTGGCGGACGCAGCTTGGCTGTTTCGACCCGGCGCTAAACCAGATCGTCATCAATCGGATGCTCGATCGGCAGAACGTGCCCGAGTACGTTGTGGCGTACGTGCTGTACCATGAAATGCTGCATCTGAAGCATCCGATGAAATTTGCGCGGTGCCGGCGCGAGTCGCATTCGCCGCAGTTCAGGAAAGAAGAGAAGAGATTCGCGGACTTTTCCCGCGCGATGAGATTCCTCGAACGGGTGGCGCTCCCATAACGACCTTCGAAGGATTGTCGAGGCGAGAGGAACCGTTGCCTGCGGCGTCCCGCGTCTTTCCAACTTACGTTTTCTTTGGCAGCCGTCGACTACCAGGTGTGCGGGCTACTTCGCAGCAGTTTCAAGGGTGCGGAATTAGAGGTTAGGATTCTTCCTTCTCTAACTTCTTGATCCTTTCCCGGACTTTTTTCGCGTCAGGTGCGCCGGGATAGACTTTCAAATACTCCTTCAGGTACTTCACTGCATTGTCCAGATCGTGCTTCTTTTCGTAGCACTCCGCGAGAAGCAATCGGGGCTTGCCATAGTCCGGGCGAAGTCGCGCCGCTTCCTCGAGGCGCGAGATGGCGGCGTCGGGGTCGCCCTTGTGCAGGTAGAAGTCGGCAACTTCAATATCCCGTTCGGCCTGATATCGATTTTGCATTTCGACGTCAGGCTTGGCGTTCGGATTGTCATCGGGCGAGTTCGCCGCAGCCTGCGTTGTAGACGAACTCGAGTAGCCGGGTTGGGGCGGAGGCGGCTGTTGCTGCTTCGGATTTTGCGTCTGCTTTTCGTTCGACTGCGCCGGTGTGGATCGTGACGGCTTTGCGCCCAGCAGACCAACGCACAAGAAGGCACTGACGAACAGAGTCGAAAACGAGAGTGTCCGAAACAGCATTTGGCGCATCGCAGCCTCCTTTCGATTCGACGTTCGCCGCAGCACGCACGTTGCCCGTTCGCGGGTGTGATGAGGACGATCCTCTCACCGGCGGCGTCATGCAGCACCGTAGCGTATTATTGTAAGGCGCATTTATGGAACTGAAAGACAAAGTCGCGGGTTTGCCAACCCAGCCGGGGGTGTACCTGTTCAAGGACGCGGCCGAAGCCATTCTATATGTCGGAAAAGCGCGGTCGTTGAAGTCGCGGGTGAAGTCATATTTCCTAGAATCCAGGTGGACTGACGCAAAGACCGGCTCGCTCGTCCGCGAGATCGTCGATCTAGACTACATCATCGTCGACAACGAAAAAGAGGCGCTGGCCCTCGAAAATAATCTGATCAAGCGGCACCAGCCAAAATTCAACATCCTGCTGCGCGACGATAAAACGTATCCTTATATCAAGTTCACCGCGTTTGAGAAGTATCCGCGTGTTTACGTGACGCGCCGCCTGGCGCGGGACGGATCAATCTACTTTGGACCTTATTTTCCGGCGAGCCTGGCGTACCGGTTGGTGCACCTGATCCACAAATATTTTCGGGTGCCGTCCTGCAGGGTTGATCTGACGCGCTTTCATCCCCGGCCCTGCTTGCAGTACTACATTCACCGCTGCCTCGGGCCGTGCGTGGAATCGCTCGTTCCGGATGATCGATACGCGGAAGCGGCGCGCGACGTCAAGCTTTTCCTGGAAGGGCGAGGCAACGATCTGTCCCGGAGCCTCGGAGAGCGGATGGAGCGGGCGTCGACAGACGAGCGGTTTGAGGAGGCAGCAGGATATCGCGATTTGTTGCGAACGCTCGCCGAAATGGAAGAGCGGCAGAAAATTGCAGCTGCGTCGGGCGATGATACGGATGTGCTTGGCTGGTACGCGGAACCGCCGCAAGTTGCCGTCAATTTATTCCATTTGCGCGGCGGACGCGTGGTCGATCGCCGCGATTTTTATTGGGAAAATCTGGATGAGTTCGATCCGCTGGAGTTCCTGCCTTCGCTTCTGAAGCAGCTTTACCTCGATTCGGCCTATTTCCCCCGCTATATCCATACGCCGATCGACTTCGAAGAGCGCGGACTGCTGGAAGAGGTGCTGACGGACGCAGCGGGTCATCGCGTCGAGATTATGAACCCGCAACGCGGACAGAAGCACGCGTTTCTCGAACTCGTGGAAAAGAACGCGAAGCATTCGTTCGTCCAGCGTTTTCGCGTTTTGAAGCCCACTTCGAAAGCGATTGCCGAGTCATTGGAATCGGCGCTGCTGCTGCCCGATCCACCGAAGCGGATCGAATGCTTCGATATTTCGCACATTCAAGGATCGGACACGGTCGCCTCGATGGTGGTGTGGGAAGACGGCCGCATGAAGAAGTCCGACTATCGCAAATTCATCATCCGCGGAGCGGAAATGGCCGAAGGCGCCGGGAAGGCGGTGGGACTGCTGCGCGACGATTTTGCCAGCATGCGCGAGGCAGTCGAACGCCGTTATCGCCGCTTGCAGGAGGAAGGGAAGCCGATGCCGAGCTTGATCCTGATCGATGGCGGCATCGGGCAGCTTCACGCCGCGGCGCAGGCGCTCGACAAACTGGAAATCATCAATCAGCCCGTCGCCAGCATCGCAAAGAAGGAAGAAATCCTGTACGTACTCGGGCGCGAGGACGAGCCGATTGTCCTCGACCGGCACTCGCCCGTGCTGCACCTGATCCAGCAGATTCGCGACGAGACGCATCGCTTCGCGGTAACTTTCCATCGCCAGCGGCGGTCTAACCAGCGCCTGCGAAGCTCGCTCACCGAAATTCCCGGCGTGGGCGAACGCACCGCACAGAAATTGCTGCGGCGCTTCGGAAGTGTGGCGCGACTACGACAGCTCAGCCTTGATCAGTTGGGCGCGGCTCTACCGCGCGGACAGGCGCAGCGCGTTTTCGAAGCGTTGCGCGGATCCGATTCTGATCATCCGGATGGCGAGGCGGGGCGGGCTTTGTAAGCTTGGCCGGATAGCGTCGCTCGCTATCTAGTTTCGAACTCCCAGTAACTCCCGCATCTGTCGTTCGCACGCAGCACGGTCGATGATGCCGACAGAAGTCGCAGCAATCTTTCCATCGCGGCCGATCAGGAACGTCATCGGCATCGCACTGAGGCCGTACGGTTGTGCCATGCGCTCATTTCCAATCACCACCGGGTAGTTCATTTTGTCATTCACCATGAATGGCCGGACGGCTTTCCAACCATCGTCGTCCATGGAAACGCCGATAACCGTAAAACCGCGATCCTTGTACGTCTTCTGGAACTGAACCAGCCATGGAATCTCCATCGTGCATCCGTGGCACCATGTAGCCCAGAAATTAAGTAGAACTACTTTCCCTTTGAAGGCGGA
>DASUJR010000248.1:0-2133 GCA_036279175.1 Candidatus Acidiferrales bacterium | reverse complement strand
TGAACAACGTATCGCCGGCCGATTGAATTGTGCCCGGCAGCGCGGTTACGCAGCCGTTCAAGGGCATTGTCGGGGCTGCGCCGCCTGTCGCCAAAATGGGGAGCGGGACGTTGTATCCGTGCACTGCGCCGCGGATCTCTTCGAGCATCTTCTCCGGCAGCCAGATTCCCAGTTGCAGGCCCATTTCCTTCGCGATCAGGCCCATAATCTCCAGGTCCGTTTTCGCGCCCATCACCTTGATCGCTGCCTTCAGCTTCTGGACTTCTCCGCAGACGTTGGTGACCGTGCCGTTCTTTTCGTAAGCCGATGCCGCGGGCAGCACCAGATCGGCGCGCTTCGCCGTCTCAGTCATGAACAAATCCTGAACCACCACGAATGCGTTCGCCGAGGCGAGCGCGCGATCCTTCAGCGGATTCGCGCCGATCACCCAGAGGACATCCAGATCGACTGAGGCCAGCATCTGCTCGCGGCACAAACCTCCATCCTTCGGGACCAAACCCATATCGAATGCGCCGCGGGAGTTGGAATAATCCACCAGGCAAACGTACTTGACGGGAATCCCGAGCGAATCGCCAAACGCGATCAGCTTTCGCAGATCGCCGCCTTGAATTGCATCGCCGAACAGGATTGTCAGATCGCCTTCGGCTTTCAGTTTCTCGCGGAGGGATTCGACCCCGGCCAGTTCCCCGCCCTTCTGCACGCGAACGCTCGCGACGGCCTGTTTATCCTCGCGCACAGGGCCCGTCGTTACGGCGTAAACATGCGCTCCGTGATGCCGGACATTCGCGCGAATCTGGTTCGCGAGCATCGGATGCTGTTGCGCCAGGTCGCTCGCGACCACCAGGACGGCCTTCGCAGTATAAAGATCGCCTGCCGTAGCCAAAGCTCCATTCCTACCCGAGAGCGCGTCAAAGAAAGTAGCCAGATCGCCGGTGCGGTGATGATCGATATTGTTCGTGCCCAGCCCCTGCCGCGCGAACTTCTGGAGGAAGTAGTTTTCTTCGTTGGTGGTGTGGTTGGATCCGATGACTCCGAACTTTCCGCCGCGCGCCTTGGCCTCGCCAAATTTTTGGGCCGCGATTTCGAGAGCCTGCGCCCAGGAGATCGGCTCAAAGGTATTTCCGGCGCGAAGCATCGGCGATTGCAACCGCTCTTCATGCTCGGTGAAATCGAAGGCGTAGCGGCCCTTCACGCATAGGAACTCGCCATTGATGCCGCTGCGGTCGCGATTGTTGCCTCGGATAATTTTCTCGTTACGGACTCCGAGGGTGGTGCGGCAGCCGTCGGCGCAATGCGTACAGATCGTGCCGACATGATTCATCTCCCAGGGACGGGTCTGATAGCGGTAGATGCCGCTGGTCAACGCGCCCACGGGACAAATATCGATACATGCGCCGCATTCGTCGCAGTTGAGAAAGTCGTGCTGGTTGGGGACGATCTCCGCGATCACGCCGCGATTGCCTACGCCCAGCGCCTTCACGCCCATCCCCTCGTCGCAGACGCGGACGCAGCGGTAGCACAGGATGCAGCGCGGCGCGTCGAAATAGACCACCGGGGACCACTGCTTCTCATCGGTATGGACCTTGCGCTCCGTATAGCGGCTCTCGCCCGCGCCGTAGCGGAAGGTCATGTCCTGAAGCTCGCACTCGCCGCCTTTGTCGCAGACCGGACAATCCAGAGGATGGTTCGTCAGCAGGAATTCGAGCATGCTCTTGCGCGATTCCCTCACCACCGGAGATTCGGTGTGGACCACCATGCCCTCGGCCACCGGAAGAGTGCAGCCCACCTGAAGCTTGGGCGTCTTCTCGACTTCCACCAGGCACATGCGGCAAGCCGCTTGCAGCGCCAGTCCTTCGTAATAGCAGAACGAAGGGATCTCGATTCCGTTCTGGCGCGCCACTTCGATCAGGAGCTTGCCTTTTTCGGCCTCGATCGGCCGCCCGTTAATCGTCAGCTTTACCAGTTCCGCCATTTGCTTAAACCGTCACCGCGACCAACTCGCGCGCCAGCCGCTTCTCGAAATCCTCGGAGAACTTCGCAATGATCGACATCGTGGGCATCGCGGCCGCATCGCCCAGCGCGCAGAAAGTCCGTCCGAGCATGTTCTTCGCGAGCTCGCCAATAAGCGGGATG
>DASUJR010000247.1:0-3899 GCA_036279175.1 Candidatus Acidiferrales bacterium | reverse complement strand
GGCGCGAAACGCCACCTTCGGATTGTTCTTCGACAGCACTTTCGTGATCGCCGCCGTCAGCGTCGTCTTCCCGTGGTCAATGTGACCGATCGTCCCCACGTTTACGTGCGGCTTGCTTCGTTCGAATTTCTCCTTCGCCATCTGCTCAACTCCTCCGCATCAGCGTGCGCTAATGTCTCTCTGGAACTAGGACCTTACGACTCGGCCTGTGGCCTTCGCGATCACTTCTTCAGCGACGTTCGACGGCGCCTGTTCGTAATGCGAAAAATGCATGGTAAAACTGCCTCGGCCCTGCGTCCTGCTGCGAATATCCGTGGCATAACCGAACATCTCCGACAACGGGACCTGTACGTTAATGATTTCGCTTCCCGAACGCGATTCACGGCCCTGAAGCTGGCCCCGCCGCGAGTTCAGGTCCGCAATTACCGTGCCCATATATTCTTCGGGAACAACAACCTCGACGCGCATGATGGGCTCAAGGAGTCTCGGGCTAGCCTTGTGGCAGGCCTCTTTAAAGCCCATCGAACCCGCAATCTTGAACGCCATTTCCGAACTGTCGACTTCGTGGTAGCTGCCGTCTTCGAGCACTACGGCAATGTCCGCCATTTCGTAGCCCGCGAGGATACCGGTCTCCATCGCTTCAGAGATGCCGTTCTCGATTGGCGGTATGAATTCCTTGGGAATCGAGCCGCCGATGACCTTGTCGATAAAGAGCAGACGGTGCTCCTTGTCGAAACGCCACTTCCCGCCCTTGCCCGCAATCTGCTTGGCGAGCTCGTCGAGTTCGTCCTGCGACATTTCGTGCATGTCGTCGTGGCCGGCATTCGGAAGAGGATGGACCGAAAGCTTCGCGTGGCCATACTGGCCGCGACCGCCGGTCTGACGGATGTATTTTCCTTCACCGGTTGCCGATTTCGTGATCGTCTCGCGATAGGCGACCTGCGGACGTCCGACGCTTGCCTGCACGTTGAATTCGCGCATCATGCGGTCGACGATGATTTCCAGGTGCAACTCGCCCATACCTGAGATCAGCGTCTGGCCCGTGTCGTGATCCGTATGCACGCGGAACGTGGGATCTTCCTGCGCGAGCTTTCCAAGCGCCACACCCATTTTTTCCTGGTCGGCTTTCGTTTTCGGCTCGATCGCCACGGAAATGACCGGCGCGGGAAAGTCGATGGATTCGAGGACGATGGGCTTGTTTTCGTCGCAAAGCGTATCGCCTGTTGTGACGTTCTTCAGGCCGACGCAAGCGGCGATGTCGCCGGCTTCGATGGATTCGATCTCCTCGCGCTTATTGGCGTGCATACGCAGCAACCGGCCAATGCGCTCGCGCGTTTTCTTGGTCGAGTTGTAGACCGACTGACCGGTTTTCAGAACGCCGGAATAAACGCGGATGTACGTCAAATGGCCGACGTACGGGTCGGTCATGATCTTGAATGCCAGCGCGGCGAACGGCTGATCGTCACCCGCGCGGCGCAACTCGGGCTCGTTGCCATCGGACGTGGTGCCCTCAACCGGCGGAACATCGACCGGCGACGGCAGGTAATCAATCACCGCATCGAGCAACGGCTGAATGCCTTTGTTTTTGAAGGCGGCTCCCGCAACAACCGGCACGAGCTTCAAGGCAATCGTCGACCGGCGAATTGAAGCGCGGAGTTCGGCAGGCTCGAGCTTGTGCTGGTCGAGCCACTTCGCCAGGATGGCGTCATCGTGCTCGGCAACGTACTCGAGCACTTTGTCGCGATGTTCCTTGTAGAACTCAGGGGTGAGCTTCGAGGCGATTACGGCAGTCTGAAGATTGGGACGCGTCTTCAAGTACTCGGCATCCCACAACTTTTCGAGCGGCAGCACCTCGTATTCCGAGCCGAGCGCTTCGTCTTTCCAAACGATGGCGCGTTCGTCGATGAAATCGACCACGCCAATGAAATTATCTTCCCTGCCGATGGGATACTGAATCGGAACCGGGTGGGCTGAAAGGCGCTGGCGCATCGAGCGGACGGAATGGTCAAAATCGGCGCCGATGCGGTCCATCTTATTGATGAAGGCAATGCGCGGGACACGATACTTGTCCGCCTGGCGCCATACGGTTTCCGACTGCGGCTGAACACCGGCAACGGCGTCGAATACGGCCACTGCCCCGTCGAGCACGCGAAGCGAGCGCTCGACTTCGACCGTGAAATCGACGTGTCCGGGCGTATCGATGATGTTGACGCGGAAACTCTTGTCGAAGCGCTTCCAGGAAGCGGTCGTCGCCGCGGACGTAATCGTGATGCCGCGCTCGCGCTCCTGCTCCATCCAGTCCATCGTGGCGGTGCCTTCGTGGACTTCGCCGATCTTATAGGTCACACCCGTGTAGAACAGGATGCGCTCGGTAACGGTCGTCTTGCCGGCATCGATATGCGCCATGATCCCGATGTTACGGGTCTGATCGAGTTGTACTTGCCTTGCCATTTCCCTTTGTTTTTACCCGCGTTGACCGGGCGCGGCATGCCGTGCCCCTACGAAATCAAAAATCAGTTGCATCAAAACACTACCAGCGGTAGTGGGCGAAAGCCTTGTTGGCTTCGGCCATGCGATGAACGTCCTCGCGCTTCTTCACCGCGCCGCCACGTCCGTTCGCCGCATCGATAATTTCTTCCGTGAGCTTGTCGATCATCGACTTCCCCCCGCGGGAGCGCGCGCTCGTGATCAGCCAGTGCACCGCAAGCGACTGCTTGCGAAACGGGTTCACTTCCACGGGAACTTGATAGTTCGCGCCGCCGACACGCCGCGTCTTCACCTCGAGAACCGGCTTGCAGTTCTCGATGGCCTTCTTGAACAGCTTCAGCGCGTCGTCGTTCGTTTTCTTCGCAACGTTGTCCATCGCCGTATAGAAAATGTTCTGCGCCGTGGAACGTTTTCCGTCGTACATCATGCTGACGATAAACTTCTGGACGATATCGCTGCCGTACACCGGGTCCCCCGGAGTCCTTCGCCGCAGAACCCAACCTTTTCTAGGCATTCTCTTCCGCTCCTACTTGGCGGCCTTAGGCCGTTTGGCGCCGTATTTCGAACGCCCTTGCTTGCGATTTTCAACGCCGGCCGCATCGAGCGTGCCACGCACGATGTGATAGCGAACGCCCGGCAAATCCTTTACGCGGCCTCCACGAACCAGGACGATCGAGTGTTCCTGAAGGTTGTGACCGATGCCGGGAATGTAAGTCGTCACTTCCGCGCTGTTCGTCAACCGGGCGCGTGCCACTTTGCGCAGCGCCGAATTGGGCTTCTTCGGCGTTTGGGTGTAAACACGGATGCAGACGCCGCGCTTTTCCGGGCACCCTTCGAGCGCAGGTGACTTCGTTTTCGTCCGGATCTGTTCCCGGCCGTATCGCACCAGTTGCGCAAATGTCGGCACTCTAAGCCTCCGAATTCCGTAAACTTTCGAAACGTTGTTGTCGTTTGTGCCGCACAGGCCTGCAGACTTACGCACAAGTCCGCACGTCCCGCAGATGAATGAACAGAAAGGTCGCCGCTCTCGAAGGAGCTACTCGATACTCCGCGGGCGCTTCACCCCGAGGAGTGAACCGCATCAACGTACAGCGGAGAGGCTCACGCAGCTTTGCGGGGCTGGCGCCCCATTTCGGCTGCTCTCCGTCGCCCCGTTCCTTCGTTCTTTGTTCCGGGACGCGAAGACTTCCCTTTCACCACTGGCCAAAATCCGTTAAAACAACCGGGTAAGTATAGGTAAAACACCAAGTCGTGTCAACCCGATTCACTTTGGTGTCGCAGCAAAGTGAGAATGTCCGGTTTGTGCAAAGTAGAAATGTCCGGTTTCATGCCAGGCGGGAGGGGGCATGGAACCGGAGCGAATCGAGTTGAGCGCACAGGATCGAGAACGACTGAAAGTGCTGCACGAGGTC
>DASUJR010000246.1:0-7278 GCA_036279175.1 Candidatus Acidiferrales bacterium | reverse complement strand
AGCCGCTGCCTGGCGCGCGTGAGGGCGACGTAAAAAAGCCGGCGCTCTTCTTGAATGTGAAAGTCGCCCTCCGGCATTTCTTCCTTCATCAGCTCGGAGGGAAACTCGAACACCGGCCGGCGGCCCGGCGTAGGGAAGTCGCGCTTCGAAAGATGGATCACGAACACGTGAGGGAATTCGAGTCCCTTCGCACCGTGGACCGTCATCAGCTCGACAGCGTCATCCGCCGGATGATCCTCGAGCCAGACGTCTCCCCGCGCCTCGTTGAAGTAATAGAGATATTCGAGAAAATCCCGTAGGCGCTTGCGTTCCTTTTGCGGGGAATTTGCATTTGCATCTGTGGCGCCGGATGCGGATTCTGCCGCATCGCCTGGATCGATTTCCGCCAGGCTCTTGCGCTCCCAGGCGGCGATGAAGTTGACGAACCGGTCAAGATAGTAGCGGTCGGCTTCCGACGGCAGCGGCGCTACGCCCAAAACTCCGATCAGTTCATCTAGCAGTTCGCTGACCGGTTTTCTCCGCGCGCTCTGCCGCAACTGTTTCACCAGCGCCACCAGTTCCGGCAGGTGCGTTCCGGTGCGAGCGAATGGCAACTCGCTTTGTGCCGAGTCAAGTTCGTCCCACAGCGGCCGCCGGTGATTTTTCTCCGCGCGCTCGGCCAGGCGCACCAGATCGCGCGGCTCGAGCCCCCAGTAAGGCGCAGCGAGGACGCGGGCGCAAGCCACGTTGTCGCTCGGTTGGCCGATTAGCCGCAGCCAGGCGAGCAAGTCGCGAATCAGCGTGCTCGACAGGATCGAGAACCTGCGGATCACGAACGGAATGCCGCGCCGCTGCAAGGCGCCGACCAGCAAATCGCGATGCGTGTGATTGCGGTACAACACGGCCATGCTATCCCAATGCGCTCCGGCATCGTGCAGCCGTTCGATCTCGGCGGCGACCCAGTGCGCTTCCTCCCGCGGGCCGGGGAATTCAACGACGCCAATTTTGTCACCGTCGCGATTGTCCGTATGAAGCCGGCCGTCGGGCAGCAGCGGCGATTGTTCGTTATTGCGGATTACGGCATGAGCAACGTTCAGGATGCGCTTCGTCGAGCGGTAATTCTGCGAAAGCGTGACGAGCGAACTGCGTGCGAACAGATCTGGCTCAGGCAATCGCGCTTGCGCCTCATCGTTGCCGTTTTTGCCGGCGTTGCGCGGCTCGTGGCCGCGTCCCTTCGACGCCTGAACGCCGCAAAAGCGTTCCAGAAAAATCGTGAAGCTGCCGTACGACGCGCCGCGGAAGCGGTAGATCGCCTGATTGTGGTCGCCAACTGCCATGATGTTGCGGCGATCGCCTGCCAGCAGCCACAGCAATTCGAGTTGCGCGATGTTGGTGTCCTGAAATTCGTCTACCAGAATGTAGCGATATTCCTCGCGAAGCCGCGCGAGCAGCGCCGCGTCCGTTTGCAGCAGTTTTACGGCGTTCAGTATCTGTGCGCCGAACGTCGTCAGCCGGCGCTCCCGCAGAAGTTCCTCGCTGACGCAGAAGGCCCGCGCAAGCTCCTCTTGCCGCTCGACGATCTCCTGTTGAATGGCGCGCTCGTCGGGCTCGACAGAACTCTTGCCCGCGTCGAACCGCTTGCGAAGCTGCTCGACGTAGCGGCGATAATCGTCCGGCGTGACCAGTTCGTCCTGGCACCGGGAAAAGAACGCAACGAAATCCGCGAGAAATTCGCTGGGCGCCTGCAGGCGCTTGAAGTACTTCAGCTGAAGTCGCCCGATGTTTCGTCGCAGCAGAATCTTATGGTCCAGGTCGTCAAGCGCTTCGATCCGAACGTCTGCCGCGCGCAGAACCTTGTCGAGGCAGAATTTGTGAAACGTGCTGAGCCACACGCCTTCGGCCCGTTCGCCGATCGCTGTCACCACGCGGCTTTTCATTTCTCCCGCGGCTTTATCGGTGAACGTCAGCCCCAGAATATTCTCGCCCGCAAGATTTGGATCTGATTCGAGCAGACGCCGGATACGTTCGGTAATCACTCGCGTCTTGCCGGTTCCCGCGCCGGCAACCACCAGCAGCGGGCCGCCCGCGTGTTCCACCGCAATGCGTTGTTCGGCGTTTAGCGGGAAACCGCCGCTGGCGAGCGATTCGGGCGAATTGGATATGCCGGCCATGGGCTGATGCGTCGGCGCACGCGTGAGTGGCGACCGGTGCGCCTATCCGAGGAGCCATTGTATCAGACAGCGCTACAGGCGAATAGAAAGCGAAGAAAAATCTGGGGCTGAACGGATTTAAGGCGGGGACGAATGACGAGAGGAGACGAAAGGACAAGCTGCACCTGTAGCGGTTAGAAAATGTTTTCTCCTTTGTTGTCAGTAGCTTACGCGCGCTTTTAATCGTTGGGGTGTAGCGATTAGCCGCCCGCCATGGTGGTCGGCCGCGTCAATAGAACTGCGTTGTGGAAAAAGGGCCCACTGACCCTCGTGCGTGTCTTTCGATTTCGAGAGAAAAGTCCCACGCTCAAAAAGCGAGCGTAGGGCACCTGCAAAATCAACGCCTCATTGAGGTGCGAGGGCGCGGGCCACCGGCCCGTGCCTCAAAGACGATCTTTGGGTGGTGAAAATACGCGCGAGGCGCCTGGGCAATCATGACAACCGCACTCGCTATCATCCCTGCCAGCCCTCCCAAAAGCGCTCCCGCCAGGCCTCCGAGAAACGCGTGCGCTCCGTCTCCGTATGAAATGCCGGCAGAAAGAGCTCCGGCTGTGCCGCCTCCGACCGCACCAATGGCTCCCCAGCGCTGCTGGTCCGGAACGTACAACGCGGCCCGCACTCGAATGACTCGCCGGATTGATGTTCGATCGATTGTCTGGATCGAGCTCGTCTCATAGGCGTCTGTATTGAACGCCGCCACCTGCACCGCGCTATCCGTCGCAAATTCCACTTGGCCGTTAATCTCGCCTCCGTTGCACAGAACGACCACAACCGTCGTTCCGCGCCTTAGTTTCTCCACGTTCCGCCATTTCTGAATATCACGCGCGGGCAAACCAGGACATAGAAGTAAGATCGCGAGTACCGCAGCGATGACTCGGCGCATGGCACCTCCTTGGTGACCGAGAAGGAAGGGTAGCCTTGCGAGCCGGCAGGTGGATGGGTGCTTATGGCACTTTCGTGGGTGTCACAAGGGGCGTGGTTTGCTGCACGAGAGGGCTGCGGAGAAATTCCTCGTACCGGCGCAGCTCCGCGAGAGATGAATCGGCAAGGAGGGGAAAACTCACGACTCTGCACCCATTCGGCGTGTCTTGCGCGGTCACGGAGTCGCAGACGATTGCTGCGGCTTGCTGCAGTCCTCGCTGCCAGCCAGCCTTTCGCGCATCGCGAAAGATCAGTGCATCAGCGTGGAATCCGGCGGCAGCAAGCATCGTGCGAGACAATTTCAGGAAGCCGGGCCATCGAGACGCGATGCACACCAGCGCTCCGGACGGCGCAGGGAGCCAGCCCGCCAGCGATACGGGAACCGAGCGAACCTGCAAAACCAGCACGTCAGTGCCGAGCGGTAGCGCGTCGCGAATCAGGTTTGCCGTAGTGGGAAGCGCAACCGGAACGGAGCCGTCGAGCAGCGGCGGCAGTCGTGATATATCCGCTGCCGAATCTTCGACTGGCAGCTTCACCGCGCTCTTTAACTCCAGTTTCAGAATGCGCCGCAGTTCCTCGTCGCGCTCGATCACCAGGAAATGGTCGGGCGGCTGCATCTCGAACAAATGCCGCAACCGTGCGCGGACCGTGGCGAGCGGGATGCCCAATTCACGTACGGCCCGAAACAGGTTTGCCGCCAGCTGATCGAGCGCGAAAGAAGCGGGAAGCGAATTCTCGCGTTTGCCGCCGGACACATACACGCCGCTGCCTCGCCGCATCTCGACCCAGCCCTCGTCTTCGAGCTGGCGGTAACCGGCGCTCGCGGTGTTTGGATGCAGACGAAATCGCCGCGCGAGCTCTCTGGTGCTCGGAAGGCGCGCTCCGGGTGGCAGATCGCCGCTCAAAATGCCTAGAACAATCTGCGTCACGAGCTGTTCGCGCAGGTTAATTCCATTCCGATGCGAGAACCATAGTTGCATGGCCGGCTCGTCCGTTTATCGTGCTGTCTTGCTCAACCGGCTGCATCACGTGGTGCCGGTCACATTGAGGAGGTCAGTCGTTTCGCGATCCACTGAGGAGGTTCTCTCCTCTACTTCCTTTATCTCCTCTGGCTCTCTACCTCATTTGTTCATGAACGCGTGCGTGCCGTGCGTAATTGCCGCACCGGCTCGGAGGGCGGCGGCAACTACTACTGCTTCCGCGAGCTCCTGATCTGACGCTCCTGCCTCACGCGCTCGTCCCGAGTGAATCTCGATGCAATAGGGACATTGCGTGGTGAACGCAACCGACAGCGCCATAAGTTCCTTGTATTTCACTGGAATTGCCCCGGCGGCCATGGCCGCCTTGTCGAAAGCCCAGAACGCCTTCATACCTTCCGGTGCGCTAGCGTCCATCCTCTTGAGCTGACCGAGGTTTTTCATATCGTACACAGGCACCTCCCTTTTCGTTATGAGGTAGTAGAGCAGGTCAACAGGGATGTAGGCAAGTGCACGCGCGCCGGGCGAGGCGGAGGCATGCACAGCCGAGGGCGCCCTTCGACTGGGCTCAGGACAAGGCTGTGCGACAAAAATCAGCCGTGGCCACCCGCCTTCGCCAACAAAAACTTGGCTTCGGCGGGCAGGCCCGCCAGCATGACCGTCGCGAAGAAATTCGGTCCGAATCGCGCAGACAAGGAGTTCACGGCAGGCGGCAATGTCGCAGCGCCCGCGACCAGCACAGCCGAGGGCACCCTTCGACTAGGCTCAGGATTAGGCTGTGCCACACAAATCGAGCCGTGGCCACTTCGCCTTCGCCAACAAAAACTTGGCTTCGGCGAGCATGCCCGCCAGCATGACCGCCGCGAGGAAATTCGGTCCGAATCGCGCAGACAAGGAGTTCACGGCAGGCGGCAATATCGCAGCGTCCGCGACCAGCACAGCTGAGGGCGCCCTTCGACTAGGCTCAGGACAAGGCTGCGCCACACAAATCGAGCCGCGGCCACCCGCCTTCGCCAACAAAAACTTGGCTTCGGCGGGCAGGCCCGCCAGCCCGCAGCACAAAAACCGTGCCGCGGCTACCTTGCGTAATTGCAGCGGGAAGTTGCGGCGCGTGAAGGTCTAGTGGCCGGACAGAGGAGCCGGAGTGTCGGGCGTCAGCTTGGCCGTTGTAGTCTGCTGGCCCGGTAGGGAAGGCATTTGCGCGAGATCGGAGTCTCGCGCAGCGGTGAATTCCGCCCAATCGCTCTTCGCCACGGGTTGCGATGGCGGCAGCGGCAACCGCTCGAAATTCACAAATTGATTGTGTCGCTCGATGCGGAAATCGAGATGCGGACCTGTTGCGAGCCCGGTCATGCCGACGAGGCCGACGGTCTGCCCTTGTTGCACTTGCTGTCCGGTGCGAACGAGAATGCGCGAAAGATGCATGTAGTACGTCATGTAGCCATTCGCGTGCCGGATTTCGACCAGGTTGCCGTCTTCGCCTTTTCGTCCAGCATAGATTACGCGACCGTCGCCGACCGATTGTACGGGCGTGCCGGTGGGCGCGGCATAATCCGTTCCAAGATGAGGACGGTAAATCTTGAGGATCGGATGATACCGGCTCAGGCTGAAGTGCGACGTGATGCGCGCCGCAAATTTCAGCGGCGAATGCAGGAAGACTTTCTTCATCGACTTGCCGTCCGGCGTGTAATACGCGGGACGGCCGGCCGGATCGTGAAAGAGCACCGCGCGGTACGCATGCCCGTCATTGTTATACTCGGCAGCCAGGACGCGCCCATATCCCCCGAACTCGCCATTCGCGAGGATCTTCTTCTCCACCACGACGCGGAACGTGTCGCCGGTTCGCGGATCGGTATAGAAATCCAGGTCCCAGCCGAAAATATCCGCGAGCCGCAGGGCCAGTTCGGGTTTTTCTCCCGCATTGGTAATTGCATCGAACAATGAATCCTGAATTTGTCCGTCGATGCCGACCACCTCCGTGCGCGATGGGATCGTTTTGATTTCCGAATGGAAGTCGCTGCCGGTCGATGAAATCAGGAGGACGCGATCCGTGTCGATGCGGTACCGAATGGCGCGCAGCGTTCCCATCACCGAGCGGCCGATCGCCAGTTCGTTGCCTGCGCGCACGTGCCGCAAATCGAACACCGTTCGCGCCGACGCCGCGATTTGCGCGGCCGTCGCCGAATCAACGCCGAGCCGATGGAGAATCGCCGTGAACGGAAGCTGCGCCGGTACCATCGCAGCGCTGAAGACGATCTTCTGCTGCATCAGCCGCGCGCGCTGCTGCGACAGCAACGCTGCGTTCTGAGCGGATCTGTTCAGCTCCGCCGAACGGCGGACGCCATACGAAGCCGCGTCGAACGCGATGCCCGCCGCTGTCAGCGCGCACCAGCAAATTAACTTTCGCTTGGTGATGAATCGAGCCATGCCTGTCTTCCGTCGTGAAGGTCAGAAAACATCGGCGCATGCCGCCGCGGCGGGCGCCCCACGCGCCGATCGTTCCGATAAGAACTGACGCGTGCGCGTCAGCCGTATAAAGAAATGCTTACCGCAAAGATCCCGATCCGGTCGTCGATTCCGCGGTGGTTGGGTTTGCGTCCGCCTCGATGAAATAATTGCGCTCGTAAAGCCCGCGATAAATGCGTCCGGCGATTCCAGACGCGAACGGGCCGTTGGTCAGACGGCCTCCGCCATGGAGCAGGACGACGATCACGATTTTCGGATGCACTTGATCGGCGTACGAAACAAACCAGCCAAGCCTGCCGCCCACATGGTCGTCGGTGCACGTGCCCGTCTTGCCCAGCGCCTGCTCGCCCGCGGGATCATAGCTGCGGTGCGCCGTTCCGTACATCACCGCGGCCAGCATACCTGCCTGAATATCGGGGACATACTTCGCGATGTCGATCTGCTTGCGGACGCGCGGAGTAAAATTCTGGATTTCTTCCTGGGTCTGCGGATACTGCAGGTAGTAGAAAGTTCCGCCGTTCGCCAGGCCCGAAACCAGTTCGGCCAGTTGCAGCGGCGTGATGCGAATGCCTTCACCGAAGCTCGACATGCGGGCCACTCCACCATACGCCGGCGGCGCCGACGGCAGCACACCCGGCTGTTCCTGCGGAATGTTGTATCCGACGCGCTGGCCGAGCCCGACGAGTTCCGCGTATCGGTGCACCACGTCAAACCCCAGCCGGCTT
>DASUJR010000245.1:0-3385 GCA_036279175.1 Candidatus Acidiferrales bacterium | reverse complement strand
ATTAGACGATTCAGGTCGACTTCTTCCTCGGACTGTTCAATCGCGCGAGTGCGCATCACATCGTAGGCGGCGAGCTGCGCGGGGGCGGGATATGGCTGTGTATCGCCGCGGGCGGAGAACCAGATGATGCGATTCAGCGTTTGAGGATCTGCCAGGTCCTCCGACGTGAAGTTCTGCTGTTCGCTCTGGCGGATGTACCCTGCAGTTTCGACGTCGGAAGTGGGCTGAACGAGAATATTGTCCGGAGCTACCTGGGGAAGCACTGCCTTGTATGGTGTTAGGTCGGGTGTAGATTGGAAAATATCCATAGGAGAAGCGGACGCGTCGAGCTGGTTCATCGGCGGCATGCCGAGAAGCAATTCCATAGTGCGAATCAGGCTGACGGTGCTGTGGTACTGATGAATCAGCGCGCCCGGGCGGTTGTAGGCGCTGATCACCAGGGCCGGCGAGCGGTGCGAATCAACGTGATCGGCGCCGTCCTGCGCGTCGTCTTCCAACACGAAAATCGCCGTGTCTTTCCAGTACGGACTGGACGAAACGGCCTGCACTATCAGTCCTAGAGCATAATCGTTCTCGGCAACGTAGAACTGCGGCGTTGGCATGTGCGGGCGCATGCCGTTCGTGTGATCGTTTGGCAAGTGCATCACGGAGAATGTTGGCAAAGTCTCGCCGCGTCCTTGCTGAAGGTCGCGAACGTAGCCGCCGAATTCGGTAAGAAATGAATCAACGCGGGAATAAGCTTGAAAGCGCGGGTCGGGATTCGAAGGCGAGATTAGCGGATCGGCCCCGGATTTTACGGCGGCCTCGTATGAT
The DNA here is from genome assembly GCA_036279175.1 of Candidatus Acidiferrales bacterium. Lineage (GTDB taxonomy): Bacteria > Acidobacteriota > Terriglobia > Acidiferrales > UBA7541 > Palsa-295. Next base: position 2,572 of record DASUJR010000245.1, on the reverse strand, counting down.
TCCGCAGTCATGGCATCCGGGGTATCCAAATCGAACGCTCGGAACGATGGATCGTAATGGCCCTCGAGCGCTTTTTTAGCTGGAAACGCGATGGCTGTTTGCGAAGTGTCAGGGTAACGGTGGTCGCGGTTGTCGTTCAAGGCGGCGACTTCAGCGTCCGACATTGTCGCCATGAATTCCCCATAATCGCGATAGGTAAGGCCGGTTCGGGCGGCGTCATCCCACAGATACAGGGTTTCCGGCTCGCCCACGTCGCGGGCCCCATGCAAGTAGGGAATAAATCGTTTCACGTAATCGGCGATCTGTTGCGCCGTTGCCGGAAGTGGAATGATGGGCGGCTGGCCCCGCATAGCGGCGATTTCCGGAATGCGATTCTCGCCCTCGAAGTCGTAGCTCCGGCCGCGATCGGAGTAATTCCAGCGAAAGGCCTTGTCGACGTAGTCGGTGGAGAATGCGGCGTTGCTCCAGTTGTGCCCGTCTGGACTAGCTTCGGAATTGACGAAAAAACGGTCGAATAAGCCGAATCGCAGAGCCAGTGCGTGTCCATTGGGCGTGATTTTTTGCGGCTCGCCGTTGGGGCGCGCGGCGCCTTCACCATCGCCAAAAATTGCGATGCTTGCATCGCCGTCCGCGGGCGTTCCGTCGCCGGCTTTTGCAATATCGCCGAAATCCTGGTCGTACGTCCGGTTTTCTCGAATGATGTAGAGGATGTGACGAATGGGAGATTTGCCGGGGAAGAGTCGAACGTCCTTGCTGCCGATCAGACCGTCGTTTTGCAGGACCTGATTCGTATAGTCTGCGAGACGTTGCGGGTCGGGCTCAGGGATCAACGAATAATTTCCGGCAATCAGCCCGACATCGTACTGGCCACCAACACCCCTGTGTTCCTGTCGCGCACCCGGCGGGAACAGTGCATTGGGCATGTCGGGGGCGCGTCCTGAATTGTTGACGATCATCGAAGAGTTTTCGAATCCGGTGCCTTTGCCGTTGCCAACGATCAGGTTGCCGTCGACGACAGCAACAGCGGACGGATATTGACCAGTGGGAATGAAACCGCGAACGGTGCTTCGGTTCGGCGGAGCGTCATCCGGATCTGCGTCATCCGGATCTCTGCGTTTTCCTTTGGCGGACGTGCCCGAGCCGATTGCGTCAGGCGAAAGCGAAACGACGGCCACGGCGTTGCTATGTGCGTTCGCGACATAGAGAGTCTCGCCATCAGAACTGAGCGCAAGCCCTTCGGGCGATCCGCCCGGCAGAGCTTTTGCTTCCAGGCGCACACTAATCGTTTCGACGACGCGGTCCGTCGAGGTGTCGATCACCGAAACGCTGTCGCCGTCCGAATTCACAACGTATAGGCGCGTGCGAGAGGCATTGAAGATCATCTCGGTTGGGTGATGCCCGACGTGAATGAATTTCACGGGCTCGTCCGGATGCTCCAAGTCCTTTACGGCGACAGATTCAGTCGCCCAGCAGGATACGTACGCTTTCCGTGCCTCCTGGGCATCGGCCGGCGTGTACGCAACGACTTCGTACGGATAGACGAAGTGGCCAACTTTTCCGTCGGACAAGTTCACGCGAGTCAGATGCCGTTCGTACCGCAGGCCACTGACGATCCCGAGGCTATCGCCCAGATCGTTCGCAACGAAGAGCGTGTCGCCGTCCGGGCTAATCGCGATGCCCATGGGATAGACGGGCTCGACACCGTGCTGATAGCGCGGTGAGCCGGCCTGGGAACTGAGAGCGGCGATGGAAATGAAAGGCGCTGTTACTTTCGTATCTGGGCCTGGAGATGGCGGCCAAATCGGCTGCCGAAATTTCGGATTGAACTGAAAGATCCAAATCTTATTCTCATAGCCGCCCGAAACGTAGAACACATATGCGCCATCGCGTTCGGGCCGCGGCGAAAACACCGCGCCGACTTGCGCGCTTTGTGGGCCCGGGAAATAGACGTTCTGAACGACTTTCGGTGCGGGTTGTGCGTTCAGATCGATTACGGTGAGCGACTGTGATGCAGTGCGCGTCGACGAATCGAACTGAACCCCATAGCCGCTATTCACGGCGATCAGGAAACGCCCGCCGCCATCTTTGGCGCCTTGGTCGGGACTGCGCACGAACTTAACGGGAAGAGATCCCACGGCGGGGTTACCCGTGCTCGCGTCCATAATCAAAGACCCAGCCGGGCTAATCGGCCTGCCTTCGGATGCGGGCGCGTTGGTGATCTTCACTTGTGCGTGCACGGCAGAAAACGCAACGCCGAAGACAAAAATAAGAATGAGGCCTGCAACGGGGTACAGGTATTTTCGCATTCGCGATCGCGTCCTTTGGCAGATTTGTGGCGGCGTATGGAAGTGCAAGTCCGCTCGGATGCCCGGCAGATTGTGAAGGCAGGAGCCTAGACCGAGGTTACCCTGATGTCAACCGGATGTTAAGCGGTGTCGCAGCAAAGTGAGAATGTCCGGTTTGTGCAAAGTAGAAATGTCCGGTTTCATGCCAGGCGGGAGGGGGCATGGAACCGGAGCGAATCGAGTTGAGCGCACAGGATCGAGAACGACTGAAAGTGCTGCACGAGGTC
>DASUJR010000244.1:0-3820 GCA_036279175.1 Candidatus Acidiferrales bacterium | reverse complement strand
GACCTCGTGCAGCACTTTCAGTCGTTCTCGATCCTGTGCGCTCAACTCGATTCGCTCCGGTTCCATGCCCCCTCCCGCCTGGCATGAAACCGGACATTTCTACTTTGCACAAACCGGACATTCTCACTTTGCTGCGACAGTCCGCCTGAATAAATTGACTGAAGGGTGAACCTGACGTAAACTCCGACTGCTGGAACCCACCGGGCACTCAAATCCCGGCCTGAAGTTCCCCCCGGAGTGCCAATGAACGCTCGCACGGGAGCCTATCTTAGTCGCCGTGAAGGGCCGTGCTTCTTGGCGATGGGCCTGTGCCTCACGCTTTGCTTGGTCTTTCCGACGAACGCGCAGCAATCTTCGCCCGCTACGAGTCAGTCTTCATCACAAACTCAACAGTCGTCCGCTGCGGCACCGGAGGCCTCGGATTCGTCGAATGCGCCCGAAATGAATACGCGCGATACGACGATCCCGCTACAGTCGCGTGTCAACGTAGTTCCTCTCCGGATCGTTGTGCGCGACGCGAAGGGCTCCGCAATCGAAAACTTGCGTAAAGAAGACTTCCAGGTCTTTGAAGATGGCAAGCTGCAGGACATCTCGCATTTCTCGATTGAAACTCCAGCGTCGGCGGCGCAAACGATTGTGCGAGACGATGCAGTTGCAACTCCCGGAGGTGCACCTGCGGCGCCGGGCTTTGTTCCGCCCTCGCGTTTCGTAGCGCTGCTTTTCGATGACGTTCACGTCGCAACAGCGGACCTGATGCGCACCCGGCAAGCAGCGACACGTTTCGTCAACACGGCGCTTCAGCCCACCGATCGCGTATCGGTCTACACGATCTCTGGTCAATCGCAAATGGATTTCACTGCTGATCGCGACAAGCTGGAGAAGTCGCTGAACGGTCTGATGGTCCGACCGGTCGGTGCGCACGCGACAGACGCGAGCGACCCGAACCAATGCCCTCCTATGGATTATTACGAGGCCAATCAGATTCAGAACAATCTGGATCCAACCGCACTGACCGTCGCCACACAAGACACGCTAGCCTGCGCGTTTCAGAATAACCCGCAGTTCATGGCGCAAGCTCAAATGCTCGCCCAGTCGTCTGCGACACAAGCTTACGAAGAAGGCAGCCTGGAAACTGATTTTTCGCTTCGCCGGCTGGAAGAGGCTCTACGCCGGCTTTCCGGCTTGCCCGGGCAGCGCATCCTCGTACTGCTGTCACCCGGTTTTATCTATCCGGAACGTGAATACCAGCTGTCGCAGCTCATCGACAAGGCGAATCGCGCAAACATCTTCATCAATACGCTTGATGCGCGGGGTTTATACACTCCTGACATGGACGACGCCGGTAACAGCAGTCCGGGAAATCCCAATGTGAGCGGCCAGCGGGGACTGCTCCGCGCGGCGGCTCAAAGCGCCGGCTCGGATGTGCTCGCAGTTTTGGCCGACGGCACAGGCGGCATGCACTTTCACAATAGCAACGACCTGACAGGCGGGTTGCAAATGATTGCCGGCGCTCCCGCGGTTTCGTACCTGATCGCCTTCACGCCGCGGAATTTCAAGTACGACGGAAAATTCCATTCGTTGAAAGTGAAAATCCCGAGCGTCAAGCACGTCGTCATCGAAACGCGCCGAGGATTCTACGCGCCGAAGCACAGTCTATCCGTGGACGAGGCCACGAAAGAGGAGATCGAGGAAGCCGTGTTTTCTCAGGACGTAGAGAGCGCGCTGCCGATCGGAGTGCACACGCAGTACTACAAGGTTGATGCATCCAACGCAAAGCTCGCAGTCATGGCCCACATCGATCTTGCGCATCTGCGATTCCAGAAAGCAGCGGGACGGAACGACGACAACGTCACCGTGGTTACCGCGCTGTTCGATCGCGATGGAAACATCGTGAGCGGAATCGAGAAAACGGTGGAGATGCGGCTGCGCGATACCACGTTCGAGCGCCTAAGCCGGACGGGAGTAACCTTGAAGACCAGCTTCGACGTGAAGCCGGGCGACTATCTTGTTCGGCTCGTTGTTCGAGACTCAAATGCTGCGCAGCTGTCGACGGAGAACGACGCCGTGGAAATTCCTTACTAGTTCGGCGTAGTTACAACCTTGCAAAGCCGGCGGCATTCTTGAGTACAGATCGCCAGATCGAGGTAGGTGGATCATGAAGAAGCAGCCAATTACTCGCGTTCTGTTCGCAGTGCTCTTCCTCATTCTAGCCGCATGCTTTGTGCGACAGGCGCTCTCACCGGTGCAGGTTCAAGCCCAACAGCCCAATCAGCAGGTAACTTCCGCCGCTCAGCAGTCCGCGCCGGCGGCTCCCCCTCAAACGGCGGCGCCACCGCTGAAATCCGAATCGAACTCCGTCCGCGTGGACGTGATCGTAACGGACAAGAAGGGCCATTACATTCAGGATCTGAAGTCCAACGATTTCAAGCTCTACGAGGACAACAAAGAGCAAAAAATCGCGAATTTCAGTTTCGGAGGTTCTGACAGCGCTGCTCCTCATCCGGATAAGCATTACATGGTGCTGTTTTTTGACGATTCCACGATGGATGTCACCGATCAGCCGCGCGCCAGGGACGCGGCTGCGAAATTCGTCGCGGCGAACTCAGGGCCTGACCGTGTCATCGCCGTCGTGGAATTCGGTGGAACGCTTCGGATCGTCCAAAATTTCACTTCCGATCCCGACCTGCTGAAAAATGCTGTCGCGGGCGTTAAATTCTCGGCGGTCGCGCCTAATGCACCCGCTCCCACTTTCGGTCCGGCTATGTCCGGGCCGGGTGGGCCCGTTCTCGTAAACCCGGAGGCGGAGTTCGGTGCGTACACCCTTCTTCTCAGCTTGCGAAGCCTGGCGCAGAACCTTGGGCGCATCCCAGGACGAAAAACTCTCGTCCTGTTCACTGCAGGCTTTCCGATCACGGCAGAGCGCGAGTCTGAGCTGACCGCGACAATCGACGCCTGCAACAAAGCGAACGTCGCCGTCTATCCACTCGACGTGCGTGGACTGGTTGCGCCAACGCCAACTTCTTTGTACCAGCAGCCAGAACCAGCAGCGAAGTTTGTGCTCGCCTCGCTTAATCCCGCGAACTCGCAATCAGGGCAGCCCGATGTCCATGCTCATCTGGTGCTCGCTGCCTTTTTTCAGCGGCCCGGTGGAGGTGGCGGGGGAGGTCACCCAGGCGGAGGCGGCGGAGGCCCTGTCGGTGGAGGAGGCGGTCGGGGCACCGGCGGCACCGGTGGTAGAGGCGGTCGAGGTACGGGTGGAACGGGTGGCGGTGGCGGTCGCGGCACAGGCGGCTCCGGAGGGGGCGGTAGACCAGGCGGCGGTGCTCCGCCCGCGCGCGGTACGCCCGGAAATCCGTATCGAAATCCGATCTATACGCAGCCACGCGTTATCATCCCTACGTTTCCGCCGTCGGCTACCACAAATCAGCAAATCATGTACGAACTCGCAGCCGGCACGGGCGGCTTTCCCATCCTGAACACGAACGATCTGCTGGCCGGACTTCAGAAGATTGGCGCGGAAGAGAACGAATATTATTTGCTCGGCTTTGCGCCGCTCGAAGCAGCCGACGGAAGCTGCCACACGCTCAAGGTGAAAGTGGATCGGCACGGAACGGAAGTGCGTGCGCGCAGCGGTTACTGCAACGTGCAGCCGACGGACGTGTTGGCAGGCAAGCCCATCGAAAAAGAACTCGAAGCGCAGGCGACCAGCGCCGCTCCCGCGGAGAGCGCCGGCGGCACGATCGAAGCGCCATTTTTCTACACAGCTCCAAACGAAGCGCGCGTGAACCTGGTGATGGAAGTTCCCTCCTCGTCGATCACA
>DASUJR010000243.1:0-18698 GCA_036279175.1 Candidatus Acidiferrales bacterium | reverse complement strand
TCTGAAAGTGCAGCGTCGCGGGAAAAACGCCGTCACGAACGATCTGCGTCGCGTGAATCAGACCCGGTACACCCGAAGCGACATCGAGATGGCCCACGTTGGTCTTCGCCGTACCGATCACGCAAAAGCCCTTCGCCTTCGTGTGCGAGCGAAATGCCTGCGCCGCCGCCGCGAGCTCGATCGGGTCGCCAAGCGGCGTGCCCGTGCCGTGGGCCTCGAGGTAACCGATCGTTTCGGGAGCGATGCCGGCTGCGGCCTGCGCCATCGCGATCACTCGCGCCTGTCCTTCGACGCTCGGCGCCGTGTAACCGGTCTTTGTCGCGCCGTCATTGTTGGCTGCAAAGCCTTTGATAACGGCGTAGATTTGATCGCCGTCCCTCACCGCGTCTTCAAGCCGCTTCAGCAGAACCACCGCCGCGCCGCTGCCAAAAACCGTGCCTTGCGCCTTCGCATCGAACGCGCGGCAGTGCCCGTCCGGTGAAATCATGCCGCCGTCCTGATAGAACGATCCGCGCTTCTGAGGAAACGTAATCGAGACTCCGCCGGCCAGAGCCATGTCGCACTGGTAAGTCAGCAGCGACTGGCACGCCTGCGTCACCGCAAGCAGAGACGTGGAACAGCCCGCCTGCAGAGTGAAGCTGGGCCCGCGCAGGTTCAATTTGTACGAAACGCGTGTCGACAGAAAGTCGGCGCTGCTGCCCAACATCTCCTGATAGTTTCCGACCTGGTACCCGCCGGTGAACGACCCGATGAAACCCGGCCGCGCGCAGATTCGCGATAGGAAATAGGTTGGCGGGCTGCATCCGGCGTAAACGCCGATTTCGCCGGAGCAAACGGACGAATCGTATCCAGCATCTTCAAACGCGTGCCAGCAACATTCGAGAAAAACGCGGTGCTGCGGATCCATCAGCTCGGCTTCGCGCGGATGGATCCCGAAAAATGCAGCATCGAAAAGGTCCGCGCCCTCGAGAACGGATCGTGCCCGCACATAGTTTGGATCGCGTGCCAGTTCCGGCGCGTTGGGAACTTCGAGCTGATCGACTGTGAAGTGTGAAATCGATTCGACGCCGTTGAGCTGATTTCTCCAGAATTCTTTGACGCTGCCGGCGCCCGGAAAACGGCCGGCCATTCCGATAATGGCTACCCCATCGAGAGTAGGTTTGCGGTCGCTCATGCTCTTCCGCCCGCGCGGGCTCGTTTCCGCCGTGCGAACGCCTCGCGTTGCTTCTCTGCTTGTTGCTGCGCATCGGACAGGTAATTCGCCGCTCGACTCCGCTCCGTCAAGAAACGCGCCAGCGCGCGAATCGTCGTGAACTGAAACAGGTCGGTAATCTCGATTTCGATGGCGAGCGTCTTCTGCAAGTTTGCGTGGAGGGCGATGATCATCAGGGAATCGCCGCCCGCGTCGAAGAAATTTTCGTCGAGACCGACCGTTTCGACGCGCAGGATCCGTTTCCAAAGCTCGACTAGATTTCTTTCGAGTTCCGTCGCATCGCTTGTTGGTGCAGCCGCGCTTTCCAAGTTCGCCGCACGGCCAGCCAGAGCCGAGCAGTCCACCTTTCCGTTTGGCGAAAGCGGCATGGCGGAGAGTTGCACGAAGGAAGCGGGAATCATGTAATGCGGCAGCTTGCCCGTAAGGTAGCGGCGCAGATCGGAACTCGACGATCGCTCGTCGTTTGACGCCGGGACGTAATAGGCGATGAGCCGTTTGTGTCCGTTCTCCGCTGCGTCGGGCAGCACGCAAACTTCGCTTACGCCTTCGTTCATGCGCAGGACGGTCTCGATTTCTGCCGGTTCGACGCGATGCCCTGAAATCTTTACCTGATGGTCGACGCGCCCAAGAAACTCGACGACGCCGTCGTCTCGCCAACGGGCCAGATCGCCGGTTCGATACATTCGCTCCGCGGGACCGGTCGAAAAGGGATTCGTCAGAAATTTCTCAGCCGTCGCATGTGGATCGTTGAAATAGCCGCGCGCCACGCCGTCGCCTGCCGCGTATAGCTCGCCGGCCTGGCCGGGAGGAAGCGGCGTCATTTCCTCGTCGAGAATGTAAACTTGCGTATTCGCGACCGGGCGGCCGATCGGAATTGCTTCTCCCACACGCCGATTCCGTTCGACCGTGTAACAGCAGGTGAACGTGGTGTTCTCCGTCGGTCCATAGCCGTTGATCAGCCGGCAATCGGGAAGATTTTCCAGCGCGATCCGAACGTGACGCGGCGACAACACGTCGCCTCCCGCAAGAAGCTGCCGCACGCCACGCAGATCTTCCAGCCTTTGCTCGACCATCAAGTTGAAGAGTCCGGAAGTCAGCCACAGCGTCGTCACACCGCTTTCGCGAATCTCGCGTCCCAAATCCGCGAGGGAAACAGCACCCGGAGGCATAACTACCAATTTCGCGCCGTTCAACAATGGCCCCCAGATTTCGAATGTCGAGGCATCGAATGAAGCCGGCGCAAACTGGAGGAAAACTTCATCTCGTCCGAAGCGGCAGTAATTCGTGTTGCACACGAGCCGTACGATCGCGCGGTTCTCGACCATCACGCCCTTGGGCTTGCCGGTGGTGCCGGAGGTGTACATCGCATAGGCCAGGCTTGTTGGCCCGCTGACGCGCGGCAGGTTGGAGCTTTCGCGCCCCAATCCGCTTGCTTCCATTTGTTCGATCGAAAGGAAGCCGCTGCGCGCACCGAACCGCGAGCAAAGCCGCTCTTGCGAAAGAACCAGATCGAGCCGCGCATCTCGCAGCAAAAAATCGACGCGTTCTGCCGGATCGCCGGGGTCCAAGGGAACGAAGGCCGCTCCCGATTTCAGCACCGCCAAGAACGCGACGATCATTTCGATCGACCGCTCGAAATAGCAGCCCACAACGTGTTCGGCGCCGGCACCTCGTTCGCGCAATTCCCGCGCAAGGCGATTAGCACGCGCATTCAGTTCGCCGTAGCGGACGCGCTGCGCACCCATTTCGAGGGCGATCGCTTCAGACTGGTCTGCCGCGATTGCCTCAAACACCTGAGCCACCGTCTTATCGCGCGGGTATTCCGTCGCCGTCTCGTTCCAACGGCGGATTTGGTCCGGCAACGGCGCCGAACGCGCTGCGGCGGCACCAAGGGCGTGCGAATTGGAAAGCGGTGAACTCATTGCGCGGCTCTTGCCGATTCGGCGGTGCGAGATCGCCTTACGACAGGAGTATCTCCTTGTTCTCGAACGGTCGCTTCGCAGTAATCCCTCGCAACCTGCGCGTCTTGCCCACGTGGCTTGCGTAGCAGATGGAATTTGACTCTCTATATTTGATGTTCGTGGCGCGCTGCAGCCGGCGCTCCTGGCCCGCGAAGGGCCCGCCCGGCATCGTGGGATTTGCCAATGGGATGTGCGGCGAATGCCGCGCAGTCAGGTTTCGCGCACCGGTCGCGGACGGAAGCAAATGAGTCCAGGCGTAGCACGCGTCAACCAGCCGCGCTGCCACGACGTTTGGCTTCAGATACCCAAAGCCTTTCGACATATGGAGCAAGCCTCTTCTGCTTATCGGATGTTCAAGCTGTAGCTTTTACTTCAACGGGGGATTCACTGAGGGTGGGATACAGCTTTTCCCCGACGAAAACAGAACTGGAACGGAGCACGTGAACTCCGCGAAAAAGAAACTGCAACTAACGAGCCAATTCGCAAGTCCGCCAAAGACTACGGGCCGTGTTGTTTAGAAATGCAGACCCGGCAAAAGAAAAAATCAAAGCTGGGTTTTAGGAAACTGTTTTCTCAAAAATGGCGGCGCGTGATCTAAAGCGTTTTACGGAACAGCGCGAGGGAAGTCTCATGGTTCGATACGGTGTTCACCCGACGCCGCCGCTCGCTTCCGTTCGCCATTTATGCGTGCAATTGTGAATCGGCCGCGTGATCGCCGCTCTCCAAAATCGAAATTTCGTCAGCGCCTCACGGTAACGTCGTACGATCGGACGGAGCCGTCGCTCGCGCGCACGGCGACGATTTGTGCAACTTCAAACGTCTGATTGCTCAGATCGCCGACATTCCGCCTCAGGACATCACGGGCCCGCGTTTCAAGTTCAGGTTTTTCTTTCGTGGCGTTGTTCTGCGGATCGAGCAAAACGGCATCGATGCGGTAGACGCGCATCTTGTCGGGGCCCTGGCTGATCAAGCGGACGCTGTTCTGCTGCCGTGAATTGGCCGGCGGCTGATCGTGAAACCAGTTTCGCGGCGTGAGCAGTACGAACGCGAGAATCGCCAGCACCATCACATCGTACGGCCAGCTTCCGCGCTCGTACGACCAGAACACCGTACGCACGATTCCCCGCCACAGCTTGTGCATGTTAGTGAACCGCGGAACCGTTCACGACCAATCCGTCGCGCATGTGCAGCACTCGAGTGCCATACGTCGCCGCGTCCGGATTGTGCGTGATCATCACGATCGTCTGCCCCAAATCTTTGTTCAGGCCTCGCAGAAGCGACAGCACGTTCTCCGAACTCTTCGTGTCCAGATTTCCGGTCGGCTCGTCGGCCAGAAGGATCTTCGGTTCCGTGATCAGCGCACGGGCTATCGCAACGCGCTGCTGCTCGCCTCCCGACAGCTCCGAAGGCTTGTGCTGCAGCCTGTGCGAGAGTCCAAGCAAATTCACCACCACCTCGAACCGGTGCGGATCGAAACCGTTCCCGTGAATGTGCTGCGCAAGCGCGATGTTGTGCCGCGCGTCCAACGTGGGCAGCAGATTGAATCGTTGGAACACGAATCCGACCTTGTGCCTCCGCAGCAGCGTCCGCTCTCCGTCGCTCATCGCCGCCAGGTCGTTCCCATCCAGCAGCACGCGGCCGCGCGACGCACGCGCCAGGCCTCCGATTACGTGCAACAACGTCGATTTCCCGCAACCCGACGGACCCATAACGCACACGAATTCTCCCGGCATCACCTGCACTTCAACGCCGCGCAGGGCAGCGACCTCCATTTTCCCGCTGCGATAGACCTTCCATAGACTTTCGGTCTTGAGTATCGGTTCCAACACGGGCTCCCGCGCGCCCATACGGTCCAGCAAAGCGTCGTCAACAATTGAAATTATTTTATTCGCGTTTGCCATTTCCGCCTAGTTGTACGGTCTCGCCCCTGCCTGCAGAGCGACTCCATTCGGATTTAAACTCACTGGTTCGCAATTTGATCTTTAACGAGCCGTTAGAACTGTTGCGCCAAGTCAGCGTCCTTTAGTCATAAACCAACGCGTCCACCGGATCTTTCCGGCTAGCCATCCACGCCGGATACGAGGCGCCCAGCAATCCTCCGCCGACCGCGATCAGCGCCGCATACCCAACCCACTTGGGCACAATCAGAATCGTGATCGTCGGAAAGATCGACAGGAACGCCCAGCGCGCCACAAAGCTCAGCCCGATGCCGGCGGCCGTGCCCAGAACGCACAGCAGCGTCGTTTCGCTCAGCACGATCTGCACGATATATGCTTTCGACGCGCCCAGCGACTTCAGAACGCCGATCTCCCGCGTGCGCTCGATGATCGTGGTGTACATCGACAAGAAAATTACCAGAAACCCGATGGCTACGGCGATGCCGATCATGACGCTGATGAAGGCGCTCAATCCCGGCAAGTTCGACGACGTCATCAGCGAAATATAATCCTTCAGCGGGCGTACTTCATAGCCAGGCAGCAATTGTTTGATTTCGTCCGCTGCCGCCGGCGCGTGGTCGTTCCGGTCGCATTTCACGAAGAAAATCGAGGCTTTGTTCACCGCGCCCGACATTTCCTGCAGCGCCGACATCAACACGAACAGCCGCGCGCCCTTCCCGTGCTCGACGATCCCGGCCACGTGCCAGTCGTGTCCCAGAATGTGCAGCGTCTGCCCGAGCTTGACGTTCTTGCCGCGCGCATAAATGTCGTCGACCAAAATGTCGTTCGGTGCTTGAAGGTCATGCCCGGCATGAAAAACGAATCCGCCCGAAACCGAGCTGAAAGTCTCCGGTTGAATGCCGTACACCACGTCCAGGCCGTTCACAGAATTGAACTGCACCAGCACGGGCGCCACGGCCTGAACGTATTTCAATTCATCGAGCTTGCCCGCAATGCTCACGGGCATGGGCGCTCCGCTGAATGCGGTCCAAATCGACGCGGACGGCGGTTGCACCATGATGTCCGCGCCCACGCCCTCGGTTCGCTTCGCCACGTCTGTCAGCAGCCCGGTGGTCAGTCCCACCACCAGAATCACCAGCACCACTTCCACGGCAACGCCGATCATCGTGATCAGCGTCCGCGCCGGACGATGCGTAACATTCTGCACGATCATGTGCCCTATCAAATCTTTGGCTCCTCGGGCGATTCGCCGACGCGCACCAGCTTCGTTCCGGCAGGCTGCTTCATTTGGAATCGCTCTGCGGGAATCGGCTGATTCGGCGTTAGTTTCTTGATTTGAATCTGCAATTGATAGCCATCCTCGGGCCTTGTGATTACGACGTCAGCCGCAAATCGCACGTTTCCGAATGCGCTCCAATTCGCATACCGAACGTCGGACGTAATCCCTCCAGTGGGATCGTAAATCTGCACTCGCGCCACGCTCAGATCGACGCGATCGAACCAGATCCGCCGCTCAATGCGCCAATCCGGCGCGCTCTGGGATGCCGCTTCGATCGCTTGCGAAGTGCTCGAATTTCGACCGCTGCTGTCGTTTGCGGCAACCGTCAGAATGTAGTAGCGCGCGTTGGCCTCATCTCCGGCCTCAAACAGGAGCGGCTCGCTCGACGGGACGGCGTTCCAAAAGATTGCCTCGATCAGATGCTGCGGCCTCAGGTTTTCGATCGCCTTCGCCGACTCCTTCTCCAAATTCGCAGGGCCTTCCACGAACGTGCTCTTCGACGGAACGTACATGTGGAATGTCCTTCCATCGCTCGTCATATCAAAAATGGTCGTCCCCACAATCGGCGCCTGCCCGATCACTCTGATGTCGGCCGGCTTCTCCGCCAGGATGAATCCGTTCACCTCGTGATACTGCTTCATCACGCCGGAATAGGCCGTTCCCGCGGTCAACTTCATGGAAACCGAAGCATTAATCGAGTGAATCGAGCTGGCCTGCTCGTTGTAGGCAGCAACGAGTTGCTGCCGGGTTGCCGTGAGCAGGTGTTCCGGCGCTTGCCGGCTGACTCCGGCGGGCGGCCGAACCGTTTTCTGCTGCGCAGCGCACCCACCCAGAACCAAAACCACGCCCAGCGCCGCCCACCCGCCCAACGCGCAATGGAGCCCACGTTTCTGCGCGGCGCGTTTCAGCTCTCTTCTTCCCATCTTTAGCAAACAGAAGAATTTATCAGCCGAGTGGGGCAGGGTCAACGAATCCGCGCGGCAAAACGCGCCGAGTTTCTTGAAATGCGACATTCATGCTGGGGATAGGCCGTACCCCGGAGGTAAGCCCTTGCATCAGGCAGGAGGTGCTAGTTGCTGCTGTCGTCCGTGTCCTTATTATCTTTATTATCTTTGTCTTTGGCCGACTTGGACTTGCTCTCGTGATGTTTCTTGTGCTTCTTGCCAACTTTCGCCCATCGCTCGTCGAGCGATTCTTTCGTGAAGAGCGCATCGGACAAGCCGGTGTTGTACTCGCACTTGTCGAAGAAAACTTGAAAAACCTTAACCCCGTTTCGTTTTCGTGTGATTTGGAACGGCGTCTCGACTCCGTCAATGGGATGGTAAAGCGAATAGTATTCCGTTTCGTTGCTCTTCAGCTGCGTTCGCGGATCGCGGATATCTACGATTTTCTCGATCGGCAGGTGCGTATCACGCGCAATCGCGAGGTGGATCGTGCGGTTGTCGCCGTCGACCAGTTCCACCCAATCGGCTTCCTTCAGCTCGACGATATCTTGTCCGCCATAGCGGAACACCATGTCTTTCTCGTGGATCCTGTGCCGCAGGAGGTTGTCCAGGTCGATTTTTGTGTCCTCCTGGAACCGCGCCACGTCGCTCGCCGCCGCTTCGGTCACTCCGCCACGGTCCAGGGTCCAGCCCTTATCGCCATTGAACACGGCGATGATGTTCCGCTTCGGCAAATTCTCCTGGCGGTCCTTGAACGGAGGTTGCGTGTAATCGATGAAATGTTCGAAACCGTCCAAATCGCCCGAGTGACCGAAATCGCCGAGGTGTCCCGTGCACGTCGTGTCGTGGACGTTCAGGTACGTGGGCCCTCCCAGCGCGGCAATCATCTGCTGAATTAAGTCCTTCGCTTTAGCCGAGCTCTCCGCAGGCATCATGTCTTGCGCGTCCTGCGCCTTTGCCACAGGCGTCAGCGCCAGGCAAAACACAGCCAGCAACAGCGTCAGTACAATTTTGAAGTTCAACCGCACAGCACGGAACCCCCGTTTACATTGATTACTTCACCCGTTACGAAGGTTGCAAGGTCCGACGCCGCGAACAGGATCGGCCCCGCGATTTCCTCCGCCGTTCCCGCCCGCTTCAATGGAATCGGCGCGACAGCCGCCTTCACCAGTTTCTTATTCCGCAGCACCGATGCCGACATATCGGTATCCACCCATCCCGGCGCGACGCAGTTCACCAGGATATTGTGCTTCCCCAGCTCTGTGGACAATCCCTTTACCATGCTGATGATCGCGCCCTTCGACGCCGCGTAATGCGTGTGCAGCGATTCGCCGCGCTGTCCGGCCGTCGAGCTGATCGCCACGATCTTGCCGCCCTTCTGCGCGATCATGTGCGGCACCGTGTAATGAATCGACGCGTACACGCTTTTCAGATTCACTCGAATCATCTCGTCCCATTCACGCTCGCTCATCTTTTCGATGGGAGCGTCCACCTCGTTCCAGACGCCCGCGTTCGCCACCAGAATGTCGATGCGTCCCAGGCGCTCGCGCGCGAAATCGATCAGGGACTTCGCGTCCACCATTTTGCCGAGTTCGGCCTTCTGTGATTCGATGCGCGTTCCATGCTTCCGGGCTTCTTGTTCCACCTGGGCGGCCGCCTCACGGCTCTTGTTATAGCTGAACACCACGTCGGCGCCCGCCCGCGCAAATAACTTCACCGTGGCCGCGCCGATCCCGCGCGACCCGCCCGTCACTACCGCCGCCTTGCCCGCCAGCGAGATCATCAATCCCCCAAATTAGGGCTTGTCAGAACCGCACAAGACCGATTTTAAATGCCGATTTGATGCCGAAAACAGTGCCAGATGGATGGTTTAGAAGCAATACGGGTTTCAGGGTTTGATGATTCAAATCCCTGACCGTTAAAAAAAGCAAAAATCTAAAACTGACCCAGTAACCGTTTAATCCCGGCTTGAGACGGGGTTCGGCATAGCCCTTTTGGCCGCTGCCGCGATCAAACCCCTAAAAAGAGCACGCGATATCGCGTCCTGCTCGATCATTCGCTCGGGGTGCCATTGGACCCCCGTCACCCAGGCCCCATCTCCTGTCCATTCAACGCCTTCCATGACACCGTCTGGAGCTGTCGCAATTACGCGCAGACCGCGTCCCGGCTGTCGAATCGACTGGTGATGCGAGCTGTTCACTCGAATTTCTGTCGCGCGCGACAATTCGAATAATCGTGAACCTTGCTCAACTCGAACCGTATGAAACGGCTCCGGCACGCCCATCCTGCGCCCCTTCCACTCGTGCCGGATCGTCGTGTCAACTTCGCTTGGGATATCCTGAATCAGTGGCCCGCCCAGGAACGCGTTTAAACTCTGAATTCCGTAGCAGATAGCGAGCACGGGCTTCTGCTCGCTGAACGCATGCTCGAGCAGCGCAAAATCCGTGCGCTCGCGGTCCGGATCTGCCTCCGCACATTTGGGATGCCGCGCCGCGCCATACTTCGCCGGATCGACATCCGCCCCGCTTCCCCTCAGGATGACTGCATCCAGCTTCTGAGCCGCTTGCCTGAGTTCGGATGAGGTCAGGCCAAGCGAGATTTCTACCGGTTCACCGCCCGCCTGGCGCAACGCCTCGACGTATATGTCGTACGCGGTACGTTGCGACGCAAGCTCCTCTTTTCGAGTCGTATACGGAATCCCCACTCGCGGCTTGCCGCCTGATTCGCTGTTCATGGATGAATCATCCTACCATGCCGACAGCTTTGGCGAGCAACGGGCTCCGGACCATCGCTTGTCTTGGGGTACATCCCTGTCAGAATTCGGTGTGCTGGATCAACCAAACGGAGGTGGCAAGCAGCACCGTGGTAACCGCGAGAGCGGCTATTGCTCCGCTCCAAGGGAACGGGCCCGAAAGAAAGAACGTGCCCTTATTGAGGTGATTGTCCCCGCCCATAAAGCGCCACAGGTCAGCGTATGGTCGCAGCCACGCGATATTCCCACAAAGAACGATCATGAGAATTGTGATTCCGTATGCGACCGCTGGAGCTGTGTACTCGTTTTCGACGAGCGATGCGGTCATGACGGCCAGTGCGAAATAAATTAAACCGCCCGAGATCAGCAGGCCTAGGTAGAAGGCCGCCTGCGAAAGCAGCACCGGCTTTCCGTAGGAATCCATAATCAAGCAGATGGCGACCCACGGCACGACGCCCAGAGCAATCGCCTCAAGCAGTCCAACAGCGATTCGAACCACGACTAACCGTGTACGGCTGACCGGCAGTGCAAGTGTGAATGAAGAGGCGCCTATTGCTCTTTCACGAATGAGTCCTCCCATGCCGAGAAGAATCGCGCAGAGAATCCACACGAACATCAGGTATTGATGTGAATAGAAGACGACGTTTCGTGTGTAGATGTTCGCCCTCGGACCGGGCAGCGTCAGACTTTCAGCGTGGTGAGCAAAGAACCAGACGATTAGAGTCGCACCGCATAGCGAGGCGAGGAATCGCGAACGCGTTTCGAGCCAGGCCTTATACCAAAGCACGATTCAGCCTTCCTGCACAGTCTGAAGAAAAATATCGCGAAGACTGACTGGCGCCACATCGATAGAGACAGCATGGAACTGTTGCGCCCGTTCGACCACGGCTTCGGCATTGCGGCTTGCAAGGACACGCATCTGACGCCCGCTCGTTCTAATCTTCTCGACGCCACTGATCTGAAACTCACGCTCGAAAGGCACCGAAGGGAAGGTCACGTCGATGCAGCGATAGGACTCCCGCAGGTCGTCAAGTGAAGCGTTCAGTAGCAGGCGGCCCTTGTCCAGAATGCAGATCCGGTCGGCGACTCGCTCCACCTCGGCAATCTGGTGAGAAGAGAAAAACACGGTCACTCCTTCTGCCGAGCAGACGGCGATCGTTTGCAGGAGGTGTTCGATCCCGACCGGATCCAGCCCTTCGCTAGGCTCGTCCAGAATTAACAGATCGGGTCGCCGCGCGAGAGCCAGCAGCAAGGCTAGTTTTGTGCGCATTCCTTTCGAGAGCGACTTCACCTTGCGATCGGGTGGGAGCGCGTATTCTCCCAACAGCTTCGCTGCCACCTCAGGCCGCCAGTCCGCATAGAACGAACTTGCGAACCTCATCAACTGCTCCGGAGTCATATAGCCGTAGAGCGGTTTGTTCTCGGCCACGTAGGCGATTCGTTGGCGCGTTCTGCAACTGGCCCGGATATCAGAAACCCGAGTGCCGAGCACTGAGGCTTCACCGGCCGTCGGGCGGACCATACCGAGGGCCATTTTGATCGTCGTGCTCTTGCCGGCGCCGTTGCAGCCGAGAAACGCGGTCACACACCCACGCGGTACCAAAAGGTGAAGGTCGCATACGGCCAGCGCGTTGCGATACTTCTTTGTAAGGTGGCGAGTTTCTATCGCGGGCGCAGTCGCCACCTTATTTCCTCATCTCAACACGTTGATAAAGCAATTCTGCTTCGAACGCCCGACGGATTTCTTCGTCCAAAAGCCCGTCGTCCCGAAGTCGCTCGATCAGGTCCCGTATCAGCGATCCCGCGTTCTGGATGCTTGCGGGCGACGACCGGCTGCGACGCCTTAGCTTCACGAATGCGCCGGCGCCTTGCCGGAGTTCGAGCAGCCCCTCGTGTTCCAGTTCGGCATAAGCCTTCACTACTGTGTTCGCGCTAACGACGAGCTTCTCGGCGAGTGTTCGAATACCGGGCAATAGATCCCCATCGCGAAGGGCGCCAGTTTCTACTGCGTGGCGGATCTGCTCCATCAGTTGCAGGTAAAGTGGCTGCCCCGCGTTTGGAGTTAGCTTGAAAAACATAAGAATTCGACTGTACCTCTGTAAGGGTACAGCGCAACTTAGCGGCAGTCAAGAAAGTGTACTCGTCCACATGATCAGTGACACTGGGCCTTGTTGGATTGAGATTTCCACTGCTCGACGCATTCGAGCGGAGTCCGGTATCCGAGCGCCTGATGAGGGCGCACGGTGTTGTAGATGTGCTCCCACCGACGGAGCTGCGGATTGAGCGATTCGATATTCCAGTGATCGGGGATCACCTGATAGAACTCTTCGTGATGCGTGCGGTGGGATCGTTCGACCTGCCCGTTCAATTTGGGGGAACGTGGTGGCAGGACAAAGAGCGGCAGACCGCGTTGCTGACAAGCAGTTTCGAATTCGGCAGCGAATTCGCTGCCGCCATCGACCTGCAGAGCCGCGATGGGAAATGGCATGCGATTCAGCAAACTGTCCAGAAAATGCGCGGCTGCCAACGAAGTAGCGCGTTCGTGCACTTCCAGCACGTCCCAGCGTGAAACCATATCGCGTGCCGAGAAGTGTTTCAGCACCACGCCGCGCTGCGGCCGGATGTCCTTAGTATCCAGTTGCACCAGATCGCCGGGCTGTCGAATGGGCCAAAAACGGGGCTTTCTGCGAGCCCAGGGGCGGCCCTGCATCTTCTTGCGTGCTTTCCATCCTGCTGCCAGCGGCCGTGCTTCAACTAATATGCCTCGACGGTTCAGATCGCCCAGGATGCGACCCACCATGGAAGTGGAAAAGCGCAAACCTTTGCGCCGGAGCACCACAACCAGCTTGTCCTTACCCCAGCGAGGGTACTCGCGGCGGAGGTCCAGCACCGCTTGAGATTGCGCCGCGGTCCAGGTCGGCTGTCGGCGATGATGCGGACGATGCGACCGATCCTCCAGGCTCGTGAGGTTGTGCGGATCGTACCGCCGCCACCAGCGATAGAACGTCTGCCGCGTCATCCCAAAATGCCGGCAGGTGAAGGCCGCGTTCCGGCCGTTTTGGAGATAGTGGGTCATCCACTGCAAGCGCAGCTGCGCCGGTCGGCTCAGCGCGTACCCAAAGCGCGAGAGCTCTCGCGCTTTGGGTACCTTCCCCATCGAATTTGCATGGCGACACTCTACCGAGTGTCACCAATCATTCTGAACGAGAACAGAAAGGGAGTGTTGGAGTGTTCTCAAGCCGATTCGCTTTCTGACGGAGGGCGCTGGGCTATTCGTAGCGCAGGGCGACCATGGGATCGACGCGAGTGGCTCGCCGCGCCGGAATATAGCTGGCGGCGAGCGCGACCAGAATCAACGCCACGGCGGAGCCTCCAAAGGAAACGGGATCGTAGGCGCTGACTCCGTATAGGACGCCACGCATGGCGCGCGTCAGAACGAGGCCCGCAATGATTCCCGCGCCGGCTCCGATTGCCGCGACGCGAGCGCTTTCGCGAAGCACCATCTGAAGAATGTCGCCACGGTTCGCGCCCAGCGCCATGCGGATCCCCCTTTCGTTCGTTCGCTGCGTCACGCTGTAACTGACCAACCCATACAGTCCAACAGCGGCGAGAATCGTAGCGAGCACCGCAAACACAGCCAGCAAGCTTGCCGCGAAGCGCTGCGGCCCGAGCGACTCCGCGATTCGGTCGTCCATGCTTTTCATGTCCGAAACGGGCTGGTTGGCATCCTGACCGCGCACCGCACGCCGAATCGCGTCGGCCACCGCCAATGGATTGCCGCTGGACTTGGCGATCAGGAAGCCGTAGGGCGCCTCGGTCTGGTAGATCGGGAAATAGTAAACGCCGGCCGACGCGCTTTGCGACCCTTGCGACGACGAATTCTCGCCTACAAGCTGCGTGAATCGAATGTGGCCGACGACGCCGACGATCACCGCCCACGGGCTCTTGCTCCCCCGGCGAATTTCTTTGCCGATGGGATCTTCATTCGGCCAATACTGTCGCGCCAGATTTTCGTCGATGATCGCAACGTCTTGCGAGCCGGTCCGATCGGACTCCGTGAAAAGCCGCCCTTTGATCAACGGAATCCCCAGCGCGGTGAAATATCCGGGCGTCACAAAACGGATATCGCCCCACGGCCCGGGGCTGCCGGGCGGCACCGTCAGTCCTTCGATGGCGAACGAAGCCGAGCTATTGCCTCCCGTGAAAGGTAGCGGATAACCTGCGCCTGCCGCCGTCACGCCAGGCGTGCTCGAAAGCTGATCGAGCACGTTGCGGAAGAACGCAATTTGCTTTTCGGGCTTGTCGTATTGGGTGTCCGGCAGAGCGAGGCCGCCGGTCATCACGCCATGCGGCTGAAAACCGGGATTCACGTCGCTGACGCGCGCGAGGCTTTTCAGCAAAAGACCGGTCCCCGCCAGCAGAACGAGTCCCATAGCGATTTCTCCCGCAACCAAAAACGACCGAAACCGCTGACGCGCGCGGCTGGCTGTGGTCGACCGGCCCGATTCGCGCAAAGCGTCGTAAGGATCGGCATGCGACATGTGCCACGCCGGCGCCGCGGCAAAAATGAGCACCGCGATCAATCCGACGCCGATGGTGAACGCCAGGACGTAGCCGTCAATCGGAAACGTCAGCGATTCGGCGTGCAGCTTCGTGGGAGCCGCGAGCAGCAATGCGCGAATTCCCAGCGGCGCCAGCAACAATCCGGCGGCTACTCCAAGCAGCCCAAGCACCAGGTTTTCGGCGAGCGTCTGCGCGACGAGGCGCCCGCGCGAGGCGCCCAGCGCCGCCCGCACCGCAAGCTCCTTCGACCGCCCCGCAGCCTTCGCGAGCAGCAGGCCGGCAATGTTCGCGCACGCAATCAGCAGCACGAACGCAACGGCGCCGCCGAGAATCAGGATGGGCGTGCTCAGGTCGCCGAACACGAAGCTGGTAAGCGGCATCAGAAACATGCTCCACTGCGACGCTTCGGCGTACGATTTCGCGCGGGGATCGGTGAACTGCTTCGACAATAGGTTCACGTACACGCTCGCTTGCGCGAACGAAACGTTCGGTTGCAGGCGCGCCGCTGCGAAATAGTTCTCGTTGAAAGTTTTATCGACTGCGAATGCATCGTGTGGAAGCCCGAGCGGCGTCCATAGGTCGATTTCCGGATTCGGCCAATCGAACCCGCTGCCCATTACGCCAATCACGCGGTAGTCCTGCCCGTTCAGACGGATGCTGCGGCCGACGATGCTCGGATCGCCGCCGAACAAGCGCCGCCACGCGGGATACGCCAGAACGACCTCATGGTTCGCGTTTGGCTGATCCTCTTCCGGCGTGAACGCGCGTCCCAGAATTGGACGCGCGCCAAAAACGTTGAACCATTGCCACGAAACTTCCGCGCCCTGCAGCCGTTGGGGAAAATCTCCCGTGCTGTAGTTGAAGTCGGCGCCGGTTTCGAGCGCGGCGGACTGAAACAGATTCTTGCTGTCGCGCACGCGCGCGTAGTCGGGAGCCGAAACAGCAATGTTCGTTAATCCGAGCTTGACGTATCGGACGCGCTGCACGACGACGCGATCGGGTTGCGCGACACCCGCCGGATGCAGGAACAAGCCGTTGACAACCGAGAAGATCGCGGTGTTTGCGCCAATGCCGAGCGCAAGAGTCAGGATCGCTATAACGGCAAATCCCGGCGATTTTGCCAGCCCGCGAAATCCCGCACGCACGTTCTGCCAGAACATTCCCATCGGTTGCCTCCTGCCCGGTACTTACGCACGGCGGGCCTCAGCGGTTCCGTTGAAGTGCAAGACCGGCCGAGAAAACCTGTTCTCAACGATGACAAGATTCCAGATATCGTTCATTGGAATCAAACAGATAGAGCCCGAACGCGCACGAAAGGTCCGCGGGGGTTCCGGAAACACTGCAACTCGTTTCGCGATACCGTGTTCTTCCTCTTATGTGGGAGAGCAGTTCCCTTCGGCGGCGACCCATCGGAGAGTGGCCCCGCCGGAAATGGAGACATGAATGCGCCGATACCTTGGAACGCTTCTGATGTCCGCAGTCTTGCTTTCTCCCATCGTGATAACCGGATGCGCCGCGCGCGTCTACGATTACGACGGCCACGATTATCATCGATGGAATCATCACGAGGTCGTGTATTACCAGCAGTGGGAAGTGGACACGCATCGCAGGCACATGGACTACGACCACCGGAATCAGGACGAACAAAAGCAGTACTGGCACTGGCGCGACAGCCATCACGGCGATAAGCACCATCGTGATCATGATCATGATCACGACCACTAGAGCCGCCAGTTCGACTCACTTGTTTCGCCTCAATTAGTTCGAGAGAGATAGGTAAATTTTCAAACGGCGGGGTCGGCGTCGCAGCCCGGCGCGAGCCCCGCTGCTTCGTTTTGGCTAAGCCCGCCGTTTGACCATACCGACCGAATAACACCGCTCACGCGCTTCCGCTTGTGCTCCATAGTAGAATATCGGCCTTTGAGGGGCGTACCGGCGCACCCACTGCGCGCCGGTTTCTGGCGCTGTCACGGTTCTAGCACGCGAGCTCTTACGTCCACGCTTGTGGCTTCGAACATTGCGTTACGCTGATGCGCACCATGTCGCGCTGACGGCGCGTTACGTCGCAACCACAGCGCGCAGTACGTCGCGCTTGTAGCGCGCGAAACAAGGAGGAGTCAGGTTTGCCGGAACTTCGCAAAGACCCGATCACAGGCCGCTGGGTGATTATTTCGACGGACCGAGCCAAGCGTCCAACGGACTTCGCGCGCGAGAGCGTCCAGATCAAGGGCAATCCGAACTGCCCCTTCTGTCCGGGAAACGAAGGAAAGACGCCGCCTGAGATTCTTGCCTACGGCCGCAACGGCAGCGGACGGGACACGCCGGGTTGGTCGCTGCGGGTGGTGCCGAACAAATTTCCGGCGCTCGGCATCGAGGGCGGGCTCGACCGCGAGGGCGAAGGCCTGTTCGACCGCATGAACGGAGTTGGCGCTCACGAAGTGATCATTGAAACGCCCGACCATCGGCAGACGTTGGCGACTCTTTCCGATAAGGCCATCGAGGAAGTCCTGTGGGCCTATCGCGACCGCATGCTCGACCTGAAGAACGACAAGCGCTTTCGCTACATTCTTCTATTCAAGAATCACGGCGAGGCCGCGGGCGCGTCCCTGGAGCACACGCATTCCCAGTTGATCGCACTGCCCATTGTGCCGAAGCGCGTCCGCGAAGAAGTGGACAGTTCGAAGCACTATTACGACGAGAAGGAGCGCTGCATCTTCTGCGACATGATCCGCCAGGAGATGGAGACGGGCACGCGCGTCATTCAGGAGAACGATTATTTTGTCGCGCTCGCTCCGTACGCTCCGCGTTTTCCGTTTGAGGCATGGATTCTGCCGCGCCAGCACAGTTCGGCATTCGAGAACATGCCCACGCCTTACTACGGGAATCTCGCGAAACTGATGCGCGATTTTCTCAGCCGCCTGGATTCGACGCTCGCGCATCCTTCCTACAACTATGTGATCCACACGTCGCCGATCGGTGAAGAGGCGAACGATCACTACCACTGGCACATCGAAATCATGCCCAAGCTGACCAAAGTCGCCGGCTTCGAGTGGGGCACGGGCTTTTACATCAATCCCACTCCGCCCGAAGAAGCCGCACGCTTCCTCCGCGACGCCAGGCAGCTGTAGAGGCTGTCGCACCACCCACCAGGCCGCAAATGGCCGCAATTGGATTTCACGTCAGCATTGACATCGTTGCAGCGACCGAATAAAGTCCGGCTGCTATATAGGAGCGACGCGCGAATAGTCCGCTGGTGCTCCTCGCGCGACGCGGAAACCTCGGGGGGTGATCCGCATGAATCGTAACCGCATAATCCGCGGTGTGTCCGCTGTTTGCACCGTCTTCCTTTGGGCTGCCATTGTTTGGGGACAAGCCACAACATCCTTGCGCGGAACTGTTACCGATCCGAGCGGCGCCGCGATTCCCAACGCGACCGTTCGCCTCACCAACACTGACACAAGCGCCTCGCGCACCACGGTAACGACTGCCCAGGGGGATTACGCTTTCCCTGACGTTCTTCCCGGAAATTATAGTTTGGATGTTGAAGCAGGCGGCTTCGCCAAATATCACCAGTCCGGGCTTACACTCCTTGTTCACCTTCCCGCGACCGCTGATGTCCACATGAAGGTCGGGACCGCGCAGGAAACAGTCACAGTCACCGAGAAAGCTCCGATCATCAATCGCACGGATGCGACCGTCGGTCAAACGATGGGCACGACTCCCATCGAAAATCTTCCGCTGCAAGCCGAGAACACAGTACTGCTCCTGAGCTTGCAACCGGGAGTCGTGTACAACGGCGAGAATCTTCTGCAGGGAACCTATGACACGCGGGCCGGCTCCGTGAACGGAGAGCGCAGCGACCAGAACAATATCACGCTCGACGGAGTCAGCAACAACGACGAGTTCAGCAACTATGCCTTCAACGGCATCTTGCCGACGACGCCATTTTCCGTGCAGGAATTCCGCGTGACCACTTCGAACTATGGCGCGACGGAGGGTCACACCGCCGGCGCACAGATCGCCATGGTCACCAAGAGTGGCACCAATGCGTTTCATGGCAACCTGTATGAATTCAACCGCAACACACT
>DASUJR010000242.1:0-2133 GCA_036279175.1 Candidatus Acidiferrales bacterium | reverse complement strand
GTTTTGAAATGGCTCGACGACAGAATTCCGAGAAAGCGTCGCGGCAGGCTCGTCATTGCGACGCCCGCGGACGCCATTGCGTCTCCGGACGTTGACGCTCTCATCCGCCCGTCCGGCTTTGGCGCGCGTTTCCTGCGGCAGGACAAGAACGCAGGCCATAAACGGGTGGAGTTTGAGGTGTATTGGAAGAGATCCAAAGCCTCCGGCCCTCCCTTCGAGCTGTTGCAGTTATTGGAGCAGGCCTACGAGGTTCAATCGTTCGTCATGCTGAGGGAAGGTCTTCACTGATCCCTGTAAGGGCCGCCAAGTTACACCCCCTGTCCGCGCGTGCCTGCCGTCAGCCATTGCGGATTGAACCAGCGGTCGGCCGGGCCATCATAGGGAAGGCGCGTGATGTCCCAGTGGCTGACAAAACGCGCGTAAACATCCCACACAGGCGGTCCGCCACCGATGAAGACAATGCGCCCCGCGAAACCGCGCAGCGTCTGTTCCGGGTCCATGCTCGACCTCAAGACGCCCAGCGTGCGGTCGGCGCGCGCAAATTCAGGAACGCTCGCTATCGTTCGCGGCCCTGCGAGCAGCACGTGACCTCTTGTGATCTCGAAGAAGCGCGCGACGTCCGCTACGAACTCCGGCCGTTTGTCGCCTTCCCAAGGCAATACGCCGTTGAGGCCAAGCTGTCCGGACTGGCCGATTGCGCAAATGACTCTGACGACGGTCTGCTGCATGCGAGCTTCCTGTTTGACTGTCCAACTCATGCCGTCTACAGAGCCACACAAGGCGGCGACTGCGAGGACCTCTTCTGTACCGGACGCGAAGCTGACGGTTAATTGCTTTGCTCACCTTACGACATTATAATTTTCCTCGCGGGAACCGAAATTGTATGGTGAGCGTCGATCATGCACTCTCATCATGACGCCGATCATCCGTCAGCAGAATGCCGACGCTCGCTCGACGCCGATATCAGCAACGAGTTATGTGGAGGCCGTTCACGATGCGAGACTTTCTTGCGCGACTTGGTATGCTTGCGTTTGCTTTCGGGCTGGCGGCGTCTTGCGGCGCAGATATTGGCAATGCTGCAACGATGCCCAAGACACCGGAAGCATCGAAAGCCGTCAAGCAAGTGGATGGCAAGTATTACGACGCCAAGGGTGATCCGACCTACAAGATCGCGCCGGATGGCTCCGTCGACTGGCACACGTTCTCAGGTTTTCGGCGCTTCAACGGCGGGTGTGAAGTTTGTCATGGCCCCGACGGATCGGGTTCGAGCTTCGGGCCGGACCTGACCCAGGCGCTCAAAACGATGGACTATTCCGAATTTGCGGGAATCGTCGCGGGCGGCAAAAGAGACGTCAACACGGCTCAGACGTTGGTGATGCCGGCTTGGGGTACCAACAAAAACGTCATGTGCTATCTCGACGACATCTACGTCTATCTCCGCGCCCGCTCGGATGGCGTTGTCGGCCGTGGCCGTCCTGCGAAGCACGCACCTAAGCCAGCCGCGGCGACCAAGTACGAAAATAGCTGCATGGGTCCGTGAGATCCGGCTGTTGTTTCCCAGCATTTCAGCGGTATCTTAGCTTCAGGCAACTTCGAGCGTGCCGAGGACCCACTTCTCGTACTCGTCGCTCAGGTCCTGCAGCCACTGTCGCGGGATCCCCTCGAAATCCTTGCTTTCGCGATCGGCGCTCGCCGGGAACGTCACGTGGATTTGCCTGAAGCCGTTTTCCATAGGCGGCGAGCTGATCGTTCCCCCGACGTGTCCGATCGCCAGTGAAGCCTTGAGGAATTCGCTGGCCTTGGCTGGAGTGGCGTGCAGCGCAGGCGCAAAGAGCACGCAATCCTGCATTGCCTTGGCGGCCTCGCAGTTGCGCGCCTCGAACAGTATGGCGACGTTGTCGTCTTTGCCTTCGCCGGGTTCCTTTTGGACATTGATTTGCAGTGTGCTGCCGATGGCCGCCCATTGGCTCATCGGTTCCATCAGACGCTGCATGATGCCCTGGGTCACCTGGCGGCTCGCCGGAATGTGCATCGGGGCGGAGCCGCTTGTTACCCGGACTTGCTGCGCGCCGAAATCTTGATTCACGGCCTCGGCACAGTCATTTATGACGGAGAGGACGTCGGTCCGGTCAC
>DASUJR010000241.1:0-9499 GCA_036279175.1 Candidatus Acidiferrales bacterium | reverse complement strand
ATGGCATTCATCGGGACTACACCTCGGCCCGCATAACAACGGAAGGGCATTTCGCTCAGAAGTACGGCCGCTTCGAAGCGCGCATCAAACTACCAACCGGGCGCGGCGTTTGGCCGGCGTTTTGGATCCTGGGCGACAACTGCAAGAGCGTTGAATGGCCCACGTGCGGCGAAATCGACATCATGGAGAATATCGGCTCCGAGCCAGCAGTGAATCACGGCAGCATGCACGGCGCGGGATATTCCGGCAATCACGCGCTGACCGGGACTTATACGCTTCCTAATGGCCGCTTCACCGACGGATTCCACACTTTCGCGATTGAGTGGGAGCCGTCGGTGGTGCGCTTCTATGTCGACGGCCATTGCTACGAGACGCGCACGCCCGCCGACACCTCCGGCAAGCGCTGGGTCTTCAATCATCCTTTCTTCATCATTTTGAATGTCGCCGTGGGTGGCGATTTTCCCGGCAATCCTGACGCCTCCACCGTGTTCCCCCAGCGCATGCTCGTCGATTACGTTCGGGTGTATCAGCGTCACTAATCGAAGCCCTTTGTGGTCCCGCCCCGTGACGTCCCGTTTTTGATTACTTCGTTGTGCCATCGGCCGTGTTTTTCGTCTACTTCCTTGCCTCAGCTGCTTCCCCTACCTGCTGTTTCTCCGGTATCATTTCGCGCACCAAATCAGGATTCGGAGCGCACATTGAAATTCTCGAAGACAATTACCGCCGTCGACGCCCACGCCTGCGGCGAGCCGGGGCGCGTGATCATAGGGGGCGTTCCCGACGTGCCGGGCGACACCATGTTCGAGAAGATGAGCTACCTGGCGTCACACCAGGATGACCTGCGCAAAATCATGCTCCGCGAGCCGCGTGGCTATCCCGCTTCGAACTGCAATCTGATCCTGCCGGCCACGATTCCCGAAGCAGACGCAGGCTTCGTCATCATGGAGCAGGTGGAATATCCGCCGATGTCGGGCAGCAACACGATTTGCGTCGTTACTGTGCTGCTCGAGACAGGGATGGTGCCCATCACCGGCCCACTAATGAAGATCAAGCTCGACACGCCCGCAGGTTTGGTCGAAGTCGACGCGCAAATCGAGGACGACAAAGTTGTCCGAGTCACATTCCAGAATGTGCCCGCGTTCGCTACGCACGTCGATACTCCGATTGAAGTTAGAAATCTCGGCACCGTCAAAGTCGATGTCGCCTACGGTGGAATGTTTTACGTGATTGCCGACGCCGAGCCGTTCGGGCTGAGACTCACGCCTGATGAAGGCCGCGATATCACTCGCATCGGCGAAATGATCAAGGCGGCGGCGCAGGAGCAGTTGCCGGTGGCGCATCCCGAGAATCCCGCGATTTCCGGCGTCACGATCGCGCAGCTTTCCGCACCGTCCCCTACGCCTGGCGTTGATCGGAGGAACGCCGTGATTGTCTCCACGGGCAAGCTGGATTGGCAGCAGCCGGCGTCATGGACCGGCGCGCTCGACCGCTCGCCCTGCGGCACGGGCACGAGCGCGAAAATGGCAGCGCTTCACGCAAAAGGCCAACTGCCCCTCGGGCGCGACTTCGTCCACGAAGGCGTCCTGGGAACGACGTTTACTGGCCGCCTGATTCGCGAAACGCGAATCGGAGATCGCGCCGCCGTCGTGCCAACGATAAGCGGCCGAGCTTGGCTTACCGGCTTCAGTACCTACGTCCTTGATTCGAGTGATCCATTCCCGGAAGGCTTCACGATCGGCGACATCTGGGGTAAATCTTCTTAACCAGAGGAGATACCGTCCCCTCGACTGGAGCGCGGTTGGGAATACCCTGATCGGCGCCCGCCACGGGCGACGCCCGAGTGCCCCAGCCAGCGCTCTGCTCCGTGGTTTGGTAGTGTGTGCCTCGTCGCGACACTCCCTACTAGCCAGGTCACTTTGTCTGTGGTTTCATATTCGGTCGATCGGTGCGCTTAGGGCGCAGATTTCGGGCGATACTCATAGGAGCTCTGCTCATGCGATGTACGTATGTTTACTTATTACTCGCAATTTTCACTGTGGTTCTTTGCGCGCGTGCGCAATCTACGCATTCGGGATCTGCGCAAACCAACGAATCGGTCCTCACGCATTCTGCTGAGGCCTTCATTCGGAATTTGTTCACTTGGGGCCCTGAGTATAAAGTCGAAGTTGGGCCGCTAGGGGCGTCGCCGTCGCCCGAATTTTATTCCGTACCATTCGCTGTAACCTATAAGGGCCAGACTCAGCGCGCCACCTATTACATCAGCAAAAACGGCAAGGAATTCATCCGTGGCGAGATGTTCGACACTTCCGCCAACCCGTTCGCTTCCAATCTAGCCAAGCTCCACGTCAACGGAGATCCTTCCCGTGGCCCGGCCGACGCGCCCGTCACTATCGTTGAGTTTGCGGATTTCGAGTGTCCGCACTGCCGCGAAGTCCACACCGCGATGGAGTCTGTCGAGAAGGACTATCCTCAACTGCGCCTTGTGTTTAAGGACTTTCCGCTCACCGAAATCCATCCTTGGGCCGAAAGCGCTTCCATCGGTGCACACTGCGCGTTCGAGCAATCGTCACCAGCGTTCTGGAAGATGTACAACTTGATCTTCGACCATCAGGACACGATCACGCCCGACAATGTTTTCGACCAAATGACTGGTTTCGCGACTCAAATTGGCCTGAATGCCAGTTCATTCAAGGCGTGTATGGCTTCTCCGGAAGCAAAACAGGCTGTGGAAGCTAACCATGCCGAAGGCGTCGCCCTGCACGTCGACAGCACGCCAACACTTTTTATCAATGGCCGGCCCCTTGCTGGCGGCGACCGCCAAACCATTGAGGCGTATATCAAGTTCGCGCTCGCTCATCGCTCGACCGTTAACCCGTAGCGGCCAGTGTGATTTCGACAGAACGACTCGAACCCTCGACCACGATCATCGTCTCGAAATCCGCCTACTTTCTCCGAATGGAGGACGGCGCGCTTACCGACGGCCTGCCCCGCGAAGAATGACACCTGAAATGTGAATTCTTCCAAAACGTGGAGCGGAGAAGCGCACGAATGTCATCCGGCATGGCGAAAGCACGTCTGACGGCAATGCTAGGGCAATCGGGAATGAGGGAAGAGCGAGTGTATCGGCCGTATCGTAAGGAAGGATTGGCCATGCGCGTTCGGCAGCAACGGCGGATTCGTTGGAAAGGCGCACTGGCGAACACCGTTGCGATGCGGCCAAATTAGCGATAGTCGATCGCCTTTGTGAGTGATTGCGTGAGCAGCGGGAAAGTGATTTGCAGGTTGACGATCGTGGATGACTACACGGGAGTGCCCTGCGATCGGAGTGGACACCTCGCTCGGTGGACGCCTGTGCCGCGAATGCTGGACCGCATCGCTGGCGAGATAGGGTTGCCAAAGCCTTGTTCTAGACAACGGACCAGAGTTTCGAAGCCGAGCGCTGGCTGCCTGGGGCAACGAACGCCCCGCAGTCTCGAATTCATCCAGCCTGGCACACGGGCTTAGAACGCTTACATCGAAAGTTCCAACGGCCCGCTGCGCCACGAACTCTGAATGCGAACTCGGCTAAAAGCATCGGCGACGCAAAAAGAAAAAATCGAGAGCTTCGGCAAGATTACAATCAGCAACGCTCACACAGCTCGTTGAACTAGTGCCGCCCTCAGGATTTGTTCGCAGGAGAACGGAGATGCAGGTAGGAGAGGATTTTCCGGGGAAAGCAGGGGACTCCAGCGACGTGCCCTGTTCCAAATCCTCATCCCCGATGAAGTCCAAAAATCAGCTCAGGAACTCACACCGAGATTGGTACGTCAGACGGGGACATTTCACTTTGCTAGCCGACTGCGTTGTAGACAACTTAAACGGGCCCATCGATAGCGAGCAGGCGTTGTACCTTCAGGGCTCCTAATCATGTTATGGCACCCGGGCAAGTTCGAAAGGGCCCGCACAAGGTTGGGATCAGCGCCGCACGTCGGTCAAACGTCTTGACACAATCGTATGATGACCAAGCCACGTTTGGCCAAGTTTGAGGCTTACAGGATGGCCCCCAAACTGGCTGCGACCTCGGATCTTCGCTCGTTTGTTTCTTCCGTGCTCGGTTGTCTACGTCCGAAATGGAAACACATCGATGTCCGACATCCGCCAATATTGGTGAGAGCTGCGCGCGAAAGTCGAACTTTCCCGTGCGCCGCAGCATCAGGACAACTCGTTCGAACGCCATTAAATCCCTGACAACGGTGGCCCACTGAATTAGTAATCTCTGTCCGCGCCGTTTTTCCTTTCGCCTCCCGGATCGCAGATTCGCAAGGAAAGCGACCTGCAATCACAAGCTTGTTCCTCCGCAGTGTAAGGACAGCACGCAATTAGCAATTTTCTGTCCGCGCCGTTTCTCCTTTCATCTCCTGATCGCAGATTCGCAAGAAAAGCGGCCTGTAATGACAAGCTTGTTCATCCGCAGTGTAAGGACAGCACGCAATTAGTAATTTCTGTCCGCGCCGTTTTCCCTTCGCCTCCCTGACCGCAGATTCGCAAGGAAAGCGGCCTGTAATCACAAGCTTGTTCATCTGCAGTGTAAGGACAGCACGCAAAAACTAGCGAGACGACAGCGCGAATGACGCCAACTTGCATGTGCAGCACTCGATGCGAGGCACCATTGTTTACGTTGAAGTGCGTGCATAGGCCGCTGCCCGCCCAATGACGCCCCAAGAAACCGAGTTATGTTTACCGTCAACTCGCTACTTGCCTCTGCGATCGCCCGGGCCCAAAGCAGCGAGCAAAGCTTCGTAACCAGACCTGTTCTTCTACTGCATAGTTATGTTGAGTGGGAACAGCGTGGGGCGATTCGGGTTTTCACTGATCGATGGAGCTTCGAGAAAAAGGTTTGACGCGGCGGGGGGCTTCGGCGTGCCGTTCAGGCGATTTTGGCGCAAACCGGGAAATCGCCCGTGCGGAGAAGTCTCTTGGCTGGGCTTGCACGGACGTATCTGAAACGGATTCGCCCGGAGCGCGGGTGAGCCCGCGTCGGCTGCGCCCCGGTCGTCGGCTGGGTTAGCAATGGCGTTGACCGGAACTCTCGCCGAATTGCCAGCGGATTGTCGATCGAGCCGCTGTTGGATGCGGAAGACGCAAGCATCGGTGCCGGATCCGGGAGTAGACGCGAAGAGGTAGGCGACATGAATTCGTCTCTAGCAAGGCCTATTGCGACGTCGAAGCCCGGAGCAGCGCGGAGACAAATCTGATCCTCTATCGCAAAGGCTGAACCTTGCAAAAGGAATGGTGGATGCGCAGTGGTGCTGGGCGGAAGCGAGTGAACAATGGCTGGGAGCGGATATGCGGTGAGGATTGCGGGGGCGGGCGGCAACAACCGGCCCCGAGCGGCGAACGACTGCCCGAGCAGTTCCAGATCCACGTCGGCGCGTCGCAACCGCAGCATCGTCCTACCAAAGCGTTCGGCATTCTGAACTTGCAGCCATTGATCGAGGAGGTCACCCAATGAACGTTCGACGTTCGCGAGATGATTGCGACACGACAGGGAATATGCCTCGACCGCATTTTGCGAGGACGCAAACAGATATTGAACGGGCGGCTGGGTAGTGCCCATGGGTTCCTTTACATCCCCTCCAACCGAGGGTGAATCCGCGGTCCATAGTACATACGAAGGTTATTGACATCAATAGCATAGATGGATGGCCGCAGTGGCCCCCAGGAAGGAGGACGCGGTGGAGATAAGGCGACGCGTAACAAAGGATGTTGCGTGCGGGGGGAATGTTTCGCCGGGATGGCGAATGGCGTGGTACGAGCCGCGTCGGCGGATCGGAGTGTACGCGCCGGTCCCATTTCATTGGGTTCTGCGATTTGCCAGGGAGTTCAAGTATCGGCTTCGTTGGGCCTTGGCGGCGCCGGCAATCGAGGAAACTGAGTCGCTTGAGATGGAACGAAGGCAACAGGAGCGGGAGCGGCTCGCTGACGAATACTCACGGGGTTATCTGAATGGATGGGGAGAGTGCTTCGATGCGTGCGTCTCCGCTATCGAAGAGGAATGCGATCGGACCAAAGAGGTCTGGCGATTCGGCGAATTCTTGCAAGCGTCTTCGACGGATCAACAAAACTGAAAGGGCTATTCGACACGCACGGCGAGTCGGTTTTGGGCGATAGCCGGCCGTTAGCGTCGCACCGATTAATCGGGTGGGCCAAACAACCGGGGGTTTTCTTCGACATCTTTCATTCACTTGGGGGAACAGATGAAAAGTTCGGAAATGTTCGACGAGTGCCACGCAAGATATCGGAGACTGCGAGCAGAGCTGAATGAGGGCGAAGGACGCGTTCGGCCTGTTGTTTTGGAAAGGCCGGCGAACGGGTACAGTTGGCGCCCGGCTCGTGCGCGTGCGTGTGAATACGTGGCCGATTTCGAACGAATCGGACGAAATGCGCTGCGACGGTCTGAGTGGAAGGGAAGGCTGAAGCTATTCGAGACATACTTTCTGCAAGGGGTGGAATATAGGAGTGCTATACGACTGGTTGGAGTCGCCGAAGGGACGTTCGATTACTGGTTCCGCGAAGTGAAGCGTGCTGTTGGCGCGGAATTCTCCAGGACTGGCTTATTCCCGCCTTCAAGGTACTTCCACGCAGCGAACGAGCGCGTCATTGGAGCGGGCGAAAGCCAGAGGCGAAAGGTCACGCGTGACCACGAATTTGTGCCGATGCCAACAGGATGCGAGACAGATGGAGCGACGTTTGCCGCCGTGGCGGCCGTGCAACCAGTTACCGCGTAAAATAACGCGGCGGGCAATTATCGTCTAGAAGAGCAGACAAACTGCTAGCCGGCATGGTCCTTCCGTCCAAGAGCAAAGAGATGGCGGATCAGTGGCAAGCCGCCCGTGAGGGGCGCAAGCAGAAGATGTTTGAGCATCGTCGACCGTTTTCGCGAACGCTCGTGCGTGGCATCGGCTTTTGACTTTTCGGTAGAAATGGCTGCAGTAAGGTATTTGATAAAGTCGACGCCACATTTCTCGCATTTCCCGCCGTGGGTTTGTTTGTGGTGACAGGCGGGGCAATCGAATTGAAGCGTAGCGTGGCACCGGGGACAGAAGCGGGCGCTTTCCGGGGCATCGGTGGCACACTTAGGACATTCCACATTTCCAATTGTAGAAAAACGAGCAGAAACACGACCAGCGGAAATGGCGGCTGGGTCGTGCCGATTACTGTTCGTTCGGACAGGGCCGAACGAACGATCAGTCGACCGTGCGATTGGACACGTCACCTTGCCGGCCGCAGGTTTTTCAA
The DNA here is from genome assembly GCA_036279175.1 of Candidatus Acidiferrales bacterium. Taxonomy (GTDB): domain Bacteria; phylum Acidobacteriota; class Terriglobia; order Acidiferrales; family UBA7541; genus Palsa-295. Next base: position 2,221 of record DASUJR010000241.1, on the reverse strand, counting down.
AGGCGCCAAGAGGCGAGTCACCTGCAAAAGCCGTTCGTTCTTGAAGGGCTTGGTCATGCAAACCACTGCGCCAAGCGCGTGGGCTCCCCGATAGTCTGAGGGATTGCCTCCGCTGGTGACAAGCACGACGGGCACACGTTGCAATCTTGGTGTCTCTTTGACATGGGCGCAGAGGATGTATCCTGGAAATCCTTCCCCCTCAATCTCGGCGATGACCATGGCGGGAGTGAAGAGGTTCAGGATCTCGTGACCGTCGCGAGCATTGTTGACACCGATGACCTCATAGCCCTCGGCGACCAAAAGAGCTCTTACGTTTTCAAGGACTGTCGGTTCGGAATCCAGAGCAAGGACAAGGGGCTTGGGTTCGGGGCGCGAGGATTGGACTCCGGCGCGGGAGGGGTCACTGTCAGTTCGGATGGGCGCCGCAGTTGCTGGACAGTGTGTGCTTGTATTCGCGTTCTGTTGGCCAACTGCTATTGCTACGGCACGCCGGCCGTCTGAGAGCGGCGTAACGCGAACGACTCGTGCCTGCTCCTCGGCCTGCATCCAGTGTGTGGTTTCGGTGTAAGGAAAAACGACTTTCACTGTCATCCCGCGGGAATAGTCGGCGGAGGCCGTAACGAAGAGGAACCCCAGGCGGGACACATCGACGGTCGTTGAGATTTCCTCCCGAGGGGCGTATCCGCTTTGCCGGATCCGGACCGGGATCGATATCATCGCGCGACGCCGCCGGCGACGGTCGATTTCATCTCCGTACGCGTTCGAGGTCTGCGGAGCCCGACGAATTGCTCCACCCTCATGGTCATTTGGATTTGGGCGTATTGGATTGTCCGTCATCGGCTGTCCCGGCAGGGCTCATGCCCTCACCCCAAAGTACGGCGATAACCATGTGGAGTCACTGGCTGGGAGGTCACATGCGAGACGGTACCTGTGGCGAATGGATAGCGGTACGGACGTACTGGTCCACCGGCTCTAAAAACGATATGTAATGCCGGCGTATGGCTCTTTCATTTGGGTCCGGGCGTTGGTGAACTGGCCGTTGACATTGAAATCCGGGGCAGTGAAGAAGAGCCCCCGGTAACCCAGACGCAAGCCAAAGTGGCCGAACGCTTTCCAGTCGAAGCCGCCGCCATAGAGCAAGGCCGGACGATTTTGGCTGAAAGGGCCACCGACCGAACCATCTGACACAGGCGACCAAGACAGCCCCCCGATGCCACCTTCAACGAATGGCTGGAGGCGACCGTTGAACCTGCTCCAAAACTGAAAGACAAAAGCCATTGAGGCTTCCTTGGCGTTTGCCTGCGTCCAGGAATTAATGATTCCTGTGCCGCCTGAGTAGAACTGGGTATAGCGCGTGTGCGCGTAGTTAACCTCGACGGCCGCCCAGTCGTTGAAGTGAAACCGATAATTCAACAGATATCCGGCGGAATACGTGGGACTGTCCGTGATGTTCTGACCGGTGGCGGTCGATTGATAGTTGACGGTCGCCCCTCCAAAGAACTCCGAATGATTGCCCTGGGCCATTGCTGGAGCACAGCAGATAAGCAGGACGGCAGAACTCACGAGCACAGCCGCTTTGATGCGCATGTTCCAGTATCTCCTTGTTTACAAGCCTCATGTTGTGAGGACGACTATCTTGACACAGCTCTGCCGCCCGAACGGATAGATTTGTCTCGTCGCGCGCTCGCTGACGCCATAGGGTTGGGCGGTCCGCGTACTCTTTGTCCAGGAAGAGATTACGGCACACTTCGATGAAATTTATGCGAGGCCGGTTGCACAGCCAGACCGCAGCATGGGACCTGGGGAGAAGAGGGCAGCTACGCTGCTGATAAGCTGACCGGAGAACGCCGACGTTCCTATTTGGCGGCGCGCGTTTACTCGAGCCTTCAAACCCGCCACAGGGCGCAAGAGGGGGAGAAACCGAGGGGCGTTTGCCAGTTACTCAGTCGCATATAAGGTCTTCATTCTGCAGAGTTTCCGATGAATCATCTAGATGGATGTATGTAGCTTATTGCCTCAGAGAATGCCTGTATGCTAGAGTTTTGCCCGCGTTTGTTGCTCTTGAGTTGCTTTTGACGCGCCGGAAGGCCTTCGGGTGAGAGCCCAAGGTTTTTTTAGTGACGGGGAGAGGCACCAAAGCACAAATAGCTTTCGGGGCGGTGTCCCAGCCGAGCGAACGGGGAATTACCGCCTGAATGAATCAAAGGAGTAAGAAGTGAGT
>DASUJR010000240.1:0-11994 GCA_036279175.1 Candidatus Acidiferrales bacterium | reverse complement strand
AGCCCGGGATTCAAGGGGGGAACAAGTTATGGCAGACAATGTGAATGTTACGACGGTTGTATCGCGTCCGAATTGGGGCGCCATCTGGGCGGGAGTCTTCACCTTCCTGGGGATATGGACTGTCTGGGGATTGCTTGGAATGGGCGTGTTCTCCAGCTCTGCCAACCCCGCTGCACCTGCACCGGTAGCTGGCATGGGCCTCGGTATAACCATCTGGAGCGTCATCCTCACGATCATCGCCCTGTTTTTCGCTGGTCGCGTCACCGGTCATCTCGCAGGAATCGGCAACCGGCGTGATGGTGCCGTCCATGGAATGATCACGTTCGGACTCTCGATGGCATCAGCAGCGGTTGCGGTCGCGGTGATTGGACGAGCGATGTCGCCCGCCAGCGCAATCGGCGGAACGCACAATCCGTTCGTTTTGACCGTAGGCTCCACTCTGGGCTACGGCGGGTTTGCGGCCACCTTCCTCGGCTGGATCGCAGCGATGTGGGGTGCTTCGATCGGCACACAAATGTTACGGCGTAGCGCGGTCGAAGAAGAACCGGGAGCGCGCCGCGCAGCGTGACCCACTTCGCAAGTAAATCGTAGTTGCCATCGATGCACTGGCCTGGGTGGCACGGAGGCACGGGCGGCTTGTTCGATCGATCATCCGGTCGCCCGGCCCCCTCTGTTGACCCAGCCCCTCTGCGTAAGGAGAAGTCATGCCGAATAAATCGACGGTAGACAAAGCAAACGAAGATCTTCGCGAAGGAAAATCGCCAACCACAGCCGCCGGCGAATTTGTGCGCGAAGAAATCGAGCACGTCCGCCACGGCAAACACGGTGCCCGGTCGCCGAAACAAGCCATTGCAATTGGATTGAGCAAGGCACGTCGCGCCGGGATCCCCTTGAAGCCGCCTGCGCGTGGCACAGCGAAAGAAAAAACGCGCCGCAGCGCCGAGAGGGCTCGCGCGCTCTCCCGCCAGGCGCGCCGGGCCGCCGCGCAGCGCCGTCAAAGAACTTCTCACAGCCGCACGGCCCGGCGTCGCGCTCCTTAACTGGCGTCGAAGTGAAGACACGAACAGGCCTCATTGAGAATGAAGGCGTTCACGAGCATGCACCGATACGAATTAAGGGAGTGTCTGCGCTTTCACCGGGAAACTACCCGATTTGCACGGGGCGGGTCGAGGCTTAAAGTATCTATATCGCCCAGGTTGAGCTCGCTGAACGGGCCGTTCGCTGAGCACCCCGAAGATCCCGATTCACGAGCGATTTGTCACTCGCTGCACCAGCCCTCGAAAACTTGGTTTTTGGCTAACACCGCCCGCGCAGCCGATTTATGAGCTGGGCGCGGCGAACTTAGAGCGCTTGGCCGACATTGAGAACGCAACGATGAAAACAAAACTGCCGTGGTTCATTTGTTTGTTTGCAGCTGGACTGATGATTCTCGCTACGCCTGAAACAGCAGCAGCGCAGGATCAGCAGGAAGAAGCGCCTCCGACGCGCGTCGCGAACTTGGATTACATGCAGGGCTCAGTCTCATACCAGCCTGCGGGAGAGCAGGATTGGGTCGATGCCGAACTGAACCGGCCGCTGACGACCGGCGACAACCTCTGGTCCGACCAGAATTCACGCGCCGAAGTCTTTATCGGAAGCACCGCATTGCGCATGGGCGACTCGACCGGAATCTCGTTCCTCAATCTGGACGACCAAACCGCTCAAGTTCAACTTGCCCAGGGTACGCTCGCCATCGACGTTCCGCATTTGAATCCGAACGAGGCATATGAGATCGATACCCCAAATCTGGCGTTTTCGATCGTGCAGCCCGGTAGCTACGTCGTGACGGCCGACCCGAATGGCGGGACAACTTATGTCGATGTGTATTCGGGCCAAGGCACAGTTACAGGACAGAACCAGAATTTCAATGTCGCGCGCGGCCAGCGCGCGGTGTTCAGCGGAACCACTAGCCTTTCCGAGAATGTGCAGCCCGTTCCCCAGCCGGACGCATTCGTGCGCTGGGCACAATCTCGCGAGATGACCGACGAACACTCCATTTCCTCGCGCTACGTCGCTCCCGGAGTGACCGGTTACGAGGATCTCGACCACTACGGCTCATGGCACGCGGATTCCGAATATGGCAACTACTGGGTGCCTAACGACGTGTCTTCCGGCTGGGTTCCCTACCACACGGGCCATTGGTGTTGGATCGCCCCTTGGGGCTGGACGTGGGTGGATGCCCAACCGTGGGGCTTCGCGCCTTTTCACTACGGCCGATGGGCAGTGATTAACGGCTCGTGGGGCTGGGTGCCGGGGCCAGTGGCGGTCGCGCCCGTGTACGCACCTGCTCTTGTTGGGTTCGTTGGTGGAGGCGGATTTGGAGTTTCCGTCTCGTTCGGCAGCGTACAGGGCGTCGGCTGGTATCCACTGGGGCCGCGTGACATTTATGTTCCCGCGTATCGCGCCAGTCCGCGATACGTCCAGGAAATCAATCGATGCGGCACGCGCTACTACAATCAAACAGAAATCACCCGGGTCTATAACAACTACACGGTCAATCACATCACATATGTCAACTACACGTATGCGAACAATCCGCGTGCCATCACAGCGGTGAACCGGCAAACATTCGTTAGCGGCCAACGAGTCGCACGAGGCGCGATCCGCCTGAATCAGCAGCAGATCATGCATCCACGTGTGGTCACCACAGCTTCTCTGACGCCAACGCGATCAAGCGTGGTAGGTGGCATGGCTCGCGCCCGCAGGGCACCGCGTGTGCCGGTGGCTACTCATCGAGTAGTGACACGATTGAAGCCGTCGCCCCGGGCACAACCGCTCGGCCGTCCGCGGCCCGCAACCAATCCTCAGCTAACGAACGCCGCGCTTCAACGCTCAGGCTACTCGCCGCAGCTCCAAATGATTCGTGCGCGAGCCGCAGCCTCAGCGCCCGCACGCCACGTCGCGCCAACTGCTCCTGCGAAACCTGCGGCGCCCGGACGCGCGGCTCCCGGCAGGACGCAGCCGAACCGGCCCGCACCAAGACCTGCTCCCGGCAAAACGACGCAGCCGACTCCGCCAGCCGCCAGACCGGCCCCGGGCCGCACACAGCCCGCAGTACCGGGTCGACCGGCCCCCACATCGCGCCCAGCACGGCCAATTCCGCCGGCGCGAACAACGCCGCCTGCGCGGGCCATACCGCCTGCGCGTACAGCGCCGCCCCGTGCACCGGCCGCTCCGCCGCCGCACCCCATGACGCGTCCCGCAATACCGGCCCGGCCCGCACCGCGACCCGAGGAAAATCGCCCGGCTTTACCGCAACCAAGCTCGCGTCCAAACACCGCTCGGCCAGAACACCGTTTCACACCGCCGAACCGTCCGGCCGCGCGACCAAATCCGAATCCGCCGGTTCGCCAGCCTGATCGGCCACCGGTAGCGCCGAATCGCCCAATGCCGCGAACGCAGCCTCAGCCCAGGCCCGCAATGCCGCCGGCCAGCCGGCCAGCGCAACCGCGTCCGCAACCTCGGCAGGTCCGTCCACCCACCAGACCCGAACCGCGCCCGGCCGCGCGCCCCAGACCGGAACCACGGCCGCAGCCGAAGCACCAGCGACCGCCCGAAAAGAAGAAGCCCGGTCCTGGTCCGGGCGGTGACGGAACGGGTAGCATTTAGCGAAAACTCACATCGCCACCAAAGCCCCGCTGCATCGCAAGAGCATCGGGGCTTCTCTTTTTCTCCGGAAGCTTGAGCGGCCAACTCCTGCTTGACCTCGGCGCGGTTCGCGAACATCATCTTCGCGCCCCATCGGAGATTCCGAATGAAATTCGCTATTCTGCGCCGCTTTCACGCCCACCATTCCGCGGAAATCTGCGTCAACATCCCGCCATCCAACCGGCCGTCCATGCGCCGCGTGGTCGTTCTAACGTGTGTCGCGATTGCGTTCGCGGCGGCGGGCCGCCGCATAACTGCGGCAACGCATTCGGTCGCCGCGCATGTTTCAGACGCCCGCGTCACGGCCGCGCCCGGTTCATATGCGCCGGCAGCCCGCGATCTGCAAGCGGTGAGCAAGGATCTGCGCATCTATTTCGTCGACGTCGAAGGAGGGCAATCGACTCTATTCGTAACCCCGGCGGGCGATTCCCTGCTCGTTGACACCGGCTGGCCCGACAACAATGGGCGCGACGCAGACCGGATCGTAGCCCTGGCAAAGAAGGCGGGCGTTCACAAGATCGATTACGTCGTAATCACGCATTTCCATACGGACCATGTCGGAGGCGTCCCTCAGCTTGTGGCCCGAATTCCAGTGGGCACGTTCATCGACCATGGGCCTCTTCGCGAAATGAACGACCAGCCAACCGTCCAGGGCCACGCGGCGTACGAAAAGGTGCTCGGCACTGGCAAATACAAGCATGTCGTCGCGCATCCTGGCGAAATCATTCCGATAAAAGGAATGCGCGTTGAAATCGTCAGCGCGGATGGGAACCTGATTGCGTCACCCCTTGCGGGCGCAGGCGAGTCGAACGCCTCGGCCTGCGCGGCAACCCCCAAATATCCGACAGATCAGACCGAGAACCGGCGGTCGGTTGGCATGGTGATGACGTTCGGCAAAATCAGGATCATTGATTTTGGCGATTTGACGCACGATCAGGAAGTGAAACTAATGTGCCCGGTGAACAAGATCGGCAGAGTCAGCATCCTGGTGGTCTCACACCACGGCTGGGACCACAGCAGCAGTCCAGCGCTCATATGGGGCATCCGGCCGCGCGTCGCGGTGATGGACAATGGCGAGACGAAAGGTGGTTCCTCCTCGGTGTTGGACACGATCCAGAAATCGCCCGGACTCGAGAATTTGTGGCAGCTGCATTACTCCGACGAGGGTGGCGCGAAACACAACGTGGCGCCCCAATACATCGCGAACCTCGATCATTCCACGGACGGCAACTACATCGAACTGGCAGCCAGCGCCACCGGTAGCTTCTCCGTCTTCAATTCGCGGACCCGCAAAACGAAGGAATATCCCGCGCGCTGATTACCCTGCAGATCGCGAACTGATGACGGAAAGCACAGAGGACAAAGGGAACTAATCGTCTCAGGTGCCGCAATCAGATGCGGGAGACTGCCGTTAATTTCTGGAATGGTTTTCTTTATTGAAAAGAGACTGCCGCAAATTCTTGATGGACCGTGGCACGGGACCGAATCCATTCGTATAAGGCCATCGCAAATAGATGACAGCGGCAACCAGTAGGGCGACCAAAGCAACGGCCACGGCGATGAGATTCATATGAAAGTTCCAGCACTAGTCTAGCACCCTTAGTCACATCCGGATGAAGTTCTCTGCTGTTCGGTGCCCTACCTGGCTAAGGCTTACGAAGTCGCGCCGGGATCGGTATTGGACAGGATTCAAAGACGGCAAAGGCACCGACGGCAATTACATCGAACTGGCAGCCAGCGCCACCGGTAGCTTCTCCGTCTTCAATTCGCGGACCCGCAAAACGAAGGAATATCCCGCTCGATAGGCCAAACGACGCTCCCGACACTGCGGCCAGCTCATTGATCGCTCTAATCGCTACACCCTCGCGATTAAAATTCATCCCATCATACTGATTCTAAACGAGAAAACATTTTCTAATCGCAACAGGTGTGGTGAACTAGACCTCAAAAACACTTTCTCCTTTTGTTCGCTTCTGGGCTTGCTTCTAGTGCTGAGCGTTAAATCTTCTGGTCCGGCCTTCTTTGGATTTGACATCCCTGGTAGTTATCGCTACATATTGTAGCAGTACGATGGGTAGCAGATGGAGAGCAGAAACCCCGACTCCAACACGCGCACGGACTAACCCAATGCAATCACCAACGTCTGACAGACTGCGGAACATTTCGGTCCCGAATCCGTATTCTACTTGTATTCGTCGGGCGTGAGGCGAACATGCGAGAGCTGATGCAGGACATCCGTTACGGACTCCGGCTTTTGGGCAAGTCACCGGGTTTCGCCGTTATCGCGATCCTCACGCTGGCGCTTGGCATCGGCGCGAACGCGGCGATCTTTCAACTGATTGATGCCGTCCGCCTGCGTACCCTCCCCGTGCAGAATCCCAATCAGTTGGCAATCGTTCACATCGACAAGAAACACTGGGGCTCCGGCAATTTCAACGGCCCCTATGCCGAATTCACTTTTCCCCTCTGGGAGCAGGTGAAGCAGCGGCAAGAGGCGTTCTCGTCGATCGCTGCGTGGGGCAGCGACAGCGAGAACCTGGCGAAAGGCGGCGAGATCGATAATGCCAATACAATCTGGGTCAGCGGAGAGTTCTTCCAGGTGGTGGGAGTGCAACCGTTCCTGGGACGGCTGATCGGCCCGTCCGATGACCAAAGGGGTTGTGCGGGTGGCGTGGATTTGAGTTATTCATTTTGGCAGCGTCGTTACGGCGGGTCGGCCACTGTGATCGGCAAAACATTGACGCTAAGCGGCCACCCTTTTCAAATTCTTGGCGTGACCCCGCCGAGTTTTTATGGTGTTTCTGTGGGCGATCGCTTTGCTGTCGCGGCTCCCATTTGCGTCGAGCCGATCATTAATAGCGGACAATTCAGCCGCATAACAGGAGACCGACCCAGGGAGAGTTGGTGGCTTTCGGTCTTCGGACGGCTCAAGCCCGGCTGGGACCTGAAGCGCGCTTCGGCGCAGCTTGCGACGATTGCTCCGCCCTCGCTGCACGAAACAATTCCGCCGCAATACGACGCGGAAGGCGTCAAACACTATCTTGACTACACTTTTCAGGCATGGCCCGCTGCAAACGGCTTTTCGCAGATGCGCCGCGACAGCTCCGATCCTCTTTGGCTGTTATTAGGACTTTCCGGTCTGGTTCTGCTGATTGCTTGCGCAAACCTCGCCAACTTGCTTCTGGCTCGCGCCAGCGTTCGCGAGCGCGAAGTTGCGGTGCGCCTCGCGTTGGGCGCTTCGCGCGCGAGATTAATACGGCAACTGCTGTCGGAAAGCGCTTTGTTGGCGATTGGAGGAGCAATCTGCGGCGGGCTTCTGGCTGCAGGGCTCAGCCACACCCTGATCGCCTTCATCAGCACGCCGGATAGTCCCGTCTTTCTGGACATGCCAACGGACTGGCGGGTACTCGGCTTCGCGGCAGGTCTCGCGATAGTAACCACTATCCTGTTCGGGCTTGCACCCGCGTTGCGCGCCCGAAACGTATCTCCGGGGTCGGTACTGAAAACCGGGTCACGCGGCACAACGGCGGGACACGAGCGATTTCGTTTTCAGCGTGCGCTGGTGGCATCCCAAGTGGCGCTCTCACTGGTGCTGCTGGCAGGAGCGCTGCTGTTCGCCGGGAGTCTCCGCAATCTGATGTCGCGTAATCCCGGATTTCAGGAGAACGGCGTGCTGGTGGCCAACGTGGATTTCGCGCGCATGAATCTTCCTCAGACACAGAACGAGCCGTTCACGCGCAATCTACTGGAACGGCTTCGCGCGATTCCGGAAGTTGCGGCGGCTGGGGTTTCGAACCGGTCTCCCGTGAACGGAAGCAGCAGCAACGATTGGATTCTCAATGATAAGGGCGCTCACCCGAACGGCGCGTCGTGGGAAGATTACGTCAGCGCCGGATATTTTCACACTCTCGAAATTCCCATCCTTGCAGGGCGCGACTTCGATTCGAATGACACGGCCACTTCCCCTCCTGTGGCTATCGTGAATCAGACTTTCGTAAAGAAGTTCCTGAATGGCGCTCACAACGCGGTCGGGATGCGGTTTCGCGTGTGGTCGGCGCCGGGCCAGCCGCTGCGCTACTACACCGTTGTCGGCGAAGTAAAAGACTCCGTATACAACGATATGCACGATGACATGTGGCCCGTGATGTATTTCCCCCGAGCGGAACTCGCACCGCCGTTCGGCTATCCCGGCGCCACGTTCCTGATCCGCTCGCGAGCCGGCTTGGGCGGCCTGGTGAATTCCGTGAAAACGACGATCGAGGGTGATAGCCCGGAAATCGACATTCAATTCAAGGTGCTGAGCACGCAAGTGCGCGATTCGCTGCTTCAGGACGAGCTGATGGCCACCCTATGTGGGTTCTTCGGCGGGTTAGCCTTGCTGCTCGCCGGCATCGGACTGTACGGCGTGATTTCATATACTGTTGCGCAGCGCACAAATGAAATCGGCATACGCATGGCGCTCGGATCACAGCGTGGTGGGGTCGTGCGATTGATTTTGGGCGAAGTGGCGATCCTGATCGGTATCGGACTGGTTGTCGGGCTGGGTATCACCCTGGCAGGAGGCAAGGCGGCAAGTTCGATGTTGTTTGGCCTGAAGCCTCGCGATCCGCTGACGCTTGCCCTCGCCGTCCTCATCCTCGCCGCGATCGGTTTCGCAGCCAGCTTCATACCGGCTCACCGAGCATCGCGACTGGATCCAATGAACGCGCTGCGCTACGAGTAGTGTCCAACCGGCCATGGCGTGTTACGCTGCCGTGCGTTTCTCAGCAAAGGAGGCGTTATGCGCCGAATCACCCAAATTGGTCTGTTAGCCATTGCATGCGTGTGCGGCCTGTTGATCGGACGCGCCTGGAATTCTCCCGCGAGCAGCGTTTACGCGCAGGGAGCCGCTCCCTCGACAGGCGCTGTCGTTCAGCAGGGCCGGTTTCAAGTTGCGAATATAAGTATCGGCGGCGACCACCCGGGGACGATGATGATCGACTCGCAGGTGGGGCACGCCTATCTCCTGGTGACCGTCAAAGACAAAAGCGGCAACGACATCCAGGCCTTCCAGCAAATCCCGATCAGTTCGTGCATGGACATCACGTGTTCGGAATACACCTCGCATCTCCATCCAGATTTCGAGGCAGAGGGCCAACGCCGGTGATTGAGAGCGTGCGGTTAACCGCGCTGCTCTACAAAATTGTTTGCGTGCTACCGGACTCAAAGGTTACGCCGGTCGCGAAAACCGCTAAGACGAGGCTGTCACGCGGGTTCGGGAATAGGCTCAATGCGGCCGAGAAGGAAGACATAGGCGGCGATACCTAACGCGAGAAACGTGGCGGCTGCGATGAACGCGCCCGCGAATGAATGCGTGAACGCCACAATGTAACCGGTAACGATCGGCGCGGCGATCGCGGCAAGTTGGTTGCAGAAATTCAGCAGCCCGCCCAGCGCGCCCACGCTGCCCTTTGGCGCGATCAGTGACGGGACGGACCAGCCCACACCGGCCGCCGCGGAAAGTCCCCCCAGAGAAAGGGTGATCCAGGCGACTGCGGACTGGATAGTATGTGCTTGTGCCGCGCCAAAGAGACCCAGGCCTAGAGACGTTCCGACAACCAGGATCGTTTGCCGGACGCGACTTGCGTCGTGCCCGTGTCGAATCAGCGCGTCGATCATCCATCCGCCGATCACGAACTCCACCAGCGCCCCAACCAGCCACGGAATGCTGGTGTACATGACGGAATGCAGCAGGTTCACGTGCAGCGACATATAGAGATAGCTCGGAAGCCAGCTCAGCAGCAAATAGAACGTGTAGTTGTATGAGGCGTAGCCGAGTAGCAGGCCTCCGACTTTTTTCTGCCGCACGAGGTAGGCGAGCGAAGCTCCCTGCCCCGCTGAAGCGGCACCCTCCGCATTCGCCCCTCCGCGTAAAATAAACTGGCGCTCGCGCTCGGTCAGCGCGCGATCCTCGCTTGGATTTCTATAAATCCCCCAGAACAGGAAGAAATAAAGCAAACTGAGGAAGCCCGTCACCGCGAAGCTCCAGCGCCAGCCAAAGCGGATCAACAGTACGCCCAACAGCGGCACCCCGATCGCGGGTCCGAGCTTGGCTGCGCCATCGTAAATCGCTGTGGCAAGGCTGCGTTCGCTATCCGGAAACCAATAGCCCGTGGCTTTCGAGCTGCCGGGAAAGCTGGGCGCTTCACCGACTCCGAGCACGAGCCGCGAAGAGAAAAAACTCGGAATGCCGGTCGAAAGCGCACCGCCAAAACACGCGACGGACCACAAGAACGAGCCAATCAGCCCGATTTTGCGTACGCCAAAGCGGTCGAGCAGCAGCCCACACGGCACCTGCATGAAGCAGTACGTCCAGCTATACGCGCCGAGAAGGTAGCCAAATTCGACCGTCGTCACGCCGAAGGCGGTATGCAGCGCCGTTTGCGAAACGGAGACGTTGACGCGATCGAAGTAATTAACCAGGACGCCGAAGCCGAGCAGAAGCGCGATCATCCATCGCCGTCGAGGCACAGCGCCAGCTTCGGCGGCAATTCCTGCACTCGATTGCGGAAGGGGAACGCTCATGCCCGGCACGCGAGGCCGATTCTAGTCGAACGCACCCATTTCGCTTCACAAATTTTGCGGACGGAATTGCGTGTCACGGGTTGAAACCCGCTGCCACCCGGCGCTGCCTCCGGCCGCGCAAGGACCCACGGGACAGTGCTCCGGCCAGCACAGTGATCTGCACGCATCGTAGCGGGCTAAGTCAGTCAGAGGACGGCAATTCAGAAAGTTTCAGCGTGGCGCGGCCGCGCTTGCGTTTCCACAGAAAATCTTTGCGCAGCTTCTGCTGATGTTTCTTCACCTGCACTTCGATTTCAGCGAAAGCCATCTTCACCGCAGGACGGAGGTCCGCGCCTGTCCCAGTGGCATGGAGCGTCCCCGTCGGCAGCACCAGATTCAGCGAGAACTCGTATTGCTGCGACGTGTGTGGGGGCGTCTTATTGAAGCATCCGTGAAGAAGGACTAAATCGGGCGAATAGCTTTTCAAAAGGCGGTTCAGCTTTTCGAGGTGATGTTCGGAGATTGTTTCGACTTGCTTCCGCAGATCGGAATGAACGTTGCTGTAGCTGATTTTCATGGGCACCTTCTTCCTGGGGTGTTTTGGGTTGGAAGGGGCTTCCCGAAATGTTCGGCTCGATCAGGTCAGGACTCCGCTCGAGGGTTCTGTGCGTGGCAGGCATGCGGGAAGCGCGACTTTGCCGGGCAAGTTCAGGATAACGCCGCTGCCGTAGCGTTGCAATGCGGGCGTGACCCGCCGTAACCACCGCAACTCCATACCGTTAGCGAACCGACGGGATCTCAAATCAGCGTAATGCGGCCTCAAGGTTCGCGCAACGCAGTGTTTGGGTCGAGATTCGCGGCCCTCCAGGCTGGAATCCAGGACGCCAGCCCGGCAATCACGAAAAAGAGCACGACCATCGTAACGAAGGTCACGGGATCGGTCGCCTTAATGCCGACCAGCATGGCGGTCATCAAGCGCGTCAGCAGAAAGGCAGCGATCAAGCCCGCAGCAATGCCCACGCACGTCAGACGCAGTCCCTGGCCCACAATCAACTTGAAAATTCTGCCGGGCTGGGCGCCCAGGGCCATGCGAACGCCGATTTCTGCCGTCCGCTGGCGGACGACGGTTGAAAGCACGCCATAAAGTCCAACGGCGGCAAGCAGAGCGGCAATCACCGCGAACACTCCGATCAGAAGGAGCGAGAAACGGGTGCCCGCCTGCGCTCTCGCGACAAGGACGTCCATCGGTTGCATCGCGCTGACGCCCAAATGCGAGCCAACCGACTTGATCGCAGTGCGAACTTCGCCGCCGATGGCCGCCGGGCTGCCGCTGGTTCGAAGAGCCCAAGTACCGACGGCGCCCGAACCGACGAAAGCATCTGTAAAGTAAACTTGTTCGCGGCCCGGAACGCTGAGAGATTCGTCGCGCGTATGCGCTACTACGCCGACGATTTCGACTGGCTCCGCCTGCGGTGTGCGAATGCGGATGAGAATCTGCTTGCCGACGGCCGAGCCGTTCGGGAAGGCCTTTTTGGCCAGCGCCTCGTCGACAACAACAACGTTTCGGCCAGGCTGATTGTCCGCGTCAGTGAACGTGCGGCCGGCGATCAATGGAGTGTGCATCGCCTCGAAGTAGCCGGGAAGAACAAATTGAAAGTCTGTTGCTTGGAATCTGCTCGCGTCGGCGCCTGCGTCGAGATTGCCCCACCGGATCGGACTGAATTCCCCACCGAGGGGAAATGGCTGCGCAGCGGTCACCGCCTG
>DASUJR010000239.1:0-8194 GCA_036279175.1 Candidatus Acidiferrales bacterium | reverse complement strand
GCTTTCAAGTGTCCTCAGTCGAAGCTCCGGAACCTTGTCAGGAGCCTTCCAGTGCGCCTGGCCCGTTCGCAGAAGCCGCTTCGACACACTTTCGAGCATGAGACCAAGACTTGCATTCGACTGCTTCAACCGCGCCATGTCACTCTCGTCCATCAATCCCGGATTCGAGTGCGGAAGCAGCCCAGTCTTCTCAAGGATCATCTCCGACATAGCCACAAGATAGTCGATGGTGCGCTCAAATCCGTGCTGCTTAAGAAATGCCCGTGCCTCCGGGAAAACTCTCTCCGGCTGGTCCCCTAACGTGAAGAGCGCCTCTTTGCAACCTGCACGGCTCCCCGCCTCACCGATCGCCAGAACCTCAGCGGGGGATAAATAGGCGGCGCGCTCTTCCGACGGGTCGCGGCGAAACGTGCAATATCCGCAGTAGTCGCGACAAAGATACGTTAAAGGAATGAAGACTTTCCTGGAATACGTGACGGTCCGGCCCTTGATTTTGTCGCGAAGATTGGATGCCGCGTCCAGAAGGTCCGTGAGAGCGACGCGCTGCGCCAACTCCAAGGCCTCCACCCGCGACAACCTCGGCCCAGTTGACCGAATCTCCCGCGCGAAACTCTTCAAAGAAAGCTCGCGCGTCTCTTCAATGGTGAGCCGCATATCGGCGCCTATGTTACCTCAATTTTTGTATACAGCCTACATGCAGGAATGAGCCTAGGCTACTGACGGAGTTTGAAATGGAGATCTTCGCGGCGAGCCTGCTCTCAGTTCGCTCCTTCCGCCAGGGAATCCATGGATTGCCGATACTCCGTACGAGGGCAGTGTGGAACGGAGATGTCCAGTTTCCCGCAGACAGAGTGGCGCTGCGCCAGCCACCAGCCGATCTTGCCCTAACTACCGGGCAAGCGCCTCAGCCAGGTCGGCCTACCCCTCTAAGCCAAAATATTCGGCGGCGGAATGACGTCGTGGACCGCCGCAATATCCGCAGCCTGCGGCGGTCCTGGAAAGGACCTAGAATTGGAACCGAAGACCCAACAAAATTCGCCGCGGCGTATTTGTTTGCGTCGTGAACACGCCGAAGTTAGTCGGGCTGTTGAGATTCAGAGAAGGCGCTCTGAAGTTAACGACATTGAATATGTTGAACATTTGGGCAGAAAACGTAAGCTTATAGCGTTCCGTCAAATGGAGGTCCTTACCGATTGCCCAATCCAGATTCCATGTGGACGGCATCACAAGCTCGTCGAATGGTATCTGAGTGTCAGTGCTGAGCAGGGGTCGCGAGCACGAGTTGTATACCGCGCTCGGGTCGGCAAATAGATTTACGCCGGCGCCGCGATTGGCGGGATTCCCAGATGTTCCGACTCCGCCCGAGCCGGTCACGCCGTAATGTTGGCCGGACAAACCGTCTAGCGATGTCGTGCAGATCGCAGCCGTACCGGCGCTTTCCCAAGTCCCGTAGTCGCCGTCCGCGCTGATATGCAACGGCGCCCCGGTGCCGAAGTTGAAAACACCGGAAGTGTACCAGCCGCCTACTATCTTGTTCAGTGTGGGGTTGTCGACGTTAAAGTGGCGTCCTTGGCCAAAGGGCAATTCGCCATAGAGCCAAGCCGTGATCACATGGCGGTGATCAAAAGCTTCTGACGACTTGTCGAGATTCAGGTTGTAAGGACTGTTTGAAGTGCTGCCGCTCTGCTGGTCAACGCCCTGGTTGCCGATCGCGTGACTCCAGGTCCAGTTGAACTGGAATTGCACGCCCTGCGAAAAGCTCTTTTTTAGAGTCAGAAACCCAGCGTTGTAGTTCGAGAAGCCGCCATCGGTGATGGCGTACGATTGGAACGTTTGGATGTTGTCGATCGGTACCGGCGTGACTCGATTGAATTCGTCAAGACTGAAATCATTGAGCGAACCATTGATCAGGTCGGTGGAATCCTGCGTCGCCACCATTGCGGCGCAGTTTGGATATGCAATCGACGTGCCCGGAAAATTTTGCGAGGTACAATTAGCCAAACCGATCTGATTATCGAAGAATGCTTCATCAGGGAAGGCCCCATTCGCGCCGGTGATCACGCCGCTCGAATTCGCCACGTAGGGCTTAACCCCACCGCGCAGCGGAACGGCCACACCATCGAAGGCTTGGGCATAGGTTTGGCCGCTCGCCGCATCCTTCATCAGGTAGTCAGAAGCGTTGTAGGCCGCTTCATTGAAGAGGTTGTGGCTGAAGCGACCGATGTAGCCAGCTTCCAAGATGATATTGCCCGGCAACTCCCGCTGCACGGTCCAATCTACGCTGTCGTCGTGCCCAGGATGGAGATAGGGATCCCAGCCGCTCATCATGAAAAGACCAAAGGGCTGCGCAGCAGTTCCGCTGGGGACGTACGGAATTGGCGCGGCGAAGGGAGTTGGAACCGGTACGCTACTTCCGTCGACCCCGATACGGTAAGCGTTACTTGGGTCCGTAGCCCCATTCGTGCATACCGCGGAACCACCGGAAGCAATCGGACCGCCGCAAGCATCGACGTCGAGCAAACCACCGGTCGTAAGGTCGAGTGAAATTTCGTCGATGTCGTCAATGCGTTCATAAACGATGGCATAGCCGCCGCGCATCACCGTCTTGTTGTTGATTTGCCAGGCCGCCGAGATGCGCGGTCCGAATTCATGCCAATCCGTGGTGCGCACATTTCCGGTCCAAGGCTGCGCCAACGCGTTCACGGGATCGACCCCAAACAGCGGATTGTAAGCCTGCCCCGGCGCGACTCCAGCGTTCAGTGACATGCCACGCTGCTGGAAATAATTCTGATAGTCAACTGGCGTGTTGGTATTGGCGTAGACAAGCACGTCATTCTTGCCGTCCCGTTCGTGGGGTGTCGGCTGAACCTGCCAATCGATTCCCCCCGTGATCACGAGATTTTTGCGCGCCTGCCAGATGTCTTGGAAATACGCGTTGGCTGCCGGAATTAGCGTATGAGAAATCAGGGGTGTCCCCAGCGAGTTTGGCTGGAAATTGCCGTCGCGAGTCAACACCTGAGAGCTGCGGTCGACCAAACCGAGAACCGACGCATATAGCTCGTTGTATCGCAGTATGTTGGCGGAGGTTAAGCAGCCCGTGGTCACCGATCCGCCGCAGGTCGGAGGACGGTCGGAAGCTGGAATACTCAGGTACTCCGCGCTACCGTTGCCGGTCGACTCGACGTAGTCGATCGGACCCGTCGTGAGGCCGCCCGCGTAGTTGTCGGTCTTTTCAAACACGTCGCGAGAGATATAGCCCGAGCCTCCGAACTGGAAAACCTGAGTCCCTTTCGTCCAGCTGAAATCTTGCGCGAAATACCATTTATGACCGTCGTAAAACCTCGATCGAGCGGATTGGGTAGCAATGACGATAGGATCGGCGATCAGTTTCGAGGTGCTGTTACTGGTACCTGTGCCTTCTCCAGCAAGCGCCAAGGCCTCGTCGGTGCCAGAAACCAGAGGCGCAGGATTGATGCGCGTCCAGCCCCACCAGTCATACAGATAGGAACCGTGAGTTACCGAAGTCAAAGAGGGCGTTAGCTGGCCCGTAAGCTGATAGGTCGCGTACCACGGCCGAATGGGGTCCGCAGCCACAGACTGCTGCTCCAGAAGGCTAAACTGCTCGGTGCCTATGCGAGTGGTCTCAGAGGTGTGCAGCGTGGCAAAAGCACTCCACTTCTTGTTGATCTTATAATCGAGCCGAGCCACGCCAATGTCCTCGAGGATCGGTGTTGGACTGTTGAACGTGTCACCCGTGGTGTTCAGCCCATCGCCCAAAGACGGGTTGTTTCCGTTCGGATATAGCGCTAGCTGTGACTGTATGGTTGGGCTCATTCCGATGCCCCGCGGATCGCACGAGAGGCCGCCGCAAGCGGTCGTAATATTGCCGGGCTGCAACGAATATTGGTTGACAGCTCCAGACGCGTCCGGAAATTGCAGAATTCCGGCCTTCAGCGTTGCCGTGGGAATCACGGCATTGAAGATGGTGTCGTCGTAGAATCGGCGCCCTTCATAGTTGACGAAGAAAAAAATCTTGTTCTTCCAAATCGGGCCGCCGACCGTACCACCGAACCGATTGTCAACGTTGTGTGGTTTCCTGATCTTCAGAAAATCATTCGTCCAGCCGTTGGCGTTGAGGCCGTCGTCATTGTGGTATTCATACAGTGACCCGTGAAAACTACTCGTGCCCGATTTCGTAATCAGGGCGACTTGGCCGCCCGACGACCGGGCGAAGGTCGAATTTGGATTCGTCGTGGCGACCTCAAACTCTTGCGTGCTTTCAACCGGAATCGGCACCACTGGCGAAGGTGATGGTTCGCCAGGAGGAGCCGCGTAGGTATTGTTGCCGTCCAGGTCAGAGGTGACATCACCTCCGTCCAGACTGAACGTGATTTGCTCGTCCCGGGCACCGGCAATCTGGCCTCCCGGCGAAACGGCCGGCTGATAGAAAAGCAGTGCGCTGGCGCTGCGCGTGTATTCAGGCAACGCTTCCAGCGAAGCCCCTCCAAGAACCTCGCCGACTGTTGCGGTCGTGGTCTGCAGTTGGGCCGAGTTGGCCGCCTCGGAAACTGAGACGGTTTGGGACGTCGAGCCGAGTTTTAGCGACATGTTGACCGTATAGTTTTTCTCAACCTCAACATGCAATTCGTTCACTACCGTCGTCGCAAAACCTTGTGCTGTGAAATTGACTGAGTAGTCACCCGGATTGACGGCCGGGAAAACGTAGCGCCCGTCCTTACCAGTTTTGGCGGTATCGGCCACTCCGGTCCCGTGATTGGTCAGGGTTACCGTGGCACCCACCAGAATCGCTCCGCTGGGGTCGGTGACTGCGCCCGAGACGAGCGCGGTCGAAGCCGACTGCGCGCGCGCTGGCATTTTAGCGATTAGTACAAGGGCGGGAAGAAACATCCAGAGAAACCGCCGCTTCCAAACCATCACCCACCTCCTCAAGGAACCTGATTTCGGCGGAGTATAATGACGGGCCAGTTTCGGTGTCAAGCGCAAATGTGAGTACGAACTTTAGGCAACTGATATACAAATTGAATACGGAGCACATAGCACTGAAAGAGCCATTCCAAAAAAAGGCACAGCTGTAACGGTTCCGGGGCGTCCTGTGCACAGGGATGAGAGTGCCGCGAGTTCTTTCTGCTTCTCGGCACTTGCGCGTACGTCCCAGATCATCCTCGCAATTTTCCGCGATTCGGTTGCTTATGCGCGAGGCGACACATGGCTCGCAGAACCTCAGCGGATGATGCGTACCGGGCAGGGGAGCCCAGGATAGCCAAGACACTCTGATGCGCGTAAGAAGGGGCGCCGAGTCCATGAATGACAGGTACTGCTGAACGGGATTCCCGGCTCCTATTGAACTGGTGATTTACTGGCTGAGCGCAAATTTCCGACCGGAACAACTTCTTGACTACAAACTAGAAGCCAGAAGTTGTGCTTCTGCCCGCGGCTTCGGTCCAACCCAACCTCTCCTCAGTGGCCGCCAATCGAGTCTCGGACTCTTCCGTGCTTGGCTCCCCAGGTGTCGGTCATGTGGTTGCGGATTTCCCATAGCTCCGGGTAGAAACGGTGCTGGAGACCTTCAAACAGCAGTTCGACTGCGCGCCCCTTTAACGACTTCGCTTCGAGGCCAATCGTGCGCTGTATGAGTTGCAAATGCGCATACCGGAACCGCTGAAATAGTTCATCGAATTCCGCCAAGGCCTCGGCCACTGCGTAGGCCCCATCATGTCCATACTCGGAGTCGTAGACCTTTTCGACTGTGAGTCCACAGCGGTCGAGATAATGTTCTTTGAACGATTGCCAGATAAGCGGATGCATCCGCAAAATCACACGGAAGCCCGGCGATTCCTGGCCGCTGCCATTGCCCAGTTGCAGACGAATTTGCTGATATTCCTTGGGTGACATCGTCTCGAGCAGGGCCAGTTGGTCGGTCATCAGACGCAAAGCAACATGGACCCGCCGGAACAGTGTCAGGACGCGGCATGTATTCTTCTGGCTTAGGTACTCGTCGATATCGAGCAATGTGTAATTGATGAGCTTCATCCACATCTCTTCGACCTGATGGACAATCTGAAACTGCAGCTCATCTGCATTGCAGAAATCGTGAAAATTCTTTTGGCAGGACAGCAAAGCCTTTGTATTGAGATAAAGCTCGTAATCGAGCGTCCCCTCACCATTCATCATGGAATAAAAATGTTCGCGATCCATACTGTGCTCCTGGCGCGCCGCGGTCAGCTATTCCGGCCCTGCGACGCTGCGGAGCGACTGCCCGTCGCCCGCGAGTAGATTAGAGTGCGGCCTGGCAACCATGTCGTGGGACCTGTCACCTTTCACAACTGAGATCCCTTGACGTGCTCGCCAGAGGAAACCACTTTCGACGCGACCATAATAAGGCAGGCGGCGAGGTTGCGGAACCGAGATGAGCCGAAGAACATGTACCTTTCCGAGGCCTCTTACCTGCCGCTCGAACGTGAAATTGGAAGGCGCTCACGAATCCCGCGACTTCCCTTGATCAATAATAATGATGCTGTCGGCTGCCAATTGTTCGACAGTCTTTAAATCCAATCCAAGCAGTTCGGTTAAGACGGCCGCCGTATGCTCGCCAAGCAGCGGCGCTCCGGTTGAGGGCCGGCCCGAAGATTGAGACATTTTTATCGGCGGGCCTATCGCTCTATACGGGTTCCTTACGGGATGCGTTATCCATGGAAACATCTGACGAACTGCCGCTTGCTGGCCGTGTAGCACCTCCGCAAAAGTGGCGACCAGCGTACAAGGAACCCCGGCATTTCTGAGAAGTTCTGCCCATTCGGCTGCTGTTCGACCGGAGAAAATTCCCTGGAGCTGCCGCTCCAGCGCTTGCCTATTTTGAATTCGCATTGCGTTGCTGCAATACCTTGGGTCATCACGCAATTCGGGTTGGCCCAGAACGCCGCAAAAGGTCGCCCACAGCTTTTCGCTGCCGACAGCAATTGAAAACGTGCGATCGCTCGCATGGAACGTGCGATACGGCACTACCGTCCGAAAACCAGTACCCATAGGTTCCGGGACGTCGCCGGATGCCAGGTATGCCATGTAGTTGGAACTCATTGCGGAAATCATGCCATCAAACATCGAAACGTCTACGTATTGGCCGACTCCGGTTCGGTCCCGTTGCTGCAGCGCCATGAGAGTCCCAATGGCCGCGAAGAGGCCCGCGTTGATATCGGCGACTGCGTAGCCGCTGCGGACCTGCTCGCCTGCCTCAGTACCCGTAATGCTCATGAATCCGCTGGAGCATTCCACAGTCAAATCCATAGCCGTTTGATCGCACGACGGTCCGTTCTGGCCATATCCAGAAATCGAACAATAAATAAGACGGGCATTGCGATCGCGGAGAGTTTCGTACCCGAGACCCAATCGCTCCATCGTGCCCGGCCGGAAATTTTCAATGAGCACGTCCATACGATCGACAAGTCGCCGGCACAAGTCGATTCCCTCGCGCCGCTTCAAATCGATCGCGACACCGCGCTTCCCTCGGTTCAATCCTAGAAAGAATGACGCCTCCCCTTCGATGAAAGGCGGCCCCCAGCCGCGGGCCAGTTCCCCCCGGGGCGACTCTAACTTGTATACCTGCGCCCCGTAATCGGCGAGCAGCAGCGTGCAGTACGGCCCGGCGAGCGCGTGGGAAAAATCAAGCACTTGAAGACCGGAGAGAGCCTGCGTCGTCGGCGATGCGGTTCGGGAATTGGATTCAAATCTCATGTTTTCGACCGGTTGTCGGCGCGTTGCCTGCGCCTCTGCGCGGGTATGCTCACACTATACTCATTGTTTTCCGGACAATGAACCAGTCCACCGCGCACTTGGTCGGCCTCCGTTTCAAGCACCCTGACATTGTCGAGTAGAACGTGAGGCCAGACGGCAGTCAGATTTTCCTGCCCGCAGCTTTTGCGCTTGCGGATTATTTTCGCAATAGCTCATTGTCGGTCTTGAATGAAGTTTTGACGCTGCCGGGACATACAGGTCAAACGCGTGAGCGACCGTCTGTAACTCACCTGAGTCACAAGCGGGTCACAAATGGGTCCCATTTGAAATTCAAGTGGTCAGGTTTGTAGTGCTCCCCTCTAAAACTGGACACCTCGATTAGGTAGACTCAGGGCCTCCAAACAGGAGGCAACATGGGCAGGAAACCACGGGTAGATCGATCCCC
>DASUJR010000238.1:0-32294 GCA_036279175.1 Candidatus Acidiferrales bacterium | reverse complement strand
AATCCGAACGCGTACCTGAGCAACGGCGGCGCGGGCTTCACTCTTGGAGTGCCTCGACTTGGCATTCCGATCATTCAGATGAGCGACGCGGCCTATGGCGTAAGGAGCAGCGCGGAGAACGGACGCTATTCGACCGCGCTTCCTTCCGATGTAGCCGCGGCCGCGAGCTGGGACACGCACGCGGCGTGCGAATACGGCGCCCTGATCGGCACTGAACTTCGCGCGCAGGGCTATAACATGACGCTGGGCGGCGGCGTCGATCTGGCACGCGAGCTGCGCAACGGGCGCAACTTCGAATATATGGGCGAGGATCCGATTCTGGCGGGCACGATGGTGGGCAACCGGATCAAGTGCGAACAGGCGCAGCATGTGATCGGCGATACCAAGCACTACGCCATGAACGACCAGGAAAGCGGCCGAACAGAGATGAATGCCATCATCGGGAAACGCGCGATGCGCGAAAGCGACTTACTGGCGTTCCAGCTGGGCGTGCAAATCGGGCAGCCCGGCGCGGTAATGTGCGCATACAACGGCGTGAACGGCGTCTATTCCTGCCAGAACAAATACCTGCTTAC
The DNA here is from genome assembly GCA_036279175.1 of Candidatus Acidiferrales bacterium. Classification (GTDB taxonomy): domain Bacteria; phylum Acidobacteriota; class Terriglobia; order Acidiferrales; family UBA7541; genus Palsa-295. The sequence goes on along the minus strand of DASUJR010000238.1, from coordinate 31,719 downwards.
GGACGTGCTGCGGAACGACTGGCACTTCAAAGGATTCGTCGTTTCCGACTGGGGCGGGACGCACAGCACGGTGGAGGCTTCGGAAGCGGGTCTGGATATCGAACAACCCGGCGATTTGTTTTACGGCGAAAAGTTCAAGGAGGCTGTGCAGTCAGGCAAAATTTCGGCGGCTGATCTGGACGAACACGTTCGCCGCATCCTGCGCACTGAATTTGCGACTGGAATCATCGACCATCCGCGGCAGACGTTCGTGGTCGACGTGGATCACGGATTCCAGGTGTCGCAACAGATCGCAGAGCAGTCGATGGTGCTACTGAAGAATGACTATGGCGCGCTGCCGCTCGACGCGTCGAAGCTGCATTCAATCGCCGTGATTGGCGACCATGCGGATTACGGTGTGATATCGGGCGCGGGATCGGCGCAGGTGGATGCGGAAGGCGAGCAGCCGCCAAAATGGCAAGCGCATGTCTGGTTTCCCACGTCGCCGCTGAAGGCGATCGCGAAGCACGCGCCGAACGCGCACGTCGAGTTCAATTCCGGCGAGGACACATCGGCGGCTGCTGCGCTGGCGAAAAATGCGGACGTCGCGATTGTGTTCGTCACTCAGTGGGAGAGCGAAGGCATGGATCTGCCGAACCTCTCGCTGCCGGATAATCAGGACGCGCTGATTGAGGCGGTAGCGGCCGCGAATCCGAAAACGATTGTCGTTCTGGAGACGGGAAGCGCCGCGTTGATGCCGTGGATCGGGAAGGTGAGCGGCGTGCTCGAAGCATGGTATCCCGGAAATCGCGGCGGGCAGGCCATTGGGAACGTTTTGTTTGGCGACGTGAATCCCAGCGCGAAACTGCCGATCACGTTCCCGCTGAACGAAGCGGACCAACCGCCGCCGGGAATCGTCGCACCGCCGCCCGGCCGGCGTAACGACCAAATGTTGAAAGCGCCGATTTTCGACGTGAAGTATTCGGCAGGCTTCGACGTGGGTTACAAATGGTACGATGCGCAGCACAAGAAGGTGCTGTTTCCGTTCGGCTACGGGCTGTCGTATACGACGTTCAGCTATTCGGGGCTGAACGTGGCTGCCGACGGCAGAAGTGTGAGCTTCACGGTGAAGAATACCGGCGATCGCGCGGGCGAGGAAGTCGCGGAAGTGTATGCCGGGTTGCCTTCAGGCACAGGCGAGCCGCCAAAGAGGCTGGTTGGCTGGAGCAAAGTGCCGCTCAAGGCGGGAGAAAGCAAGCAGGTGACGGTGACGATCGAGCCGCTCTACCTGAAGATTTATGACGAGGCGAGCGATTCGTGGAAGCTCGCCCCAGGCACCTATACGTTCATGGTCGGCGGATCGTCGCGCAACTTGCCGCTGACGCAAACCGTGACGCTGCAATAGCTCACGCCCGGCACTTTCTGCGGCGGCACGCGTCGGTGACGACAGGCCGGGGACAAGTCGCGAACTGTCGCGTGGTTTCGTGTCAGGGCATAGCTTCAGGCATGCCGTAAGCTGCCCCTGTCTTCTGATAAGTGGGGTCGGCGGCTTTAGCCGCTGACTTTTTGGAGGTGCGTTATGAGATTTGGGGCGAAGGCGTGTGCTTCATTGATTTGCGCTGCGCCGATTGCGTTCGGGATTGCGTTCGGACCGGCCGCGGCCGGCGCGAATGCGGCGCAGGCGCAACAAGGGCCGCTCGAGGTGACGTCGCAAATCGGTCGGAAGCTGTATGCGCTGCCAGACGACGCGGGGATCGTCGAAGCGCGCAAGAATCTCGCAGCCGATCCGAAGAATCCGAAGCTCGTGCTGGCGCTGTCGCTGGCGGAAGCGAATCGAAAGCAGTACCGCGAGGCGGTGGCGACGGATACGAAGGGGCTCGCGGCATCGCCGAACAACGTGGATTTGCTGATCGAACGCGGACACCGCGAGGTCGGCCTACGGGAGTTCGTCGAAGCGCAGCGCGATCTCGAGAAGGCCACGTCGCTTGATCCGCAGCAGCTTGGCGGGTTCTACCATTTGGGGCTCGCGCACTATTTTCAGGGGCAGTTTGCGGCAGCAGCGGCGTCGTTCGAGAAATCCCGCGCGCTGGCCAAGACCGATGACGACCTGATCGACTCTTCCAACTGGCTTTACGTTTCGCTTCGCCGCGCGAACCGGCCGAAGGAGGCCGCGGCCGTTCTGAAACGAATCACGCCGCAGATGACCAACAAGGAGCCGCACCTCGCGTTCTATTTGCGCCTGCTCCGCCTGTATCAGGGCGTCATGCCGGAGCAGAAAGTCCTTCCGCCGAAGCCGGTGGATCCAAAGGACGTGGAGAAGGAGCTGGCATACGACACGGTTGCCTATGGCGTAGGGAATTGGCACCTGTACAACGCAGTCGCGGGTTCGAAAGGCGCCCGGGATCGACTCCACGCGCAACAACTCTTCGAGTCGGTCGTGACCGGCGACGCGTGGAACGCTTGGGGCTTCGTTGGCTCCGAAACCGAACTCGCACGGATGAAAAGGGTGGGCAGGTAGCGAACCGTCAGGCCGTTGCGCGATGGGTACGTGTTGCGCTGGCGACGTGCTTCGTTGAAGCGCCCTCGGATTGACCAAATTCCGCGCAAGCCCGCTGTACGCGTAGTCGAGCACGCCGCACGCAGTCACATCCTTGCTCATTGGCGTCGCGACCGGCTGGAAGGGGGTTTCTCGTCTCTCCACCGCAGGCTCTTTCCCACCAAATGTGCCGAGCAGATGAAGACGGTTAACCGGCTAGGGCGCTAATCGAGACTGCGATGTCGTAGTTCCGATCGATGCCATCGCTCGTAACGATGCTGGTTGCTTGCCGTAACGCTGTTGAACTCTTAATACGCATCGTGGTATCCTCCGCGTCCATTGTAGATTGAGATACAGGGGGACTCTGGCGAGCACCCGGCACTCGATTCATGAGAATTTCTGACGTTTGCTCTCGGGCCGCGTTTTTCGTTTCCATCCTGATCTGCATCCTTGCCTCAATTGCACACGCACAGCGCGGAGTTTCAGTTGCACCGGCCAATCTTCAGTACCTTACGGACCGTGCTGAGACAATCGTGCTCGGGAACGTTGTTTCCGCGGTGCTGGAACCACATCCACAGTTTCAAAACATACAGACGGTAGTAGTTACGATCGCAGTGGCCAAGACGTTCAAGGGCCCTGCGTCGCGAACGCTGACCTTTCGGCAGTTCGTCTGGGACCCTCGTGAGCGGCTGAGCCCCGCTGGCTATCACAAAACCGAAGAACTCGTGCTTTTTCTCAATCCCGTATCGGAGTACGGGCTGACGAGTCCGGTCGGTATGGAGCAGGGCCAATTCCACGTACTGCGCGACGCGAAGGGAAATCAGTATGCGTTGAACGGACGCGGCAATATCGGGCTCTTTTCGGGAGTGTTGAGCAGCGGAACAGTAAATGGAGTTCGGCTCTCAGCACAGGCACGAACAATGCTTTCGCGACCGGGGGGAAAGGTTTCGCTGGGCAGCTTCGAAGAGGTGATTCAGGCACTCGTCGGAGGCCGGCAATGAGGCGCATCGTTGCGCTTGCGCTGTCGCTTCTCGTCGCCACAGGTATATCGGTTGCCGGCGGACCGCTCAATGTCACGGGCCCGGCCGCAACCATGCCTGGCCAGCCCTTCGTTTGGAATAGTTCGTCGCCGATCCGGTACACGGTGGATGGCGGTCCTTTGAGCGTAAATCCTTCCGGGCAGACCATAATCGGCAACGCGCAGGGAGTCGCCCGGGTAGAAAGCCTTTTCCAAAACTGGGAAGTATCTACGGACGCGATTAGTTTCAGCTATGCCGGCGTGATCAGTGGGATTGCGGGGGGCGACGTGAAGGCGATCCAGGACTTCAACACGGTCCAGGGGAGCTGTAATGCGGGAACGCAGAGTCCCGTCATCTTCGATGCAAACGGTTCGTTGACCGAGGCGCTCGGCATGGACCCGCTCGTGATTGGGTTCACGTCGCCGTGCAAGCTGGACATGCAGGCAGGCCACATCCTGTCGGCATTAATCGTGATGAATGGCGAATTCCAAGACGGCGTCAGTTCGCCGAACAGCGGAAATTACGAGTTGGATGCCGACCAATTTGACCAGGCAATCACACACGAAATGGGGCATTTCGCTGGACTCGATCATTCGCAGATCAATCTCGACCTGTTCCAGAGCGGAGCGGTAGGCAACTGCAATCTGGATGAACTCGCTGGGCTACCTTTGATGTTTCCCGTCCAGTTCTGCCAATCGCGGAAATCGGCAGGTTTGCCAATCCTTGCGCCGGACGATGTCGCCTGGATATCGAAGCTTTATCCAAGCAGTACATATGCCGCCAACTACGGGACGATCAGCGGATTCGTGTTTTTCTCGGACGGGATTACGCACGTCCAGGGGGTCAACGTTATTGCGCGGCAGGTGGACGACCCGAACACGCCAGAGGACGAATCCAGGCGGGTCGCGTTTTCGGTCGTCTCAGGATTCTTATTTACCGCCGATCCAGGGCAGGCCATTACTGGGAATAACACGAATGGAAGTGCTTACGGGAGCCGCAATCCCGCCATGATCGGTTATTACGAAATCCCAGTTCCGCCGGGAACCTACACCGTTGAGACGGAAAACATCGACGCATCGTTTGTCGGTGGATCCAGCGTCGGGCCGCTTGATCCTCCGGCAGTCACGTATGGCGCGGACGAGCACTGGCACCATTACGAGTCTGCGTACGACGACGTAAGCCAAGCGGATCCCATCACGGTCCAAGCTGGTCAAAAGATCAGCAATGTAAATTTCATATTGAACCAAACGCCACCGCGCTTCGATCAGTTTGAGGACGGTGAAGCAAGATTGGTGTCGCCACAGAGTCCGATCGTCTTTCGTTCCCTACAGTCCCTGTGGCGCGCGGCGCCCTGATGAAAAACGCGACTCATACGTTGCGCGCCCTCTGCGTATCATTTTTCCTGGCGTGGGTCTTGGCAGGCTGCGGAAGTGGGGGGACTTCTGGGACGTCTGGTGGTGGCGGTGGTGCCGGCGGCGGTGGTACGAGCCCGGAAGTCATCACGATCACAACGAAGCCGACGGTGATGTGTGCCAGGACACTGCCGTTCACCCTTACCTTGCAGGAGACCGGAGCAAAGACTGCAGTTACGTGGTCCGTAATCTCAGGCGGGTTGCCAGACGGACTGACTCTCGATGGGTCGACGGGCATCATCTCGGGAACACCGAGCAGCACCGCCGCCGTGACGAATGCGACAGTAAAAGTTTCGGACACCAACGCGAGCGCCACACTTACCTTGAATTTTGAGGTATTCGAGCGACTCGTAATCAATGCTGTGACGCCGCCCCCGGCCCACGTGAACGCCCCGTACTCTCTGAGTGTTACGGCACAAGGATCTTCGGCGGTGAATACCTGGAGCATTGTGGCCGGACAGCTTCCCCCCGGGCTGTCGATGACGCAGGGCACCCAGAATTTGGACGTGGCAATCATTTCCGGCACGCCGGGTCAGACCGGCACGTACGATTTTACGATTCAGGCTACGGATTTTACGCTGCCCCAGACGGCGACACTCGACGTCTCGATCGCCGTGGATTCGCATCTGGCGATAACCAAATCACAATTGAAAAACGCCGAGCAAAATGCGGTGTACACAGACTCGTTCACTGCCGTGAACGGAACAACTCCTCTGACTTGGGCGATCAACGGGACGTTGCCCGCCGGTTTGACGCTGAACGCCAGCACTGGCCAGGTAAGCGGAACTCCAACGGCGCAGGGCGGATATCCGTACACCGTCACGGTAACTGATTCTAGCGCCACCCCAGCGAGCGATTCCGGCCAAGGTGATCTAACAGTTGCACAGGCGTTGCAAATCGTCGGGAACTTGAACTCAGCCTACATTGGGAAGCCCTATATCGATTCGTTGACTGCAATCGGCGGCTATTACCCATACACCTGGTCCGTGAGTTCGGGAAGCCTGCCGCCCGGGCTAGCTATCAATTCGTACGGAACTATCGAAGGAACGCCGACGCAACTGGGGGCCTATAGTTTCGTTCTGCAGGTGTCGGATTCTGCTACGCCGCCTTACTCCGCGACGCAGGCGGCCACATTGAACGTGACGCCGACACCCTTGAGTGTCCTCGGAAACCCGTTTTCCCCGGCGCCCCTGAATGTTCTGTATCACTCCCAAATACCCATTTCGGGTGGGACACCCCCGTACACGCTGAGCATCACGTCGGGGACTCTGCCCCCTGGACTGACATTTGACCCGACGACGGGATACATCGATGGAACACCAACCCAGGTTGGTACCTTCAACTTCAGCGTTATGGGCACGGACTCCAGTAATCCGATGGAAACGGGCACGGCGAACGCCTTCATTCAAATCCGCAACCCGTTGGGTCGTAATGATTCAATCGCAACAGCCACGCCGCTGGGCAACAGTGCGGACGTGAGTATTCCCGTTGTGCTTTCGATCAGCCCGTATATCGATCCCATTGACGCGACAACTGCGAACCCGGACACGGACTATTACCGTTTGGTTGCGGACGCCGGGGGCACCGTTCACGTGGAAACCTTTGCTCAACGGAGTTGGGGCGCAGATACCCTGGATAGTGTAATCGAGTTGCTGGATCAGAATGGGAACCGGATGCAGAGTTGTGGACAGCCGAACTACACGGCATCTTGTCTGAATGACGATATCGACAGCACGACGTTGGATTCGGCGCTTGACTTAAAGGTTCCAGGCACGTCCGGTACACAAACGACGTTTTACGCTCACGTGTTCGACTGGCGTGGCGATGCACGACCGGATATGCAGTACTACTTGAACGTCAGTGGTGTGATTGAGCCTCTTACCATTACGTCGACGAACTTGGGCCCGGGCGCCACGCGGGGCATCAGCTACCAGAAGCAAATGACGAGCACCGGCGGCATCGGTGCCGTAACGTGGAGTCTTGACAGCGGCGCACTCCCCGCGGGTTGGGCGCTCTCTTCCTCAGGCGTTTTGAGCGGCACGGCCACAACAGACGGGTTTTACACTTTCACGATCAAAGCTACTGATTCGGGAAACCCGCCGGAAGTAGCCCGGGCACAGTTCACGCTGCAAATTGCCGAACCCGTGGTGATCACGAGTTCACCGACGTTCCCCACCGCCTGTGCGAACCAGCCATACTCATTCACTGTGCAGACGACCGGGGGGATCCCCCCGATTCAATTCGGCTTCTCTTCGTTGAACTGGATCGCTATCAATCTAAACCAGCAGACCGGGACCTTTAGCGGAACGACAGGCGCAGTAGGGACATTCACGGGTTCGCTAGGTGCCATCGATTCCGCGCAACCGCCTTCGAGCGCCGGGCAGACGATTAGCTTGACGGTCGTCAATTGTCCGTAACGCTCGAACTCCAAGGTAAGGCGACGGCCCTTATGAAGCGCGTCCTGCAAATTCTTCTCGTTTGCTGGGACTGCGAAGTGCGCATCGTGTCGTTCTGGACGGGCCTGGTACTAGGACTGCGATACCTTGCCTATCCACCGGCGTTTTGGGTATAGTCGTGACTCTCACGTCCGTCCGCAGGGAGACAAAAGACATGCCGGGGTTCCTACAGAAGATATTGCCGCGCGAGCAGTCCTTTTTTCAGATGTTTATCGATCAGGCCGAAAACGTACGCGCTGGGGCGCAGGCGATGGTTGAAATGCTGCAAGACTACAGCGACCCGGTGGCGGGAGCGAACCGTCTGGATGAATACGAGCACGCGGGCGACGCGATCACGCACGACATTATGAAAAGGCTGAACCAGACGTTCATCACGCCGTTTGATCGCGAGGATATCCACGAACTGGCGAGCCGGATCGACGACGTGATCGACCTGGTGGACGCTGCCGCCTCGCGCCTGATCACCTATCGACTCCAGACGATCCGTCCGGGAGTGCTGGACCTGGCAAAGACGGTGTGCGACGCCACAGCGCAGATCGTGCTGGCGGTGCGAGTCCTGGACGAGGAGGACCACATCCTCGACCACTGCATCGAAATCAACCGCCTGGAAAACGTCGCAGATCGCCAGTGCCGGCAGCTGATTGCCCAGCTTTTCGATCAGGAAAAAGATCCGGTGCAGATCATCAAGTGGAAAGAGATCATCGAGACGCTGGAGTTTGCGGCCGATAAGTGCGAAGACGTTGCCAACGTGATTGAGACCGTAACACTGAAGAACGCCTGAGCGGATGCCGGCTACGTGAGCCCCTTCCATCTTCTGGTTGTAATCGTCGTAATCAGCCTCGCATTTGATTTTACGAACGGATGGCACGACGCCGCGAGTTCGATCGCGACGGTCGTGTCGACGCGCGTGCTGCGTCCTTTCTGGGCCGTCGTGTGGGCGGCGGTATGGAACCTGATCGCGCCTCTGACGTTCGGTACCGCCGTAGCTGCGACAGTGGGCAGGGGGCTGGTTCACCTGAACATGGTGAACGAGTACGTGCTGCTGGCCGGACTACTGGGAGCGATCATCTGGAACTACGCGACGATACGCCTGGGCATTCCTTGCAGTTCATCACACGCGTTGATGGGCGGTTATGGGGGAGCAGCCATCGCGGCGGTGGGCTTTAAAGCAATTATCGTCAGCGGCTGGGTGATGCCGGTAATTTTCATCTTTGTCGCGCCGGTGGCTGGACTGGTGGTCGGCGTTCTGGCGACGACGGCGACCAGTTGGATCGTGCGCAGGCAGGCGCCTTACAAAGTGGACTCATTGTTCCGGCGGCTGCAGTTGGTTTCCGCCAGCGCCTTCAGCTTTAGCCATGGCACAAACGACGCGCAGAAGAGCATGGGCATCATTACGGCTGCGCTTGTGACCGGCGGGCTGATTCCGAGCTACAAGGTGCCCGATTGGGTGATTGTTTGCTGCGCGCTGGCGATGGCGGGCGGGACGATGGCGGGTGGCTGGCGCGTCGTCAAGACGATGGGTCAGCGGATCACGAAGCTTACTCCATTCGGCGGCTTCGCCGCGGAAACGTCGGCGGCGCTGACGCTGATCGGGACGGCCGCGGCGGGAATACCGGTCAGCTCCACGCACGTGATCACGGGCGCGATTTCGGGAGTGGGAGCATCCCGGCGGCTAACGGCGGTGCGTTGGGGCGTGACGCGGCGGATCCTTTGGGCCTGGGTGCTGACGATTCCCGGCGCCGGGCTGATGGGCGCTGCGTTTTATTTTCTGTTCTTCATCTGGGTGCGATAGCGCTGGCCGGCAGGTCGTCAACGTGGTGCGGCATGGTTACGCCGGGTGGCAACTGACAGTCCTGCCTCAGCACGGCTATGGTAGTTTCGGTTTGCTGGCTGCGTCTTCCGCTGGGTCAGGAAGGCACGCCCCGCCCGCGATCAGTGTTGAAGCGCAATCGCGTAGCGGTGAACACCACCTCTGCTGAGTGCTGAAACTAAGTTGCCGGCTGGGCCGTAGATTCGTGTAAGGCCGAGATGACGAGCCAAGCATCCGGAAGCGAATTAGCGCTCGACCCGACGGCGCCCAAGGTCGCGGCCCCGGTCGGAATATTCTTTCTGCTGACATTCCTCGTGACGTGGGCTTGCTGGATTCCTGTGGTGCGGCGGCTCCGACCGGGCACGCCGGCAAGCAGCGCGCTGTGGCTCCTTGGAGTGTTTGCTCCCTCATTGGTGGCTCTGGCTCTGACCGCCTGGTACGAGGGCACGTCGAGCGCGAAAGCGCTTCTTGGCCGCATTGTCCAGTGGAAGGTGGGCGGGCGGTGGTATTTGTTCGCCCTGAGCTACATGGTGGTGATCAAGCTCGCGGTCGCCGTGGTGCATCGCTTGGCGTTGGGTTCCTGGCCCCGCTTTGGACATGAGGGCCCCGCGGTGATCCTGATCGCCATACTCGTTTCGACTCCCGTGCAGGCGGGGGAAGAGATGGGATGGCGCGGCTACGCGCTTCCGCGTCTTGCCAAGCGCATGGGATTTGCACGCGCCAGCTTGCTGATTGGCGTGGTTTGGGCGGGCTGGCATCTGCCTCAGTTCTTTCTTCGCGGCGCTGATACCTACGGCCAGTCGTTTCCGATATGGTCTCTCGAAGTGATTGCGATGTCCGTCGCCATCACATGGCTTTATACGCATACAAATGGGAGCGTTTTGCTGCCCATGTTGATGCATTCGGCCATCAACAACACGAAGGACATCGTTCCGTCGGGTGCGGCGAACGCAACGAACGCGTTTTCGGTGCATGCTTCGTCTGTCCTGTACCTCACTGCAGGTCTACTGTGGATTACCGCGGCGTATTTCCTTATTCGAATGCCGAACAGAACGAAATAAGGCATTCTCCGTGCTCTTTACCGAATGGCAAGGGGGCTCGGACAGACAGGCAATCAAGACCCGGTCGTTGTGACTCGGGCAGAGCGCCGGCCGATTTCCTGCCAAATTCGGATATCCCACGCTAGAGGTCTAGCTTCGTTACGTCAGTTTGGCGGGGGCGCCGTTGGTGGCGACCATACGGACGGGGCGGCCGCGCATCCAGAAGCGGTCCACTGCGATTTGCGTCCAGCCGGTAGGCAGCCCGGCGGGATATTTCGCCCAGTTGCCTTCGTGAATGCGAATTCCCGTGAATCCCAGCAGGACAGTTTGCAGGATCGAGCCGAAATCCGTGAGGAAGACGCCATAGTGTTCGGTGGAAACTTCCTGGATCATGCCGAACGGCGGCAGCCATGAATCCTGCCACGATTGATCGAAGAGCTTTTTGGCGAGATCGTTCTCACCCAGAAAGCCTGCCGTCGCGGCCATTGCGGCGACTGCAAAGCCGATAGCGTGCGGCACTGAGCCCATCAGCGCTCCGGCGGGACGCGCGCGCGGCGTTTGCTCGGCCGCAAACGTGCTGCGCAGCAATTCGCGGCTGATCGGCGGATCGTGAACGGTGAGGAAGTCGATGCCGCCTACGGAATAGTCGGGACTCGTGGGCGGGGGCGGATTGAGGTAGGGCATGACGATGTTATTCGTCGGATCGATGGGAATGTAAAGTGCGTCGTGAATCTTGGCCCACGAAGCGGGCGGCGTGACTCCCACCATTTGCGCGCAGCGAATCGCGGCAGCGAGAACCATCTTGCAGATCAGGTTCATGTAGGAATTGTCGCTGATGTTCGGGACGCCTTCATCGGGGCCCATGATGTGCTGGATCTCGAATCCTTTGCTGGTGACGACGCCGCGGCTTTCGATCCATTCGGCGACATTCTTGATTACCGGCCACGCGCCTTCGCGCAGAAAGGTCGGATCGTTCGTGGCGAGCTGATATTCCCACAGCCCGAGCGCAACATCGGGCGTGATGTGCTGCTCGATCCAGCCGGTGTCGGCGAACGTGGGCGTTGTCTCATATCCGCCGACGGGCGCGGCTTCCCATGGGAATTGAGCGCCACGGTAGCCGAATAATTTGGCGAGATCCTGGGCGTATTTGAGGCTGCGAACGCGAAAGTCGACGAGCGCGCGCGCGGCAGGCGGACGCGTAAGCGCAAATGGGAGAAGCGACCAACTCTCCGTATCCCAGAAACTGTGTCCGAAATAATACTTTGATTGCGAGAGGCCGAACGGCGGCATGCCGGTGAGAGTCGACGCCTGGACGCTAGACTGCAGATAGAAGAACGCGCAATCGACGACGCGCTGCGCGTCGGTGTCGCCGACGATTTGGATGCGCGAGCCCCACAGGTCGTGCCAGGCATCGCGATTGGCATCACGAAGATCGTCGAAACGGAGCATCTCGCCCCAACTGGCAAGGCGAATCGCTTCGAGATCGGGCTCAGGATGGTATAAGTCCGAAACTACCGCCGCGATGGTGCGGAAGCGGGACGATTCGTTGGCCTTGAGATGAATCACGTAACTGCGCGTCAAAGCCGTGTCGGTGGCCATTGGTTCGAGAGCGCGAGCGCGTCCGTCAGGAGTCTCGACCTGCAAAGCGACGCCAAGTTTGCTGCGATTGCCGTTGCTTTCGAATCCGCCGACAAGAGCGATTGCCGTCTGCCACGGCGCGTCGGTTCGATACGGCGTTGTGACCGTTCCTTCTGCATCGATGGATGGAATGAGAGTGACTTGAGTGTCGGCCGACGCCGTCAGCTTGATCTCCTGGCAAAGCAAGGAAGGGACAGAACGCGATGCGAACTGGACGACTTCGACGTTCAGAGAAACGCCTGTTTCCGGATTAAACGTGAAATCGGTGGTGAGTTCGCCGGTGGACATGTCGAGCGTCTGGCGCGTGGGCTTGACGGCATCAGGATTTTCGAGCGCGCGAACCGTACCAATCATGATGTCGGTTTCAAGCGGATACGGCGCGGGCGAAATCGCCTCGACGCCATTCGGAATCTGCGTGTAAACGAAACCGCTGACTTGCGTCATCGCCTTCGCCAGCGGATTCGCGCCGGGGCGGATGCCGATCAGGCCGTTCGCCAGGTAGGCGGGCTCATACTGCTTTGAAAAATCCGAAACGGACATTTGAGGAATGCCCGCCGGACCGTTTTGCGGGAGCGATGCCCAGAACCGAAGCAGCCTGGATGCAACGGCGCTGTGCGAGGCCGCGGATGCGGAGAAGGGAATTGCGGACCCGGCAAGCAGCGTCCCGGCCTGTTGGACAAAGGTGCGTCGTGAAATTTTCATCGTGAGCGGCGAACCCCCAGAGAGTGAACGCGAGACGAGCGGCGCACGCGAGAGCGCGCGCCCCGCAGTACCGTACGCCATCAGCCTACAGTCCTGCGGAGCCGACTCGCGGATACTACCACGTCAAACGCAGTGCGAATTGCATATTGCGCATGGTCGCCTGAGGCGCCGTCGCCAGGATCGTGCTGCTGATTGTAGCGCCGGTCGATCCAGCCGTTACGTCGCCGCTGGGATTTCCCAGGTTCACGATATTCAGCGCGTTGAAGACGTCCCAACGAAATTGCAGCTTGAAGCGCTCCGTAAGAGAGAAGGTCTTATGAAGGCCCCAATCCATTTCGACGAAGCCGGGACCGTAGAGCGAGTCTCGCCGCGCGTCCCCGAACGTGTAGAGCGCCGGGACGGCCCAGACAGTACCTAGCGTGTTGTTGAACCAGCAGTCGCGTGTGTGAACGGGCGAACCGTCGACGCAAGTGCCGCTGTTGGGATCGCCGATTTGATCGGGACGAAGCCCCATGTCGAAGGTATTCAATGTGCTGGCGCTGATCGTTGGAGAGAAAACCATTCCGGTTTCGGCTGTGGTGATGCCGGTGAATTCCCAGCCGCTGATGGCGAGGTCAGCAATCTTGTCAGGGTTTGAGTACCAGCGCTCGCCGCGGCCAAACGGCAAACGCACAACGTGAGATAAGGTGAAAACGAGTCTGCGGTCGAAGCTGGCCGGACCGTAGTCCATGTGGTAGTCGTACTGATTCGTTGAGGTGCCCCACTCGCCAAAATCCATTGCGCGGGCCCAGGTGAAGCTGGCCAGCAGTGAGTAATTCGACGAGAAGTGTTTGTTGAACTTCACTTGCAGGGCGTTGTAGTTGTTGTTCTCGCAGTTGCATTTATTGAAGATGTCCTGCGTCAAGCCGAACTTGAGAAAGAGCGGCTGGCGCGGCTCGTTAGGGCCGGGACCCGGCATCGGAGCATTCAGATTCCAGCCGCCGTTCAAATAACGGCCAACGTTCCCCACATAGCCGACACTGAGCGTTGCGTTGGTGAAGAGTTCCCGCTCGACGGTGAGATTCCAGGAATCGACGTAGGGAATCTGGTTGTAGGTCGGAATGTTCGGAGTGCTGATTCCGTCGGGAAGGGGAAATCGGCCGCTGGCTGGGATCGCCGGGAAAACCGGGACCGGAGGCGCGGTGTTGAAAGATGGCGCGCTGATCGGCGCGCCGGCCGTGAACTCGACCGGAAAGAACGAGGAAGGAGCGGTGAGGTTCTGGCTGACGATCGAGGGGTAAATGTCGGCGTCCAAATCGTTGAAGTTCCAGCCAAAGTTGCCTTCGAAATAGCTGCGGCCCCAGCCCGTGCGGAGAACGGTCCTATCGTTGAAGGCGTATGCGATGCCAATCCGTGGAGAGAAGTTCTTGAAGTCTGTGTTGACGTTGCCTGACATCGAGACGCCGCCTACGCCGGGGATATAGACCGTGTTCGTGGTCACGTCGTATCGTCCGCCCTGGCCGGCATTCAGCGATTCGTCGGCGAACCACGTGTCCCAACGCAGACCATATGTAAGTGTCAGTTTGTGCGTCGCGCGCCAGCTGTCGCTGATGTAGTAGTACATGCTCCACTGAACGTCCTGTTGGTTCGTCGAGACTTGAGAGAAGCGATTGAACGTGCTGGGGTCGCCGAGGAGAAAGCTGGCCAAGGCCAATCCCGAGTCAGGATTTACAGCGCTGGCTGTGACATTCGATTCGAAATTGTAAACGCCTGCTCGATGCTGATCGCTGGGCAGACGCAGATTCTGGCGCCGTCGCAGGTCCGCGCCAAATTTAATGGAATGGTTGCCAATATATTTCGTCCAGTCGGTGGTGCCCTGGTATTCCTGCTCGGTTTCGTGGAGCGGACAATTGCACACATATCCAGTCTGGAATGATCCAGTAGTGCTGTTTCCGCCTGCGGTGCCGATGTTCAGGTCGGGCAAGCCCCATGTATCCGGACGATCGGGAAAGTTCAAGCCGGGAATCCCGAGCTGCGTCGCGAGCTGCGCGCTTTCGTCCGGCGCCGTAACCCGTACTCGATAGCGCGTGTAACCGGCTCGAAAATCGCCGACGAACGACGGGCTGACAACCCACGTAGCGCCGCCAACCGCATTCTGATTTAAGCCGTGAGAAATGCCTTCGAATTGAAACCCGTTGAATTGCGGCCCACCTTCGGTCTGGAAAGCGCCTGGTGTGTTCACGTAGTAGGCCCCGTAGCTGTAGCGGCCGAAGAAACGCCAGCTTTCTGACGGGTCGAAATCGGCGCGCACGTCGAATTGATTCGTGTCGTAGATTTGAACTCCACTTGCGGTGTAGTTCGGCGCCGCGGGGTCTGCGGGCGTCAGATTCGGCATCGGCAGCAGGGCCAACAGCGCACTGGCTTGCGGGAGAATGTCTCCGGCAGGGATGATGTTCATTCCCGAGGGATTCGAAGGCGTAGCGCGAGAAGGATCGGAAAATTGCGTTCTGCCCGAGCCATCCGGGCCGCCGGTTGTTGGATCGTAGATGGCAGTGCCAAACGCACTCAGATCTCCTGCCCGTTCTGCTGCGGTCGGGACGAACGTGAGAACCGACCCCCCATTCCGCTGGCGCGTTCCCTGGTAATCTCCAAAAAAGAAAAGCTTCGTCTTCAGGATCGGACCGCCAAGTGACCCTCCAAACTGGTTCCAGCGGAGCGGCGGAACGCCATTCGTCTGGGTGAAGGGATCGCGGGCCTGGAAGACGTCGTTGCGAAGAAATTCGAAGGCCGAGCCGTGAAGGGCATTCGTGCCGGATTTCGTCTGCAGCTGGATCACGCCGCCGCCCGCTTGCGCGAATTCCGCGCTGAAATTCGACGTCGTGAAATTGAATTCCTGCACGGAGTCGATCGGCGGATTGACCATGATAATGCCGAGGACGGGGTCGGTGTTGTCCATGCCATCGAGCAGGAAGTTCGTTGTGTCGAAACTCTGGCCGTTCGTATCGATCTGCAGGCCGGACTGCGGATTTTCCGTCTGCGCGTGCTGGAAATTGTTAATGGTCGAGCCGGGGACGAGTAATTCGAACGAAGTGAAGTTGCGATTCAGGACAGGAAGGCGTTCGATATCGCTTGCCGTGATTTCCGTGCTGACGCCGGGACGGTCGGTTTCGATTGTGGGCGGAGAAGAAGTCACCGTGACATGCTCCGTGATTTGTCCCAGTTCTACCGTGGCGTTGACGGTGGTGGATCGCCCGACGCCGATCGGGACGTTCTCCTGAGTCCAAGTCTTGAACCCGGTTTTCGTGACGGTAATCTTGTACGAGCCCGGAATAAGGTTTGAGAGCGTATATTCGCCGGAAGCGTTGGTTTGGGCGGTGAGGGCGAAGTTCGTGCCGACGTTGGTGACGCTGATCGTAGCGCCCGGAACAGCTGCGCCGGTCGTATCCGTGACAGTCCCGATAAGAGTCCCGTAGACGGCTTGTGCAACGGCCGAACACTGGACGATGAGTGCCAGAAGTGCAGTAACAACGATGGCAGAGAGATACGGGCGCACCTGCGCAAAACGCACGGGGTTTTTCATGGCCAGCCTCCAACGCTTACTGCGGTCCGCGGTCAGCAGACGATTCGAGGTTGAACTGCGGGTACGCCGGCACTGCGGCAGTGCTGCCTTCGAGTAGCGATACGCCGCCACCAAAACTGGCGCGTTGCGGAAGCCGAATGAAGGCGCTCAGACCGCGAGAACGGCAAAAGAGCGCCGCAGCGACCCTATTTGCTTCGGTTGGGCTGAAGGGTTCCTGAAGTTATCTGAAGCGTTGTTGGACGGGGTGCCGGGTCAGCAGATCGACCCACCCAGTCGATCCATCCGGCGTCCCACATGACCTGCACTCTGAATCTAAGACAGCCATCGGCGCATGTCAACCACGGAGAAAACGTCTGACGAGCAATTAACTGGCACGATAGTGTCACCCGAACCGTACTGCCATGTCCGGAAGAATGAGATTGAACCTTGGCGACAGAAAAGGTATTGTCGCCATCCGTTAGTATGGGTGTGCGGGGCCGCAGTACGGGTGTATTAGCAGGCTTGATGCTTGATAGAGTAAGCGCACTAATTGTGGGGTTACAAGCGAATCGGGCGCGCAACCCACGAGTTAACGGTCTGCGTTACGAAGTTCAGTTTGATTTGCGTATGTGCATGCGAGCCGTCGCGTCCGTGTGTAACGAAGAGCGCCACTGAACGCGGTGAGCGCAATAGAGTTCATTCTTCAGAGGAGCGTAACTGATGAGAATCGCGAGCGTCGCGAGCGCTTTCCCCGAAAGCTACTACAAACAAGAGCTGTTGACCGAGGCATTGAAAAATTACTGGCGTGACCGCTTGCCGAATCCGGACATTCTCGACCGGCTCGATGAAAGCATGAAGGTGGATGGGCGGTTCACCGTCGAGACTATCGACTTTTACGAGAACATGACCACGTGGGGCCAGGCGAACAACTGCTGGATCAAGCACGCATTGGACCTGGGCGAAAAGGCCATGTGCCGCGCATTGGCGAGAGCGGGGCTCGAGCCGCAGGATTTGAGCGCGATTTTCGTCACGTCCGTGACGGGTATTGCCGCGCCGTCGATTGACGCACGGCTGGTGAACCGCATGGGCCTCTCGCCGAATATCAAGCGCGTGCCGATCTTTGGCCTAGGATGTGTTGCGGGGGCTGCGGGGATTGCGCGCGCGGCAGACTACGTCCATGGCTACAAGAATCAAGCGGCTGCGCTGCTTTCTATCGAGTTGTGCTCGCTCACGCTGCAGCGCGACGACTTGTCGATGGCGCACCTGATTTCTGCTCTGCTATTCGGCGACGGCGCGGCAGCCACGATTGTTGTGGGCTCGGACATGAAGTTGAACGGGTCGAATGGCAACGGCAACGGCCACGCGCACGGGTCGAAACAGCTGCACGGTCCGGAAATTCTGGCGACGAAATCCAGCTTCTACACGAACACGGAACGCGTGATGGGCTGGGACATTTGTGAGAAGGGATTCAGGATCGTTCTATCGCCTGAAGTACCGGATATGGTGCTGAAGCATCTGGGCGCGGATGTCGACGGCTTCTTGGCGGAGCAAGGCTTGAAGCGAAGCGACATTAAGAGCTGGATCATGCACACGGGCGGTCCCAAGGTGCTGGAAGCAACGCAGGAGGCGCTTGGGTTGAGCTCCAACGACTTGGAGCCGTCGTGGAACTGTCTGCGGAAAGTCGGCAATATTTCGTCCACGTCGGTGCTGCTGGTGCTGGAAGACGTGTACATGCAGAAGCGGCCGGCGCCCGGAACCCTGAGCATTCTGGCGGCCATGGGACCGGGCTTCTGCTCGGAACTGGTGCTGTTGCGCTGGTAAGCGTCGCGCGATAGCCTGAGTTGTGTCGAAGATTGCGCTCGTGCTGCTGCCGGGTCTGGACGGCACGGGCGTTCTGTTTGACGATTTCGTTGCAAACCTTCCGCCTGACCTCCAGCCAATCGTTGTTCGTTATCCTACCGACAAGCCTCTGGGGTACGCGCAGCTGGAAGAAATCGTCCGGGCTTCGATTCCAACAAATTCACGGTTTGTGCTGCTCGGAGAATCATTCTCCGGCCCACTCGCGATTTCGATTGCCGCCTCGAAGCCGGCCGGTCTTATCGGATTAGTGTTGAGCTGCACGTTTGCGCGATATCCGCGAAATCTTTTCCGCAGAGGTCATTGGCTGGCGCCATATCTTCCCGTTGCGGGCATGGCTGTGATCGCGGCGCGTAGATTGGTATCTCCGGGGAGAGTCGATCCGGCGGTAGCAGGGAAATTGAACGCGGCCCGCGAAATGGTAGCCAAACGCGTTTTTCGGGCGAGAATCGGCGCACTGCTGCGCGTGGATGCTACAGCCTGCCTGAGCGCCATCAATGTCCCTATCTTGGATTTGCGCGCGATGAAAGACGGAATCGTCCCGAATCGTGCCGGCGATGAAATCCGCAAGCGCGGAAGGGAAGTCCGAGCGATTGACATGGAAGGACCGCATTTTCTGCTGCAGGCGAAGCCATCGCAAGCCGCCGAAGTGATCCACAAGTTTGTTTCCGATATTGCGAAGGCGCGCGGCGATCTCTGAGTCGGCGGCCGGCCGGGCCAGCCGGCCGGATACGGCGATTTGTGGAACTCTCTACCCAGGCCGGAGGAATAAGTACTGTACCGGAAGATGGCCGCTAAACGTCTTACTCGTAAGCATCTCCGTACCATCTTTGGACAGGGGGAATTAACATGGCGCGAAACAAGAGATTATTGGGCTGGGGCAGCTTTGCGACAGCGATGCTGACCGGCGCGCTGCTCGTTCTATCGGTGCAAACGGTAAAGGCGCAATCGGCCGGCAGCGATTCAAGCGCAAACCAGGCGCAGAGTCAGGATGCGTCACAGACAGCGAACACCTCAACCGCCAAGCCCAATCTGGTTGGAACGTGGACTTTCAACCAGAAACAGAGCGACGACCCGCGGCAAAAAATGCAGGAAGCCATGAATGCGAACGGCAATCAGAGCGGTTCCAGCGATACGAACCCAGGCAGGACGGGTCGGCGCCGTGGCCGCGGCGGGCGAGGCGGCGGCATGATGATGCGCCAATTCTCGCAGCTCACAATCACGCAGACGGACAAGGGCTTGAACGTCGCAGGCGCAACGGGTCGCCTGATCGCTACCACCGAACCTCAATCGAACGACCAGAACGCTCAAGACAACCAGGACAACGGCGGAGGAATGATGCGCATGCGACCTGCCGAGGCCAAGTGGCAGGGAGGTCAGCTTGTCGCAACCAGCGATATGTTTGGCAGCACGATTACGCGCACGTTCGAGCTTTCACCCGACGGCAAGCAGCTCTACATGACGACGAAAATGGAAAGCGAACGATTCAGCCAGCCTGTGAGTTATAGGTTCGTGTACGACGCGGGGAAGTCTGGCGATCGTTCGCAGTAGACCATCGCACCACAGGATTGCACCGAATCAGGGGCCGGGCGTTCGAAGACGGATTGCAGCCGGCCCCTGCGCGGATACAGATGCAACCGGCGCCCTTCGCGGAATCGTGCATGGATCGCAAGTTGGAGTTGCTGAAGGCCGGTGAACCTCGGTGAACGTCGGATGAAATGGTCTCAATCAACTTTCTGCGCGGTTCTGCTCGCGGCGGCTCTTTCCGCTTTGCCCGCGTGGGGCGGGCAGGCGGCGAGTACCGGCGATACAGGCGCCAGCGGCAATTCGCAGACCGTCGCGAGCGGCACTGAAACGGCGCAGGCCGCGCAGGCGCAGCCAACTCCGTTGGTCAATAACACTACCGGAGAGGTCCGAACCGCGACGGGCGAACCTGTTCCGGGCGCGACGGTTCGGATCACGAACACGGAAACGCATAAAGTCTGGTTGAGCTGGACCGACGAGAAGGGCGATTTTGCATTCCCTCAGCTTCCGCAAGGCTACTACCGCGTCGAAGTCACGCAGCTTGGGTTCAGCCCGTCGTCGATCGACGTGAAGCTGCCAGTGATGCCGCCGGGGCCGATTCCGATTCAGTTGCGGGTGCAGACGCTCGCGGAACTGAACGGTGCGCCGGAATCGGCTGCAAACAATTCTTCGCGAAATGCAAACGCGTCGCAGGCGAAAACAGGCCCCCAGCAAGCGGCGCGCGTCGCAAATCCTGCAGAGGCGAACCAACGGCGGCCGGGCGGAGGTGGCCAGTTCGGTGGACTTCGCGGGCGCGCGCAAATGCCCGCGGGCCTTCGCAACGCAATGCAGGCTGGGCTGGCGACGAATCCGTTCCAGCAAACGGATTTGACTGGCACCGGCGCAGCCGGTCAGGAGAATGAAAATCCGAATGGCGCTGCGGGCAGCAATGAACCGACAGCGTCGCTTTCGAACGAGAACGCGTCTAGTGCATCGGCGAATTCGTTTCTGCTGCAGGGGACGGTGGGCCAGGAAACGTCAATGACGGGATTCGGAGGTCCCGGTGGATTTGGGCCTGGGGGATTCGGCGGCGGACCAGGCGGACTAGCGCCCGACGCGCCATCGGGCAGCGCTGGAAATCCTTTCGGCGCGGGTGGGGGGCCTGGCGGCGCGGGCGGAAGAGGCGGAATGCGCGGCAGGGGTAGGTTTTATGTTCGCGGCCGCGGTCGCGGCGCACCGCCCGGAGGTTTGTTTGCGGGCCGGGCCAGACTGATGCGTCAGGCGATCAACCGTGTTCGCTTCGGTTTCTATGACCAATATTCAAATTCGGCGCTGAGTGCGAAACCCTATTCGATCACCGGCGAGAATTTCCCCAAGGTAGCGAACTACGACGAACGCTTCGGCGGCAACATGGGTGGTCCGCTGAAAATTCCTCACATTTACGACGGCAGCGACCGCACGTACTTTTTCCTCAACTACCAGCACCAGCTTGTGAAGAACGCGGTGAATAGTTTTTCCTTGGTCCCGACATCGGACGAGCGTTCGGGAAATTTCTGCAGCGTGGGGAATGGATTCACGCTGTACGATCCGTCGTCGAATTTTTCCGGCGCGCGCACGGTGCTGAATGACGGCTGCCATATTCCCACCGGGTCGATCGACACGGCTTCCAACGGATTGCTGCAGTACATACCATTGCCGAATATTGCGGCCATCAGCGGTCCGCGCGGGCAAACGTACAATTATCTTCTTCAAGCGACCACGCCGCAGAATACGGACTCGGTGAACTTCCATGTCTTGCATACGATCAATTCGAAGCTGAATTTGAACGGCGGCTACAATCTCAGTTCTTCGCGGCACGACACGTTGGGGAATTTCGCCAGCATCGCCGGCCATCAGTCGACTCTTTCGCAAAGCGTGAATATCGGCCTGAATCACAACTGGACGCCTGACATGGTCGAAGCGACCAGCCTGAATTGGAGTCGCAGTCGCGCGCAAATTCTGAGCGACAATTCGTACGTCAACAATATTGCCGGCGGCCTGGGCATCCAGGACGTCTCCACCGATCCGATTAATTACGGCATTCCCGAAATTCAGTTCTCGAGCCTTGGCAGCCTGAACGATCCTGTGCCTTCGCTCGTGCGCAATCAGACCCTGCGATTCATGGAAGGCTGGACCTACACGCACGGCGACCACACGATCCAATTCGGCGCGGAAATCCGGCGAATCCAGTTCAACACCGACTCCGATCCGGACCCGCGTGGCCGTTTCATGTTCACCGGGCAGATGACGAGCCAGCTGGACGCGACCGGCCGTCCGATCGAGACCGCCGCCACCGAACCGTACTACGAGTTCGCCGATTTCCTACTCGGCCTGCCTTACAACACGCAGATCCGCACGGGCGACGCGAGTACATACTTTCGCAATTGGGAGTTCGTCGGTTACGGCCAGGACGACTGGCACGTCAACAAGAAGTTCACGCTTCTGTTTGGCTTGCGCTACAGCGCTGTAACGCCGCCGACCGAGCTGTTCGACCACATCTCGAATCTGGATTTGAACTCAACTGCGAACCAGGTTGTGGTGGTCACGCCGGGCGAAACTGGACTTTTTGGCGGGACGTATCCGCAGGCGCTGATTCATGGCGACTACACGAACTTTGCGCCGCGCTTCGGCTTTGCGTGGGCGCCGGGAATCCATCCCAGAACGATCGTTCGTGGCGGCTATTCGATCTTCTACAACGACTCCGTCTATGACACGCTGGCGCAGGATTACCTCGCGTATCAGCCGCCGTTCGCGGTTTCGCAAAATCTCTACACTGCCGCGGCGCAAGTGCTGACGCTTCAGAACGGTTTCCCCACGGCGGGCGCGACGAATTTCTGCACGCCAACGCTGCCGACGAACTGCACGGTGCCAAATACGTCCGGCGTCAGTCCCTTCTATAAAGACGGCTACGCGCAAATCTGGATGTTGTCGGCTGAAACGTATCTGAGCCAGGATTGGATCCTCAATCTGACCTACACCGGCACGAAGGGCACCGATCTTGATCTGCTGCGCGCACCGAATCGTGCTCCGCTTGGCACGAATCCGTTCAGCACGCAGGCCAATCTGACGATCCCGTACGCATCGGCGTTTGATTACGACCAGTCCGGCGCAGACTCGCTCTACAACGCGCTGCAGGTGCGACTGATGCATCGTTTCACGCACGGAATCATGGGCATGGTGATGTATACGTTTGCGAAATCGCTGGACAATGCGAGCAGCATTGGCGGCGGCTCTCCGATCGTCGTGCAGCAGGACGGGAATTACGGGGCCGAGTGGGGACTTTCTTCGTTCGATATGCGGCACCAGATTCGGCTGATGTCGATGTGGGAATTGCCGTTCGGCGAACGACACAATCTGGCGTCACACGGATGGCAGAGCAAAGTGTTCGGCGACTGGCGGCTGATGAATATGGTCGGTTGGCACACGGGCACGCCGTTTACGGCTTATCTCGGCGGCGGAGCGGCGAACAACTCGGGCACCGGGGCGAATTTCTCGGAACGCGCCGAACAGATTGGCGATCCCAATGCGGGACTCTGCGGCGGATCGGCGCTGAACTTCTTCAATACCGGCGCGTTCGTTGTTCCCACAGCAGGCACGTACGGCAATGAGCGGCGTGGAGCGATCGAAGGTCCCTGCAGCTTCAGTTGGAACGCGTCGCTGGCCAAGTCGTTCCGGTTCGGTCCGCGCGAGCGCCAGCGCAGCATCACGGCGCGTTGGGAAGTGCAGAATCTGACAAATTCGCCGAGTTTTACCGGTATTTCGACCACATTGGGTTCGCCGCTATTCGGGCAAATTAACGCGGCGGGTTCTATGCGATCGATGGATTTCATGCTGCGGTTCAATTTCTGACGATTCTATGAGACACGTACCACAAAATCTGCTGACTTCATTTCTCGTTGCGGGCTTGGCGATCGCGCCGGTGTATGGGCAATCGACCCCTCAGCCGCAAACGCAAGCTGCGCCACGGAATCCGCAAATACCCGGCGCGTCTGCGAACCAGAAGTCGCCCTCGTATGTTCCCGCACCTGCGGCAAGGCCACAGGCCAAGGTTCCGCAGCGGCCTGCTCGCGTGCTGAAATCCGAATCGAGCCTCGTGCGCATCGACGTGGAGGTGACGGACCGCTCCGGCAAGCCGATCAAAGGCCTGAGGCCGGACCAATTCGTCGTGACCGACGACGGCAAGCCGCAGCCGCTTTCATTCTTCACGTATGAGGACATCGAGAAGATCGACAAAGCGGGGCCCGAAAACGCAAGCGCGGCCCCGATCGTGATTCCGGTCGATAGCCCCACGCCCGTTTCCGAAGAAGAAATCACAAGCAAAACGCACGACCGGCGCATGCTCGTCCTTTTCTTTGACATGAGTTCGATGGGCAACGAAGACCTTCGTCGCGCGCGACTTTCCGCTGAAAAATTCATTGGCAGCCAGATGAGCCCGGCAGACTTGGTCGCGGTCGTAACCTATGGAACGGATCTTTTCGTGTGGTGCGATTTTACGAACGACAAAGACAAAATCCATCAGGCTCTTGAACGGCTGAAGCCGGGCGCCTCGGTCGATCTCTCGCAGAATCTCTACGCTTCAGCGCAGGGAGGCGAATACGACGTTTCCGGCTATACCGGCGCCGCCTACACAGCCGACGAAACAGAGTTCAACGTATTCAACACCGACCAGAAGCTGGCTGCACTCGAAGGGCTTTCAAACGTTCTATCGGATATTCCGGGTCGCAAGGCCGTCATCGAATTCACAAGCGGCATCACCCAGACGGGAGAAGAGAACCGCACGGAATTGCGTGCGGCGACGGACGCTGCCAATCGCGCGGACGTTTCGATCTATTCGATCGACGCGCGCGGCTTGTACACGGCGCCTCCCGGCGGCGATGCAACGGCCGACACGTCTACGGGCACGTCGATGTTCAGCGGCGCAGCCGTCTTCAAACAAACGGACCAGCGCCAGGATTCGCGCGACACGCTTTCCACGCTCTCCGGCGATACGGGCGGCAAGACATTCTTCGATCTGGGCGATCTGAGCGACGCGTTCCCGGAAATCCAAAAGGACAACAGCGGCTACTATTTGATCGGCTACTATCTCAGTTCGGATGTGAAACACGACGGAAGTTGGCGGACCGTTCATGTGAAGGTGAAAGTTTCCGGCGCGCACGTGCGTTTTCGCAACGGCTACTACGCGCCGCGCGATTTCCAGCACCTGGAAGAAGCCGACCGAGACCAGCAGCTGGCGGACGCGATTCACTCGCAAGATCCGATCGTCGAATTGCCGATTGCCGTCGAAACCGGAATGTTCCGCATCGGCAACAATCGGGTGTATGTGCCGATTGACGCCAAGCTGTCGGCCACGGCCCTGGAATGGGCGCAGAAGCACGGGAAGCGTGAAGCGGTTTTCGACTTTGCTGCGGAGGTTCGCGCTCAGGCCAAGAATCCGTTCGCGGCAAAGGGCGCTACGTTCGAAGTTCCGGTGGCGCAACTTCGCGACACGATCACCGTTCACCTTGATCCCAAACGCTTCCAGCAAGTGAGTAAGGCAAGCCTCGAATACCAGGGCGGAGTTGTGCTTGCGCCGGGAAACTACGACTTGAAATTCGTCGCGCGCGAAAACGAGTCGGGGAAGATCGGAACGTTCGAAGAACCGCTGGTCGTGCCACCGCTGCCGAACGACAAGCTGTCGCTCAGTTCCGTCATGCTATCGAGCCAGATCGTTCCCGTCGAGCAATCCTCAGAGGTGAAAACCAAGACGCAAGGCGTGAAGGCCAAACTTGCCGTATCGCCGCTCGACGTAAACGGCGAGCGAATCGTTCCCAGCGTGACGCGCTACTTCACGAAAAGCCAGACATTGTACGTTTTCTTTCAGACTTACTATCCGGCCAAACAGAATTTCGATCCCAATTCGTTGCGCGCCGGCTTGATCTTCTTCCGCGGCGGATTGCAGGTAAACGCGACTCCGCTGTTCGCCCCCACGCAGGTCGACGCAAAGACGCGCACTGCATCCTTCCGAGTCAGCCTGCCATTAGCAAAGCTGCCCACCGGGCGCTACGCCTTGCAAGCCGTTGTGATCGGCGCCGGCACCCAACAGGCCGCCTTCGGCCGCTCGTACCTCGCCCTCGCCGAAGCACAGCCGACGCCCGCTCCAGCTAGTCCTGTAGTCAATCCGCCGCACTGATCGTTCGTCCACCCTCTCAGCCACCGATCTCACGCGCAAAAGAAAAGCGGGCCCCGTGTGGGAGCCCGCTTTTGGTTTCAGGTTCGAACCCTTGAGTCTTAGAAACTGTACTTCAGGCCCAATTGCAACTGCCGCGCGTCGTTCGCAGTCGACGTGATGTTGCCAAATGTGGCTGGATCGAGCAGCGAGGCGTCGG
This sequence comes from Candidatus Acidiferrales bacterium, assembly GCA_036279175.1. GTDB lineage: Bacteria > Acidobacteriota > Terriglobia > Acidiferrales > UBA7541 > Palsa-295. The sequence goes on along the minus strand of DASUJR010000238.1, from coordinate 5,825 downwards.
GTGATGAAAAGTTTGTGTGGTTGAAAATGTTGAACGCGTCAGCTCGTAGTTGAAGCTTCTGGCTGTCCGACCATGGCATCGCGAAGTCCTTCAGGATCGCCATGTCGACGTTCCAGAAACCGGGTCCGTCTACTACATTGCGATTTCCTGGCCCGCCTGCGATTGGAAACGTGAATGCTCCCTGAGCGTTGTTGACATTTGAGAAGAATTGAACCGTGTTTGGAACGCCGGGAATCCCAGACGATACCTGGTGGACTGAGTGAGCGACATCCGAACTGTTTCCGATGAAGACCCCAGGCTGTGTTTGCGTGAAATCGATCGTAAACGCTCCGGAATCCACCTTGAACGGAGAGCCGCTGTACGCGCTGACGATACCGGAGAAGCGCCAACCACCGACCGCTTCGTCAAGAAGTCTGGGCATGTTGGAGCCCAGCCACTTGCCCCGGCCAAACGGCAGTCCGTATACGAAGTTCGCCGACAGCAGGTGCCTATGATCGAAATCGGAGCTGCCACGGCAGACGCGCAGATCGCGAAGATCGCAAATTTCCGATCCGGCGAAGCTGATCAAGTTGTTTTGCACGCCCGAGTCGTTGTCAATCGAATGGGAATAGGTGTAGTTGGCCTCCATCGTTAGATCGTGCGAGAACTTGTGATTCACTCGGATGATTAAAGCACTGTAATTTGAGGAGCTGTAGTTGCCGATATACCCCGCGGCGCCATTTTGAGCGAGCAAGGACACGTTCGGAAGCAAGAGGCCTTGCTGCACCACGCCGCTGAGACCGTGATAGTCTGCCAGGCTTTGCACCATCGACGAAACGTCGCCATCGCCAAAATAAAATCCGCTGCCTGTCAGAATGTATGCAACCTGGGTGCAGCTGATGCCGAGGGTGTTCTGGCAGGTTGAGCCGGCGCCGAACGTCTGTGCGAGCGCGGCGCTCACTTCGTTTTCAAACCACGGTTGGGGTGTGAGTTGGCTGCTCGTTGCGCCAGCCTGAACCTGCTTCTGAACGGCGCCGAAAGCGTCGTACAGCGACTGACCCGTCGGGAAGCCGCCAGCGGGATTCTGGTCGACGAAGTTCAGAGTCTGTGCCGGGTCGCCAAGCGCCGTCAGTCTGCGACCCAGCTTGCCAACGTATGTTGCTTCGACGAGCCAGTCGCCCGGCAGTTGCCTCTGAATGCCGAACGAGAAATGCATTTCGTATGGAGTCTTGAAGTTAGGATCGAAATTGAAAAATGCTCCTTGACCAAAACCTCCGTTAAAGAAGCCGATCGGGAAGCCGTTCGCGTCCAGGTTGGGAGTGAACGTTGGCCGGGGCGTAGTACCGCCCGCAGGAACAGCCTGGGATGCATGCAGCCCAGCGCTCACTGCCGTCGGTACGCAAGGAGACGCGCAGGTGAAGCGCGGGTCGGTGGCAATATCCCCGTTGTTGATCGGCACAGTGTTGCTGAACATAAAGCTCGTCTCGTCCAGCTCGAACCCCTGCCCAATCAAGTTGTTGTCGTAGTCGATGCCGAACCCCGCGCGGACGCTGGTCTCGCGATTGCCGAACAGCCTTCCAAGAAAGCCGCCATTGGAGTCGGGTGAATAAGCCACGCTGACTCGAGGGGCGAAATTCTTGTAATCGGGATGGTAATACCCCGGACCATTGTTCGCACTCCCTCCCAGACCGTAGGTGATGAACGGAATGGCGTCCGGTCCGGAAATTCCCTGCGCGGCATCCTGCAGGCGGGTTGGGAAGATACCGGATGGGCCAAGGTTCGGTACCGCTTCAAAGCCATTCACTTCCGACAAGGGATTGTGGAAATTCCACCGCACTCCGTAGGTGACCGTCACATTGCTGCGAACGTTCCACGTATCCTGAGCGAAAAATTCGTACTGCGTGGAGTGATAGTCTCGCTGCGACACCAATCCTTGGGGCAGAGCATTACCGGCCACATCGTAGTTGTAGTTGGCCTGCACGCCTTGCAGTCGGCCGAGCGCCAAGGCGAAAACTCTGTCCCACTCGCCGCTATCTCCGGCAAAATCACTTGGGCGCTGTGGGTCGTCGAGTCCCGTAAGGTTGCCTCCCAATCCGATACCGTACGTGTTCGTGTCAGTAAGGTTCCCTGACTTGAAGATGATAGGAGAAATGACGCCGCCGAACTGGAGCGTATGGTTTTTCTTCGTCCATGTGAGCGTGTCGCGACCCTGATACACCGGAACGACAGGAAACTGTTGATTCAATCCGAGGAACGGGCTTGTGACCACGTTTCCGAAGAATGGATCGTTGAAGCTCATGAAGTCCGGACTCGTCGGGTTGTAATTCAAAGCAAAAGCGATCACCTGATCCGTTTCTCCAAACGATGCCTGGTTAACGATCGTCGGAGAGATTGTCCATGTGTCGCCGCCGACCCAAGCGCGCGAATGATCTACGATCGACCCCCCGGGAGCGGGATCACCCGGCAGAACCTGAATCGCACGGTTGGTAGAGTCGTCGTCGCTGCTTCGGTCCCATGTGGCGCGGACAAACAGGCGATGGTTCGTGGTGGCCTGATAGTCAAGCCTTCCATTGAACGTGTTCTCGTTGCTGTTCACCGGCGAAACGAAGAAAAATCCGCCGGTGTTGAGGCCGTCGCCGCTCGAATTGTTATTTGGCAACGGATAACCTCGGGTCTGCAGAAAACTGAGCAGAGCTTGGTCTGCCCCGATCCCTTGGGGGTCGAGAGAGGCGAGAGAATTCGGTCCTGATGCCGGCGTGGTTACGATGTTTCCCGATGCGTTTACGTAGTTCATCTCGCCGTTGTAAAAGGCCTGATCCGGGACAGTGATGTTGTTTTGCGAGCTTTGCTTCGCTCGGAGACCATCATACGAAAAGAAAAAGAACAGCTTGTCCTTGCGGATCGGTCCCCCGAAATTGCCGCCGAACTGATTCCGAATCAGAGCGGGTTCCGGAATGCCTTGAAGGTTGTTGAAATAATTGTTGGCAGCATAAGCAGTCACACGGTTGAGCTCAAAAGCTTGGCCATGGAACGCGTTCGTGCCGCTCTTGGTCGCCACTTCAAGTTGTCCGCCCGAGCTATGACCGTACGTCGCGTCATCACCGGTCACGGTTGCTTTCAACTCTTGGACGGAATCCAGCGGTACGTTCACCGATGGCGTAAACGCAAATCCTCCGCGCTGATCGTTCACGTCGAGTCCGTCGACGGTCATATTAGTTTCGTCGGAGCGCGTTCCTGTGACTGCTCCGCCAGGCGTCACGCCGGGCGCCAAAGACAAATAGTTCGTGGCGTTGTTCACGAAAATGTTTGGAAGATCCTGAACCCGGTCGGCATCAATGACGGACCCGATAGAGGCGTCGGTCGTGTTGAGCGTTTCGCCCGTTCGGGATGTAACCTCTACGTTCACCTGTGTTGCCCCGATCGTCAATTTCACGTCCTGCGTTGCCTTGGTGCCGACGTTCAACACAACGTTGGAAAGAGTCACATCACGGAATCCTTGTTTCGATACCGCGATGGCGTAATGCTCGCTCGGAGGCACATCGACGAACTCGTATACGCCGACTTCATTCGTTTTCGTCGTCGCCGTGTATCCAATGCCTTGGTTCGAGAGCGTCACGGTAGCCCCGATCACGACCGCTCCGGATGGATCGGTGACCACGCCCGTAACTCCGGAAGTGGCTTGGGCTGCGGCGGGCACGGCGTTCATAACCATCGCGATCAAGACGATCGCGAGGACGCCGATCAGATGTTTCAACAGCGAACTGCTCGATTCGGCGACGGACACGACGCAGAGTTTACGCACATTTGTTTGCATGTAAGCTAGGACTCCTCCTGCGATTTGGTCACACACCCCGACGACTGATGGGAAACAAGAGCTAGTAATTCTGAGCATTTGTTCGTAGCACTTCAAGAGCCACTTGCAGATGTAGCGCGCAAGAATTATCAGCAGCAGCTGACTAATGCTGATGATCGCGTTCTCATCTGTGCGCTTGGTTTCCGATTGCCAGGTGCGGTGACTTCACGCGACGCCTCGCCATGAAATACGGCAAAGTGGTGCTCAGCGAACCGTTTTTATTGACGAACCGAATCCAGTGGATGAGGGAAACCCGCGTTTGGGTCGAAGAAACGCCGGCGGAGTGCGCAGATGTCCTCACTTTTTATCAGGTTCGTTGAAAGCGGGATGGAAAGACTGCCGACAGATACGAATTCACATATCGGTGACGCGAAAAAGCTCCCAAAATCGGTAGCGGCCGAGTTTCAGATTGGGAAACCCCGAAGTATCAATTGTAAATTCGGCGTCAAGTTTGCGTCCCGTTCAGGTAATTGAACGCGCGACCACAGTGGACGCCCATCAGCGTGCTCCGATGCTGGCCTAACATGTGGGGGCCGCTCGGAAGTTATCGCGGCTTCCCATTTCCTTTGGGCGGCTTCGACGGTCTGGGCGCCGAGGGACGCGCGTTGGTCCTTGGCGCGGCGCTCGTCCGCGAATGAGTCCGCGGAGGATGCACATCGTAATTTTGGTCGCGCGCTCTTACCGGCGGCGCGTATGTGACGTGCGACTCGGACCGATTCTCCGACGCATTCCCGTTTTGGGTCGGCCGATTCTCGTTCCGGCTGGAGTTTTCGTTCGGTCGATTGAAGTTCTGGTTGGGAGGATTGTTGTTCCTGTTGAAATTTTGATTCGGCCGATTGTTGTCGGAGTTCTGGTTAGGACGATTGTTGTCATTCCGGTTGAAATTCTCATTCGGCCTGCTGGTTTGCCCATTCGCCGGTGCGCCATTGTTCATCCGTTGAACGGGAGGCGTGAACGTGTGAAAGCCTGGCCGGTTGCCTTGTTCGGGCGCGCGGTTGCCTTGTTCGGGCGCGCGATTGCCTTGATTGGCTGTCCGGTTGCCCTGATTGGCCGGACCCTGCGGATGGTTAAATGCCGCGCTGTCGTTCGTGTAGACGGGATGCGCGCCGCGAACCGGAGGAGCAAGCCGCGCAACGACGGGGCGCCGGGAGAAGGGAACATTGGGCCGGGCCGTTGATACTCGCGCAGTTGCCGATATGTAGCTGGCCCTCGCCGGCGCGATGCGTTGATTGTCGACCACGCGCACGTTGCGGAGTTGTTCTTCGTTCACGCGAATTGCATTCGTCCGGACAGCCCGCGCGTTGACAAACGTGTCGTGCGAAACAGCGACCACGGCACGGGAATTGTTTTCGTACGTGTAGTGATAGTTCTGACGATTGACGCGGACGTCGTTATACACGGTCCTGACGCGCGTCACGTTCACCACCCGCGTATTTGTCACGTTCACGAACTGAACGTAACGTTCGCTGCACCGATACGGCGGCACATAAACGTCGCGAGGACCCAGGGGAAACCAGCCTACGCCGGCAACTCCGCCAAATGTCACCGACACGCCAAATCCGTGCCCGCCGACGAACCCGACGAGCGCCGGAGCATACACCGGCCGCACAACTCGCGGACCCGGCACCCAGCCCCAATGCACGCCGACCAGAACCCAACGTCCGTAGTGGAATGGCGCCCATCCCCAAGGCTCGGCATCAACCCAGGTCCAACCCCACGGCGCCACCCAGACCCAATGGCCCGTTTGATACGGCGCCCAGCCGGATGGAACGCTGCTCGGGATCCACACTTCTCCATAATCCGGCACTTCACTCCACGTGCCGTTCTGGTCCAAATCGTAATAACCGTCAACATCGCGCGAAACGTACTGCGCGGATTGCGAGTTATTCTCCACCTGGTCGCGCTGGATGCACAAATTGTCGAAAGCATCGTATGTGGGCGCGGCCTGCGCATTCATCGCAAGCTGATCCGTGCCTGTGAACGTGTACTGCTG
>DASUJR010000237.1:0-13111 GCA_036279175.1 Candidatus Acidiferrales bacterium | reverse complement strand
TCTCGCTTCAGGATCGGCGATCAGGACGTTCACGGGCATTTTATGTCGATCTGGGCGGGCAGGGGCGGCCAGAGGCGCGCCTACAGTGGCGCAGAGACCTGAGAGCGGCAATACTGGCTTGACTGTAGATCGGTGGGGAATCGCGCTTAGCGGCGTAACGTGGAATGAGCTCGTACGAGCGCGCTGAACGATAGAGGGCACAGGCAAAGGCAGCGCAAACAACAGGCGGCGCGAGCCAAAGGAACCGGTCCAACCCGAGTTTTCGCACTACGCCTGCTATAATCCGCACCGGAGGCGAAAGGGGTCCGGTGATCCTCGTGGCCTTCAAAGCCATTGATCCGACTCTTCGCGAGCCGGGTGGTGGGTTCGACTCCCACACGCTTCCGCCAGCGATCGTGACGGAAATCGGTGATCGCCCAGATGGCCATTGCGTGGCACGTTTGGCTTCGCCGGATGTGTCGAAATGGGCCGGGAATACGCTGCTGCCGAGACGTTACATGTTCATTACGATCAGGGCATGCGGATCACGGAAATACAGGGAACGCTGTAGAGCCTCCGCTGCATGCTTGTGCTATTAAGGGCGGTCGTGTTGCCTCCACAAGGTTGTATTGATTCCCCGCACCTGCCGGAAATATTGCTCTGCGAGGATGCTGAGGACGAGCGCCTGCAGACGGCGCTCGCGGTTGTACATGCATTGGGTGCCCCGACCGAGTGCGAGAGCCGCGGAGCGGCGGCTGGGTGCGCTCGGTTCATCAAGTTGATCCACCCTGCCATCAGGGAGAGTAGCGATGAAAAGCGCCCGTAGTGGACGCACTGTCACGACCGAAGCGAACGTTGCCGGCAATGGTAACGGCGCACCTCGTCCTGACGGCGAAACGATCGACCTAAACATCTTGTTGGCCGCGCTGCAAACGATGCGCAATGGCGACTTCTCCGTGCGGCTGCCGGGTACCTGGACGAAAGTCCCCGGGAAAATTGCGGACACGTTCAACGATATTGTCGCTGCGAACCAGCGCATGGCCGAGGAATTGAAGCGCATGGTGCAGGTGGTAGGCAAAGAAGGGCGGACACGGGAGCGGGCGCGTCTGAGTGCGGCGAAAGGCTCGTGGGGCGACATGGAAGTGTCGGTGAATACGCTGGTGGAGGACCTGCTGCGTCCTACGGCGGAAGTGACGCGCGCAATCGCAGCGGTGGCGCAGGGCAGCCTGACGCAACAGGTGCGCCTGGACGTCGATGGGCGGCCGCTGGAGGGCGAGTTCCTGCGATCGGCGACGATCGTCAACACGATGATCCAGCAGTTGGGCGTGTTCACGTCGGAAGTGACGCGCGTGGCGCGAGAAGTGGGCACGGACGGAAAGCTGGGCGGCCAGGCGGTGGTGCCGGGCGTGGCGGGCACGTGGAAGGACCTGACCGATTCCGTCAACTTGATGGCCAGCAATCTGACCGGCCAGGTGCGAAACATCGCGGAAGTGGCGACGGCGGTGGCGAGCGGCGACCTGTCGCGCAAAATCACGGTGGACGTGCGCGGCGAAATTCTGCAATTGAAGGAAGCCATCAACACGATGGTGGACCAGTTGCGGTCGTTCGCATCGGAAGTGACGCGCGTGGCGCGAGAAGTGGGCACGGACGGAAAACTGGGCGGGCAGGCGATTGTGCCGGGCGTAGCAGGCACGTGGAAGGACTTGACGGACTCGGTGAACGCGATGGCCAGCAACCTGACGTCTCAGGTGCGCAACATCGCGGAAGTGACGACGGCCGTGGCACGCGGCGACTTGTCGCGCAAGATCACGGTGGACGTAAAGGGCGAAATTCTCGAGTTGAAGGACACCATCAACACGATGGTGGACCAGCTCAACGCGTTCGCCGGCGAAGTGACGCGCGTGGCGCGCGAAGTGGGAACGGAAGGCCGACTAGGCGGTCAGGCCAGCGTTCCGGGTGTCGCGGGAACGTGGAAGGACCTGACGGACAACGTCAACTTCATGGCCAGCAACCTGACGGGCCAGGTGCGAAACATCGCCGAAGTGGCAACGGCAATCGCGAACGGCGACCTCTCGAAGAAAATCACGGTGGATGTGCGAGGCGAAATCCTTCAGCTGAAGGAAACGCTGAACACGATGGTGGACCAGCTGAACCGGTTCGCAGGCGAAGTGACGCGCGTGGCGCGCGAAGTGGGAACGGAAGGGCGACTTGGCGGACAGGCTAACGTGCCGGGCGTGGCGGGAACGTGGAAGGACCTGACGGACAACGTGAACTCGATGGCCGGGAACTTGACGGGCCAGGTTCGCAACATCGCGGAAGTGACGACCGCCGTAGCGCGCGGCGACCTGTCGCGCAAGATTACGGTGGACGTGAAGGGTGAAATTCTCGAGCTGAAGAACACCGTCAACACGATGGTGGATCAGCTGAACGCATTCGCAGGAGAAGTATCCCGCGTGGCGCGCGAAGTGGGCACGGAAGGAAAACTGGGCGGCCAAGCGCAAGTGCCGGGCGTGGCGGGAACGTGGAAAGACCTGACGGACAACGTGAACTCGATGGCGAGCAACCTGACGGGCCAGGTGCGAAACATCGCCGAAGTGGCGACGGCAGTGGCGCGCGGCGACCTATCGCGCAAGATTACGGTGGACGTGAAGGGCGAAATTCTGGACCTGAAAGACACGCTCAACACGATGGTGGACCAGTTGCGGTCGTTCGCGTCGGAAGTGACGCGCGTGGCGCGCGAAGTGGGAACGGACGGCAGGCTCGGCGGGCAGGCGGCGGTGCCGGGCGTCGGCGGAACGTGGAAGGACCTGACGGATTCGGTGAACTCGATGGCGAGCAACCTGACCGGCCAGGTGCGCAACATTGCGGAAGTTTCGACGGCGATTGCGAGCGGCGACCTATCGAAGAAGATCACGGTGAACGTCAGCGGCGAAATCCTGCTGCTGAAAGAAACCATCAACACGATGGTGGATCAGCTGCGGTCGTTCGCATCGGAAGTGACGCGCGTGGCGCGCGAAGTGGGAACGGAAGGCCGCCTGGGCGGGCAGGCTAACGTGCCCGGCGTGGCCGGAACGTGGAAGGACCTGACGGATTCAGTCAATTCGATGGCCGGGAACCTGACGGCTCAGGTGCGAAACATCGCGGAAGTGACGACGGCTGTGGCCCGCGGCGACCTGTCGCGCAAGATCACGGTGGACGTGAAGGGCGAAATTCTAGAGCTGAAGAACACGATCAACACGATGGTGGACCAGCTGAACGCGTTCGCGAGTGAAGTGACGCGCGTGGCGCGCGAAGTGGGCACGGAAGGAAAACTCGGCGGGCAGGCTCAAGTCTCGGGCGTGGCCGGAACGTGGAAAGACCTGACGGACAACGTGAACGTGATGGCGGCGAACCTGACCGAGCAAGTGCGCGGAATTGTGAAGGTCGTGACGGCGGTAGCGAACGGCGAGTTGACGCAGAAACTGACGGTGAACGCGAAAGGCGAAGTGGCGGCGCTGGCGGAAACGATTAATAACATGACTGGGACGCTTGCCACGTTCGCCGACCAGGTGACCACGGTAGCGCGCGAAGTGGGCGTGGAAGGGCGCCTGGGAGGCCAGGCAAACGTTCCCGGAGCGGCGGGGACGTGGAAGGACCTGACGGGGAATGTCAACCTGCTGGCGGATAACCTAACAAACCAGGTGCGCGCGATTGCCGAGGTCGCAACGGCGGTAACGAAAGGCGACCTGACTCGCTCGATCCAAGTCGAGGCCCGCGGCGAAGTGGCGGAACTGAAAGACAACATCAATACGATGATTGGCAACCTCCGCCTGACGACGGAGCGCAATACGGAACAGGACTGGTTGAAGACAAACCTCGCTCGATTTACGGGCATGTTGCAGGGGCGACGCGATCTGGGCGAAGTAGGCCGCTTGCTGCTGTCGGAACTGGCGCCGCTGGTCAACGCGCAACAGGGTGTGATGTATCAGATGGATTCAGGGGACACCGAAGGGCTTGCATTGCTCTCTGCGTTCGCGGACGGCGGCGAAAATGGGCATCAGAGGACGCTGCACCTCGGCGAAAGTTTGGTCGGGCAGTGCGCGATCGAGAAGCGGCGCATGTTAATCACGGACGTTCCGTCGAACGCCGCCCCGATTCGATCGGGACTCTTCCAGGCTGTTCCGCGCAATGTGATTGTGCTGCCGGTCCTCTTCGAGGACAGCGTAAAAGCGGTGATTGAACTTGCTTCTTTGACTGCGTTCACGGCTTCTCAACTGGCCTTTCTCGAACAGCTCACGTCGAGCATCGGCATCGTGCTGAACAGCATCGAAGCCACGATGCAGACAGAGGCGCTGCTGAAACAGTCGCAGCAACTGGCCACGGAACTGCAAGTACAGCAGAAGGAATTGCAACAGACCAACGAGCAGCTGGCGCTGAAGGCGCAGCAGTTGGCGGAGCAGAACGCCGAAGTGGAGCGCAAGAACCAGGAAATCGAGCAGGCACGGCGCGCGCTGGAGGAAAAAGCCAAGGAACTGGCGCTCACGTCGAAATACAAGTCGGAATTCCTGGCGAACATGTCACACGAACTGCGCACGCCGCTCAACAGCATCCTCGTTTTGGGGCAGCAGCTCAGCGAGAATCCCGATCACAATCTCTCGCCCAAACAGGTGGAATTCGCCCGCACGATTCACGCGGCCGGCACGGACCTGTTGACCCTGATTAGCGATATTCTCGATCTTTCGAAGATCGAGTCCGGCACCGTCTCCGTGGAGGCCGAGGAGGTCTTCTTTACCAATCTGCTCGAGATGGTTGCCCGGCCGTTCCGTCATGAGGCTGAGAACCGCAAGCTTGCGTTCGAAATCTCCTCTGACCGCCGGCTACCGCGCAGCCTTGTAACCGACTCGAAGCGTCTGCAGCAAGTGCTGAAGAACTTGCTATCCAACGCATTCAAATTCACCGAACAGGGAGGAGTGCGCCTGTCTATTTCGGCTGCAAAGGCCGGGTGGAGCGAAGACCACCACGTGCTCAGCAGCGCTGCATCCGTTGTCGCGTTTGAGGTCACCGACACGGGAATCGGCATCCCTCTGGATAAACAGCGGACGATTTTCGAGGCGTTCCAGCAAGCGGATGCAGGGACGAGCCGCAAATACGGCGGGACAGGGCTCGGCCTGGCGATCAGCCGCGAGCTTGCCAACCTGCTCGGCGGTGAGATCCGTTTGCACAGCACGCCCGGAAAGGGAAGCACGTTCACTCTGTATCTGCCGCAGACGTATGTGGGGCCGGTGGCACTTTCGATTCCAAAGCAGGATTTAGCCGATCTGCACATTCCTAAGCTGACCACGGTGGCAACGGAAACGTCTATCGAGGTGGTTGAAGACGATCGCGAGAGTCTGCGTCCGGAGGACTCCATACTGCTGGTGGTTGAAGATGACGCACATTATGCCCGGGTTCTTCGCGACCTTGCCCGCGATAAGGGCTTTAAAGTCCTGGTCGCACAGCGCGGCGCAGATGCCCTGACGCTGACCCGTGAATACCGGCCGACGGCCGTCTCGCTCGACGTATTCTTGCCGGATATGCTCGGCTGGGCTGTGCTGAATCATCTGAAGCAGGATTCAGCCACTCGTCATATCCCCGTCCAGATGCTCACGCTGGACGAGGACCGCCAGCATGGGCTAGCTCGGGGTGCATTTTCTTTCCTCACAAAGCCAACAACGAGGGAAGGGCTGGAAGCCGCGCTTGACCGCATCAAGAGCTATTCGAACACGCATCAGCGCGAGCTATTAATCGTCGAGGACAATCCTGGCGAACAGCTTGGCATCAAGGAATTGCTCGGCCACGACGATATAGCTGTTTCTGTCGTGTCGACGGGCAATGAGGCGCTCACCGCGCTCGCGCAGAAGCAATACGATTGCGTTGTGCTTGACCTGCGCTTGCCGGATATGACCGGTTTCGATGTTCTTGAGCGGCTTCGCGATAAGCCGGCACTGACCGAAGTTCCGGTGGTTGTGTTCACCGGCAAGGAGCTCTCGCCCGATGAAGACGCCCGTCTGCGTTCGCTGGCGCGCAGTATTGTGGTAAAAGGCGTTGAATCGCCCGAGCGGCTCCTAGATGAAACCGCACTGTTTCTTCACCGCGTGGTGGCTGACCTGCCAGAGGAAAAGCAGAGAATGCTCGACCGGCTGCACCGGTCGGATGACGCGCTTAGCGGAAGAAAGGTATTGATCGTCGACGATGATGTGCGGAACATCTTTGCCCTCAGCAGCGTGCTGGAGCGCCGGGGAATGGTGGTGCTTACCTCCGACAACGGAGGGGATGCCATAAAAATGCTGGAGGCGACCCCAGACATCGCCATCGTGCTGATGGATATCATGATGCCCGGAATGGACGGGTACGCGACCATGCAGGCAATCCGTCAGAATCCGACTCTCCGGCGCTTGCCCATGATCGCATTGACCGCCAAGGCTATGAAGGGCGACCGCGAGAAGTGCCTGGAAGCCGGCGCCTCCGAATACCTGGCCAAACCCGTAAACACAGAACAGTTGCTCTCCGCACTTCGCATGTGGTTGCACAGGTAAAAACAGATGGAAAACGTTCTCGCTGAACCCGCGCAGAAGCGAAAGACGAGCCAAAAAGAAAAGGTGAACATTCTTTTGGTGGACGATCAGCCCGCCAAACTGCTGACGTACGAAGCGATCCTCGGTGAGCTGGATGAAAATTTCGTTCAGGCGACCTCGGGCCGGGACGCATTGGACAAGCTCTTGAAGATGAAGGACGTCGCTGTGATTCTGATGGACGTCAGCATGCCGGAGATGGACGGTTTTGAGACGGCACGATTGATTCGGGAGCACCCCCGATTTCAGCGAACGGCCATCATTTTCATTTCTGCCATTCATTTGACTGATCTCGACCGGGTGAAGGGATACGAGCGCGGCGCGGTGGACTACATTTCCGTGCCGGTTAACCCGGAATTGCTTCGCGCGAAGGTTACAGTTTTTGCCGATTTGCACCGCGCCACGCGCGATCTCGAAAAACTCAATCGAGAACTCGAAGAACGCGTCCGTGAGCGCACGCTGGAACTGCAGGAAAGCGAAGCGCAGTTCCGCGCCGTCGCTAACTCGATCCCTCAACTCGCGTGGATGGCCGAGCCAAATGGTTCGCTGATGTGGTATAGCGATCGCTGGTATGAGTACACGGGATTGAGCAAGGAGGAGGCGAATGGCGACGCGTGGAAGACCAGAGTCGATCCGGAGAGCCTTGCGGCGGTGTTGAAGGAGTGGGATGAACGCATCGCCAGGGGAAAGCCCTTCGAGATGGATTTTCGGCTGCGCGGCTGCGACGGAGTGTATCGCTGGTTCCTTACGCAAGTCACGCCCCTGCGGGATTCCAACGGAGCGATCAAACATTGGTTCGGTGCACGCACCGATATTCACGAACAGCGGGAAATCCGCCGCGCACTGGAGGAGGCGCAGGAAAGACTCGTGCTTGCCCAAAAGGCTTCGCACTGCGGCACATTCGACTTCAATGTCGGAACAGGAGTTAACTTCTGGTCCGACGAACTGCAGCGGATCTATGGATTTCTTCCCCGGCTGTTCCCCGGCACGTATCAAGCATGGCTCGATTGCGTGCTGCCGGAAGATCGTGCGATTGCGGAGGAGCCGTTCCGGTTGAGCGATAAGGAATTTGAGACGGAATTCAGGATTCAGCGCCGCGATGACGGTGAAGTTCGCTGGATCAATTCTCGCGGCCGCATCCATCGCAACGCCGAAGGCAACATCGTGCGCGTCGTGGGACTGCATATCGACATCACCCGAACGAAACGGGCGGAGGAAGACCTGAAGCGGGCGCACGATGAACTCGAAACTCGCGTTCTGGCACGCACGGCCGCACTTCGTATAGCCGAAGACCGCCTTCGCAGGCTTTCGGGCCGGTTGATGCAAAGCCAGGACGACGAGCGGCGGCGCATCGCGCGTGAACTCCACGACAGCCTAGGCCAGTACCTGGTCGCGTCGAAAATGAGCTTGGATCTGGCCAGCATGAATGGTTCGAACAGCGAGCGAATCAAGGAGTGCCTGGCGGACGCGATCAACCAGATCGAGAAGGCGATCAGCGAAACGCGCACAATCTCGCATCTGCTGCATCCGCCTTTGCTCGATGAAGTCGGCCTGGAATCAGCGCTCGTCTGGTACGCCGAGGGCTTCGCAAAGCGCAGCGGAATCGCCGTTGACGTGGACATTGCGGACTCGATTGGCCGGTTGTCAACGGACATCGAGACGGCTGTGTTCCGTGTCGTCCAGGAATGCCTGACAAACGTCCACCGACACTCGGGCAGCCAAACGGCCAGCGTTCGACTGTATCGAAATGATAGCGACCTGAAGCTGGAAGTCCGCGACCAGGGGAAGGGAATGCCTGCGGGATCCCTCACCGGAGAAGCGCAGTCAGCGTTGGGCGTCGGCCTTCAAGGAATTCGAGAGCGCGTTTTGCAACTTCGCGGCAAACTGGAAATCGTCTCGAACGAGGGCGCCGGGACAACGGTTGTAGCGACGATTCCTGACGCCTGCGTGTCCGCGACCGGAGCCGAATCGACAAGCGCCGCCACCTCCCAATCATACGAGAGGTAAGGGCTAAGCTGTTCCATCAGACGGCGCGCGGTGTCTCCCCATGGCGAACGGCGCGTGCAACTCCCCTTACCGGAAGTAGAAATGACAGCAGAAATGACGGCCTTAGTCGTACGTGACAACGACGTGGCCGTCGACCACCTGGACGTCGTCGATACCCTGGGGAAGCTTGAGTTTTTCGCGGTTTTCCGGCGAAGCCATCAGCTTTTGCACGGCGGAATTCAGCGTCGACTCCGGGAGGGGCAGCGATCCCAGTTTTCCTGCAACCGGATCGAACCGAAGATACCCATTTTCAGTGAAGAGATGGCCGTCGAGCTCGAGAGAAAGATCCTCGCCGTGAAAATCGAACACCACGTATGCCGTGATCACGTCGCCCTCCATCTGGATCTTCACGTCCTTTACGGATGACTGAACCTGCTCGATTGTTTGAGGGGCGACGCCGTCGACGGGAGGCGCGGTGCTGACAGCGCGTTGACTTGCGTCGACGGCAGTGCTGTTGTTCGGATCTTGCGACTGCTCGCCGGAGGACTCAGGTGCGTCTGCCATTTGCAGGCTGTCGTGCAGGTATGAATTGACCTCGATCGAATCCAGATGAACCTGTGTGGGAGTGCCTGCGGCTTGCGACTGATCTGCGGAGGCGAGCTCTTGCTGGACGCGCGCGGTGGCGGCGGGATCGTAGCGAACGCTTGGCGCCGGAGACTTTCTCAGGATGAGGATCACGGCGATGATGAGGGCAGCGAGACTGGACCAGCGCACAATTCGGTACGCGATTTTCAGAGGCGAAGATTCGGCCATGCTTGCTCCTCAGCGCATCAGAACCAACGTTCGACGATGGCGCTCAATCGGATTTGGTGACGAAACGTTGCGATTTTGAGCGCTGCTGGTTTGAGATCAGCTTAGCAGGGCGCGGTGGCACAGCATCCGGGATGCAGAACGAATGTGCGCTAGTGCTTATTGGACGAAGGTACAGGAAAGGCTGGCGTGTGGTGGATAAGAGCCTCCGGATGAAGGTTGACGTCATTCAGGAAGGTAAGGCCTGCTGTTCTACAGGGCCCGAATGACCGCTTCCGTGAACTGCTCCGTGGTCGCGCTGCCGCCGACGTCGCGCGTCAGCGTTTTGCCTTCCCGATAGACCTTCCGCATAGCCGCATCGATTCGCTGCGCAAGTTCAAGTTCCTGCAGGTGCTGGAGCATCATAATGGCGCTCATCAGCAGGGCCGTCGGATTCGCTACGCCTTTACCGGCGATGTCAGGTGCGGTGCCATGGACGGCTTCGAATACTGACGCATGCTCGCCGATGTTGCCGCTTGGAACGACGCCGAGGCCTCCGACGAGTCCGGCGGCGAGATCGCTGACGATATCGCCATAGAGATTCGGCAGCAGCAGCACATCGAACTGCGCGGGATCGAGCACCAGCTGCATGCACGCGTTATCGACGATCAGTTCCTTGTACTCGATATCGGGGAATTCGGCGGAAACATTGCGCGAACAGGACAGGAACAGGCCGTCGGACCGTTTCATGATGTTGGCTTTGTGGATGGCGTGAACGCGTTTGCGGCCGTGTTTCCGTGCGTACTCGAAGGCGAAACGAGCGATGCGGGTGGAGGCTTTTTCCGTAATGATCTTCAGACTTTCAACCACGCCCGGAACCACCATGTGCTCGAGACCCGAGTACAGATCTTCCGTGTTCTCGCGGACGATGATCATGTCGACGCCCTGGAAGCGCGACCGAACTCCTTCGAGGTTCTTGACCGGACGAAGATTGGCGTATAACTCGAGCGCTTGCCGAAGCCCGACATTCATACTCGGCGCGCCGCTGGCGATAGCTGTCGCCATAGGTCCTTTGAGGGCGACACCGTTTTTGCGCGCTGATTCGATCACTCCTGAGCGAAGGAAGTCGACGCCACGGCGTTCGAGTTCGGAGCGGGCTGGAATTTCGTCCCACGTGATCTGGGCACCTGCCGCTTCGAGAATCCGTTTTACCGCAGCACAAATTTCAGAGCCAATGCCTTCACCGGGGATGAGAGTGACCGTGTGGGTCATGAGTTCGCCATTGTAGCAAGAAGGCGGGCAAAGCATTGATCTGAACTGACAACAATGACGCACTCCGTGCACGCACGGGTGAGGAATAAAAGGGAGAGTTGCTTTTGTTTTAGAGCCGTCTGCGGCAGGCAGGTCTTCACTTGCTCGCCGAAACTTGGCTAGCGAGCCGGCGAGGGACGCCGGAGCCGTTAGGAGCAAAAGGATTCCAAACGTAGCTCCGCATTGGCCCTGCTGCGCAGGAGTCGTGCAGTCGGAAGCTTGATATACTCGAAGCCGCATCACAACCTGATTGGTGGCGCAGATCGCACCTGGGGCTTGGGGACGAAGGAGAGATCAGAAATGGCGAATGGCAGTCGAACGTGGGATCCGAACAGTGGGACTTCTCAAACCACCGGGTTTTCCGTGATCGAACTGCTGATCGTGATCGCGATCGTGGTGGTTATCGCAGCGATAGCCATTCCGAATCTGCTGCGGTCGAAAGTGGCGGCGAATGAAGCCTCCGCGATCGGTTCGCTGAGGAACATCATGTCGGCGGAAGCAGCATACAAGGCGATGTACGGCATCGGATATTCGAATGATCTGGCGAGCATAGGCGGCACATCCACTACAGGTGCTGACGCTTCATGTACGGCGGCCCAACTGCTGGACGCGAGCCTAGCCAAAGGCGTGATCGGCAATAAGACCCGGAAGAGCGGATATGTGTTCACGTTTACGCCTGGCAAGGAGGCGTTTAAGCCTGAACAGGCAGTTCCCTCGGGCTGCGATGTTGGCAAGGGTGACGGCTATGCAGTGCAGGCCGACCCCGTTGATTCACGAGCGGGAAAGCGTCATTTCTGCGCGGACGCTTCCGGCGTGATCCGCTTTGACGCAAACAGAGAAATAGACGTGACCGCGCCGGTATGCGCCGGCAGCGCCGCGCCATTGCAGTAGTTGCCGCTCGGTCTTGTGATGAAAGCGACGGCCTACCTGCCGCAAACGCTGCCGGGGGTTATCCGCGTGTGTTCGCGTCAATCTGCGGCTAAATCGGTGGTCAAAAAACGTCACTTTTCAGCGGTTGGAAGGCTGGACATGCGAGGCAACTGTTTGTGCTCTATCAGGCTTCTTTCCTATGTGCCTGAAAATAGACAGCATGCGTTTCGTGTCGCAAGCGTTACGCGGCTATCACCGTCCTGGCACCGCCATTGCACTAACCAGCCGCGTACCCCTTCCAGACGGGTATGCCACTAAATCGGATTTCTGATCCCCATTTGAAGGGATCCAGGTTTCGGGGTTTTAGGCGAACCCTGAGCCTGAAGAAGACACGGAGTGAAGGCTCCAAGGAGAAAAAATGAACAAGAGACAGAAGGGTTTTTCGTTGATTGAGTTGCTGATCGTCGTGGCGATCATTCTGATCATTGCGGCTATCGCAATTCCGAACCTGTTGAAGGCGCGCATTGCGGCCAACCAGTCGGCTGCGGTGGGCGACCTCCGCACGATTGGATCAGCGGAGGCGAATTTCTCGTCCACCTATAACGACGGCTATGCGCTCTCGCTCCTCCAGCTTGGCGGCCCGGTGACGGCGACTCCCACATGTGCCCAGGCCAACATGATCGACGAAGTGTTGGGGGCGGCTGTGTCGCAGAAGAGCGGATACGTCTTCCAACTGCAGCCGAGCGGGACAGCGCAGTTGGTGACGGGCATTCCGGCAGCTTGCGGCGCCTCGGGCGATACGGGGTTTGAAGTGAGCGCAGTGCCGATTACCCTGAACACGACCGGCACGGCCAGCTATTGCATCGATGATAGCGGCGTGATTCGTGTTGATGGGACCGGCGGTGCGGCAGCAAACGGCGTTTATCCTTGCCCGAACGCGATGGTTCCGTTGCAGTAAGCAGATGTCTTCTGTCCTAAGGGGGGACGCGGCGCGTCCCCCTTTTTTTGGGCTAACCGTGGGGAGGGAAAATGTCACCGGCCAAGCGACAGCCGACTTCGGAGAGCAGAGGGAATCGAGGATTCTCGCTTATCGAACTGCTGATCGTGGTTGCGGTAATTTTGATCATTGCTTCGATCGCGATTCCCAACATGATGCGGGCTAAGATGGCCGCGAACCAGTCGGCCGCGGTGGGCGACTTGCGCACGATTGCTTCGGCAGAAGGGAATTTCTGGTCTACGTATAACGACGGCTATGCGACGACGCTTCTTCAGCTTGGCGGCCCTGTGACGGCGACGCCCACCTGTGCCCAGGCCAACATGATCGACGAAGTATTGGGCGCGGCTGTGTCGCAGAGAAGCGGATACATTTTCCAACTGCAGCCGAGCGGGACGGTCCAGTTGATGACGGGTATTCCGGTAGCTTGTGGGGCTTCGGGCGATACCGGGTTTGAAGTGAGCGCAGTGCCGATTACCGTGAACACGACCGGCACTGCCAGCTATTGCATCGATGATAGTGGCGTGCTTCGTATCGACAGCACGGGTGCCGCAACTGCCAACGGTGTGTATCCGTGCCCGGTCGCGATGAC
>DASUJR010000236.1:0-3651 GCA_036279175.1 Candidatus Acidiferrales bacterium | reverse complement strand
TGCAGGGATACTGCTCGCAAGTTCCCCGTGGCTGGAGCGCTCCGGCAGGGAAAAGGCTGGCGGAAGACCTTTGTCCTCCGCATTTCACCGCAATCAGCGCTGAGGGAACCAGCATGGATCAGTCTGGCAGCGAGGTCCTTCGCGCGAAGAACTTCGGCAATCTTCCCATACTGATTTTTTCCCAAGACCCGGACAAGCCTATGCCATTTCCCGGAAACTGGGGAAAAAAGATGTCCGCGGTGTGGAACCAGATGCAGGACCAGCTCAAGGGTCTGTCCACCCGCAGCCGGAGAATCATCGCCAAGGGCAGCGGACACATGATCCCCATCGAACGGCCGGATCTACTGAACGATGAAGTGGCGACTTTTATTGAGCAGGTTCGCGGAACCGTTCCGCAGCCGACTGACTATGGCTCAACAAAAACGGAGTAACCCCGCGCATAAAGTCAGTCTCAGGGGTGCGGATCGCCTGTGGCGTCGCGGTTTGGGGAGCGGCAAACTTGCATTCGAAAATTAGCGTTTCGGGACGCGCCTGGTCCTACGATACCGCCCGATTCCCTGCTGCGCTGGCAGCCCTTCCGGTTTCCTTTTCTTCTTTTGGTTGCGCAAGGAACGGCTCGAAGCAGCGGCGGCAGCGCGCCTCGTACATTCCACCCGCGCCGACGACAATCAGCTCCTCCGATGCGACCAGCCGCTGCGTGTGCACCGCCGGGTTTCCGCAGCGCACGCAGATTGCGAGCAGTTTCGTGATTTCTTCCGCTACGGCGAGAAGGCGCGGGATGGGTTCGAACGGGCGGCCCATGAAATCCGTGTCGAGCCCGGCGACGATCACGCGCTTGCCAAGATCGGCGAGCTTGACGCATGCGTCGACGACGGAATCGCCCAGAAATTGTGTCTCGTCAATGCCGATCACTTCCGTGCGAGGCGCGACTTTGTCGAGGATTTCGCTGCCCGTTTGCACCAGCTCCGAAGCAATTTCCAGCCCCGAGTGCGAGACGATCCCGTTCTTCGAATAGCGCTGGTCGATTTCCGGCTTGAAGATTTGCACGCGCTGCTTTCCAATTTCGGCGCGCCGCAAACGGCGAATCAACTCTTCGCTTTTGCCCGAAAACATCGGCCCAACGATCACTTCGATCCATCCCATGTTGCCCTTTACGATGTCCATCGGACATGGCCTCCAAAAACGTAAGCTATCACAACTGCGCTGTGGAAAAAGAAGCGGATCGCTGAGGAAGCTGGAGTGTGCCGGACCTTCCTTTTTTTTGTTTTGCGGCCTCCGCGTTTAACTTCGGCTCTGTTCCCGCACTGCCATCACGCGCTTGCCGATCACATCGAACGGACCCAGCATCGTCAAGCCGGGGCTAACGATTACCGCGATCCACGCCAGCTCGCCGATCGCATTTAACGAGCTACTGGAGGCTGCAGAACAACCAAGAATAAGAAGCGTTCTGCGCTGTCCGCGACGATTGAGAGTGCTAGCCTTTCGATCGTGCATCGGCCTGATACACCTCTCGATTGAAAAAAGGGGCGAAGGCATTGATCACTGCGACGCGAAACGCGTCCTGCCTGGTGATCATGTTTCGCGTCAGGATCCCCCACGTGCCTTGGGCATCGCGGATTCCGCGGCCGCTGGCGAACGCGTCGATTGCTTCGGCAAGCTCAACGCCATCGTCGATGACAGTTTTCGCGAGATGGTCCGGGACCGGGACCGCGCCGGACTGGCCGAATGACGAGCGTCCGCTCGTATCCGCAACGTAAGCCCAATTTTCAAGGAACACCAGGCGCGCAGTGCCTGCATGGAGGACGTCGAAGCCGCCTTCCAGTCCGATGAAATACTCCCAGGGCTCGTCTTTTTCGCGCGCAATGCGCAGAAGCGCTTCACCGCGATTCCGTGCGCCCGTCATGATTTCATCGCGGGTCAGCGGCGTACGGCGGACGCCGCTCGGCACTTCCACCGCGGCGATGTCGAAGTGCGTGTCGATATCAAGGACGGGGCCGACAACGGTGAGCGCTTCCCAAACCGCGTTCAGTTTTGGCCGTCTTGCTGTGCCAACCGCTACCATTGTTTTCTTCATGCGAGGCGGATTGTAACAGGTCGGCGGTCCACCCGCCGCGGCGCCTTCTTTGTTGGCGAGGCGAGATGGAGGCAACGGAACCGAGGAAACGGCCGCGTTGTTTTCGAGCACGCATGGACCACATCTCGGAAAATTTCGGCCTGACGGCGCAAGCGCCTGATGGCCGTGCGATATCGATCGGGAGCTAAACGCGGAGGCCGCAAAGCCAAAAGAGGCAAAGGCTACTTAGGCAGCGGAACGATAGGACGCTCGCCGAGGCTATTCTCTCCAGAGCGGCGTCTGTCGCTGGCGCGCATAACGCGCGGAGAGAAATTCCTTGAGCTGTTCGATCGACGAGAAAACGTGGTCGCAGCAACCCAGCATCCATCCACTTATTTGATCGAGCGGCAGAGGCGTGACCATATAAACCGGTATTCCCTTGCGCAGAGCGAGCGTCAATTCGGCGGACGTTCCCCCGCTGCGCGCGCCCGCATCCCAATAGCAAACGACGTAGTCAGCGCGGTTTTCGATCAAGTCGAGATCGAACGCGATGATCTTGCGGATCGTTCGGCGGAAGCGATCGGGATCCGAAGTTTTCCATGCGCGAAAATGGACAAATTCCTCGCCGGTCAGGTTCTTCTTCTCGTCTTCGGCGGGATCGTAAACGTGATGGCCGAGCGTGTCGCGAATGAAGGGCGCCAGTTTGCGGCGCCACAGGCGTCCACCATCCTGCGCAAATTCGATTGGACCGCAAAGGTATGCGAGCACGGGAAACGCACTCTATCATGCGGAGTGAAGACGTTCCACAACGCGGACGGACACTGAGAAGACGCAACTGCTCTAACCGGCGACTGAAGCTTCAACGCGTTCGGCAAGGCGTTTTGGTGCGAGCAGTATGAAGCTGACGCGCATCAGTTCGGCCACCTCGTCCCAGTCGATCGAGCCCACATCCAGGCGGAGTGCGACCCAACCTCTGGGCCCGACATACGCAGGCAGATAGAAACGCTTCGGCTGCGCAGTAACGAGAGCCGTATTGTCGCCGGGGAGCGCCTTGCAAGCGATGCCTACAATCCCGTCGCCATGATGATCGTTCAAGAAATAGGCAAACGGCTTCTTTCTGACGAGAAATGCGGCATGGTCCCCATGGAGCCGCCTGCGCGTTTCCGGCAGCGATTTCGCAATTTCAGTCAGCCGGGTAAGCCGGGAATCTTCGCGAGCGCGCTTAGCCATGAACGCGTGGGGATCAAAGAACTACAAGTGAGGAGATGGAGCGGGATAAGGGAATCGAACCCTCGCCTCCACCTTGGCAAGGTGGCGTACTACCACTATACGAATCCCGCAACCGAAGAACCCCCACTTTATCACAGAAATCCAGATTCGTAGATGGGCGTATGGCCCGCGCCC
Source organism: Candidatus Acidiferrales bacterium (assembly GCA_036279175.1). Taxonomy (GTDB): domain Bacteria; phylum Acidobacteriota; class Terriglobia; order Acidiferrales; family UBA7541; genus Palsa-295. Next base: position 194 of record DASUJR010000236.1, on the reverse strand, counting down.
TGCAAACAGCGAAAACAATCCGCGCTCGAGGGATAGTGCTCAATCATTCATGATCGTCGTTCGAGCGCTGACCGGGTGAAAAAGAGAGCGGCACGAAACCAGCGCCTGTTGCGCGACCGTCATCTGCGATGTGGCCCCACGGGAAAAACGCCCGCCGAGAAGCGCCCGCGAAAACGCAGTCAACGGCGGCCGCC
>DASUJR010000235.1:0-20029 GCA_036279175.1 Candidatus Acidiferrales bacterium | reverse complement strand
TGGCTCCGGGCTAGGCAAGTCCAGCGGCACGCAATTCTTCTACGCTGGCGGACGTGCCGGCTGGATTCTGACGGGGCAACACCTTCCCGGTTTGCTTCGCGGAAATTTCGAATGGGCGGCGGATGCCTTACCCGTTTACCTATTTCTCACGCCTGCGAACGGAACGGTTTACGGCGGCAGCTTCAAGCCCGTGATCTGGCAATGGAATTTCACCAGCGGCAAACGGCTTGTTCCCTACGTTGCCGCCGCCGGCGGAATCGTTTTCACAACACAAAACATTCCCCCCGGGAACACATCCTGGGTGAATTTCACTCCGCAGTTGGTGATCGGCACGCGAGTTTTCCGGGAGAATCGGCACGCGTTTTTTATCGAAGGATCGATCGCTCATCTTTCCAGCGCCAGCCTGGGAGCACACAATCCCGGATACAACCTCTCGCTGCTTTTCACAGTCGGTTATTCATGGTTTAAGCATCGCAGGTGATCCCAAACGGAACAGTTTGAGCGGGGGTGAAGAATAGGCGAAGGCAATCGCTCTAAAATGCAAAAGGCCCGCCGAAGCGGGCCTTCCGCGGAGAAAGTCCACGGCCAATGCGCGGATGGCCGACGAACCCTTTCCTAGGCGCAGTCTAGTTTAGCGGCCTAATTGAGTCAAGCGGGAAACAGTGGATTCAAGTCAGTCCTAAGGTTTTAGTTTTCAGCTATATACGAGCCGATCGCCGGCCCTGTGCAAAAATTGCCGTTCTAACTCATCCGCGGCGAGCCGTAGAAGTCCTCTGATTTTATAGGCTTACTGGAAAGCCCCAGCTGCAGAATATCGAGTTCGCTGCTGCGGTCGAAGACCTTTCCAGGCAAGACCGTCTTCACTGCCATTCGGACTCCGCCGAACGCCAGCCCGGAAATCAGAGCAAACAAACAGATTACTCCCGTGCCTACGATCGTCCCCACCACGATCGTGCCGATGTTCGGCTGCGTCAGCGAAAACGTCGGCGAATTCAATGTAAGCAATTCTCCCGATTCGAGATGCCCGAGAACAACGGCGGCATCCTTCTCCGATCGCGCCCCAGCCAGGAAAAACAGCGATGTGAGCGTACGATTTTCGTACAGTACAGGCGCGCCATTTTTCTGTTTCGCCTCTCGCTCGTTGCGGTTCCCATTGAGGGCCTTTGCGCCAGCTGTCTTCGCATCTGTCGCCTTCACATCTGTCACGATATCGAACTGTTTTTGGAGGGCTTTCAGGTGTCCGGCCGCGCTTTGCGGCGTCGGATAATCAACGATCAGCAGCGTGACGTCGCGTCCCCTCACTCGGTATTTCGCGAGTTCGGCTTCGGCGCCATTTCCGAATCCCAGCGAATTTCCAATGGGAACCGGAAAGAACTGATTCAGCATCGCCGGACCCACAATGTAATGTTCCGTCCGTGGGATGAGGCCCTTTTCGGGCAGTTCGCCCAGCAACGGAGGCAATGCCGTCTGCTGTGCGTGCGGAGCCACCGCCGTAATCAGCGATCGAAGTGGTGCGCTTTTTGCAGGAAGTTCTTGCCCGTGGATATCCACGACAAGATTCCCAACCAGTACCAGCGCATGGTCGCCTGAGATTGCGCAGTACTCTGCCAGATCTCCTTGCAGCATGTCAGGCGTACGCAGAAGCGTGTATTCCCCGTAGGCGCCGCTCGCGTCCCTCATCTTGTACAGGGCGACACTAATTTGGCTGGAACCGTGGGTATAAGTCGCTTGCGTTCCGGACGAAAAGCCGTAGTCCGCAGCAGCCAGCGCCGCGATGCCCCCTTGTGGAGAAAGACTGCTACTGTTCGACTGGGTCCATCCCGCGAATGATGAAGGCAACGGCGATTGCACCGCCGATTGGGCGGCTGCGGGCAGGCCCAGAACTAGGACTGCAAAAACCATGCCCAACGCGATGGAAAGGCACAGCCTGCCTCGGGTGACCTGATTCTTCAGTTCGGGCCTCAATACTTTCCCCTTTTTCTCTACCGTGGCACAGCTGGCCCAATTTTACAAGTTTACAGACACCGGAGCGCTGAGCGGAGTTCCCCAAATGCATTGCAGTGCGGTATCTGGCGGAATCCTCAGATCCCGGCCGGCCACCCTGGCTTATGGTCTCACTCGCGCAGGTCTGCCTTGATCCGCAACCTCTTCTTCACGTGCTGGTTACAACACAATCCGCGCTGAATTCCACGTTGCATCGTTGGAATCCCGCGCAGAGTCGGCTACGCTCAACTGAACCAAGGAAAAATCAGGGCCAAATTCAGAAGCACCCCAAGGAGGAGTGAATGGCTCCCGCTCCGGTTTTAAAACCCACGACTGCCCAGGCTGAAACATTTGCTGGCGTCACGTATCACGTCGATGGGGAACTGGTCCCCGTGCTGACGGTCGACCTCTCGTCCGTCCCCATCTATTTCGAGCACCACATCCTTCTCTGGAAAGACGTCCAGACGCAAATCGGCGTGAAGTCTCTCTCCGGCGCCTTCAAGAGAGTCCTTTCCGGTATGCCCGTCTTCATGACCGAAGCGACCGGCCCGGGCCGCATCGCGTTCAGCCGCGACGGTGCCGGCCATGTCTTCGCCATGCATTTGAAGCAAGGCCAGGCGCTCGATGTCCGCGAGCATCAATTCCTGGCCGCGACCGATCAACTCGATTACACATTCGCGCGCGTGAAAGGCGTGGCTAACATGCTGATGGGTGGCACGGGCTTCTTTATCGATACGTTCACCGCGCATAAGGGCGACGGCATCCTTTGGCTCCATGGCTACGGTAACGTCTTCGAAGTCTTTCTAAACGTCGGCGAAAGCATCGACATCGAGCCCGGCGGCTGGGTCTACAAAGACCGCAGCGTCACGATGCAAACGCAATTTCAAAAAGTCTCGACCGGCCTATTCGCCAGCGCGGGACAGCTCGTGTGGAACCGCTTCACCGGACCGGGCCGCATTGGCTTGCAATCCATGTACATCGGGTTGGGAACCGCCGAGTAAGGTCAGCACGCGCATCCCAAAATCTAATGCGACGCCTGTCCGCAGCCTTTCATCAACAGTGCGAGATCATCGGTCGGCGATTCGTCGGAATCGCCGTAGAACGTTCGTCACTGTACGTCCGCTACTGCGGCTGAACCACGCGCGCGAGAATGTCGGCCATTGTCAGGCCGGGCGCGAACTCGATATCCAGCTCGAATCGGATCGACTCAACGTTCCCCGGCCCGCCAAACGTCTGACTCCGGCTCGTGTGGGTCTTCAGCAGGTGCAGTTCGCCTTTGGAGACAGGTATCTGCTTTGCTTCGGCCACCGCGCGCACGCGTTGTTCGTCTGAAATGTCGGTAGGGTAGTAGGCCGCGTTCACCACCTCTTCCGCGCGGTGCTCGTTAGCCACGGAATCAACGAAGAAAAACGTCCGGTCTTTCCGATTCACCACATCCGCGGCGGAACGTCCGTACGCTGGAACGATGATGCGATCGTTGTAGGCGTGGTACGGAGGCGTTGCGATTTGCGAAAACTCGATCGCGTCGCCATTGGGCTGTTCGGCGGGAGCAATCTCGATGATCCAGCCGGCGTCCGGGGCGTTCGAAGGCGGTACGAGTTCAAAAACGAGGCCGTGCCCGATACTCTGCACGAACGTCTTGCCGTGCACGACCTCGCCGGTGATGCGGAAATCGATTTTTTCGGCCTCCGCCCGCGTGTCCTTCTTCTTTTGCGAGCCAAAAATCGATGAAGTAGCGGCGGGATCGTGCGCGGACGCCGCAGCGATCGGCTGCGGAACTGCCAGGAAGGAAGCGGCCAACGCCGCGAGCGTGCCTGCCGTAAGGATTCTGCAAAGCATATGCGCAAAATGTTAGGCGAATCTTGCGGCGCGAGTCTATCGCAAATTCTCAAAAAGCGCAGCGAACTGGCGCAGCGAGAGCTGTTCGGCGCGCGCGTCCGGTCGCAGGTCGCAGGCCGCCAGCGCCGACCGCACGCGTTCGTCGCCCGCCAGAGCGCGCAGATTGTTGCGCAGCGTTTTGCGTTTCTGGCCGAAGCACGTTTGGAGGAACGTTAGAAAGCCCTCGTCGTCGCTAACCGCAACCGTGGCCCGCTCGCCAGGCAAGTTCATCCGTAGCAGTGCCGACGCGACCCGTGGCGGCGGACGAAATGCTCCGGGCGGTATGCGCAGCACAATTTCGGGCGTCGTATAAAACTGGCAGAGCGCCGACAGATACCCGTAGTCGCGCCGTCCCGGGTGTGCTGCGATTCGCGCGGCGACTTCGAGCTGCACAACGATGTGGATCGATGTGATCCGCTCGGTCCAGCGAAAGAGATGCCTCAAAATCGGCGACGTTATGTAATAGGGAAGATTGCCGTAGACTCGGAACTTTTCGCCGCTGCCGGCCAGTGCCGCGAGGTCCAGGCTTAACACGTCGCCGTGGACGATCGTAACGCCTGGCCAGTCGCTGGGATTTTCCCCTCGGTGTTCATCAAGGCGACAGGCAAGCGAGGCATCCGTTTCGATCGCGACGATACGCCGGGAGTCGCCCGCCAGGTATTGCGTCATTTCGCCGTGCCCGGCTCCGATTTCGATCCACGTTTCGCCCGCGACGAGCGGCAGCGTCGCCGCGATCTTGCCGCGCCATCCGGAGTCTCGCAGGAAGTGTTGACCCAGTTTCTGCCGCGTCATGGCCGCATGAGTCTAGCAAGATTCCGCCGGGCAGTGCCGCTCCTGAAATCGTCTGTTTCATCTCCTTTTTTGCTGCGCTGGACGAATGTCCCGTATAGAATTTCCATCGATGACCTTTTTCTCGAGCGATCGGACCGCTGAGAACCGCTCAGCCCTTGGCACGCTCGAAGCCCGCGTGATGGAAGTTCTGTGGCTGCGCGGCGAAAGCAGCGTCCGGGATGTTTCCGAGACCATCGATCGCCCGCTGGCCTACACGACGGTCATGACGACGCTCGAGCGCCTTTTCAAGAAAGGGCTGCTCAGTCGCTGCAAATCGGGACGCGCGTTTCTGTATTCGCCCGCAATCGATCGTGAAGAATGGGAGCGCCGCCGGGCGGGAGGCCTGGTCGCCGCTTTTCTCGATGGCCACATCGCATCGCGCGAACTGTTGGTTTCCAGCCTCCTCGATGCCATCGGCCATCACGACGCCGCGCTCCTCGAGGAACTCGAAAAGAAAATCCGGCTCAGGCGCAAACAACTTGCGGATCGGAGCCGGTCATGATTCTTTCCTATTGGCTTCGGCTCGTTTCTCTTTGCTTCTCTGCTTTCTTTATCGTTCACGCCGCAGCGGGTATCGCCGTCTGGCTGGCGGAATCCCGCGCGATTCGTTTCGCGGAACGAATTACGGCGCGTTCCGCCGCTCGTCTGCTGTTCTGGATAAGAATCCTGCCGGCGGGAATTGCCGTCGCTTGCGTGGTCGGAATCTGTGCGCCCAGCTACCTGCGATTCGAGGAAAATGCGTCGGGCGAGAAAGTCGGCTTCGCCTGTTTGGCTCTCGCACTGATGGGAGCTCTTGTCTGGGCCGTGTCGTTCTGTCGCGGAGCGCGCACTGTTCTCCGCTCGGTGCGCTTCACGCGCCTTTGCCGGCGTACTGGTCGATCCGTTCGGTTTGCGGGCAGGCCCGCCAAAATACTGGTTATCCAGAGCCGTAGCCCATTCCTGGTGCAATCGGGTTTGCTGCAGCCTTACATCGTCATATCAGCCGGCTTGCTGAACAATTTCTCGAGCGGCGAACTCGAAGCTGCCCTGCGGCACGAGACCGCGCACTGGAGCTCGCGCGACAATTGGAAGCGCCTGCTGGTTTCGTTTTTGCCTGAGGTTCTGCCCGTTGGCCGAGGTTTCGACCTGTTGGAACGAGGCTGGTCGAAATTTACCGAACGCGCGGCAGATGATTGCGTGTCCGCGCAAGGCGCCGGATCGGCTCTCTCGCTTGCCGCGGCCCTGCTCTGCCTCGCGCGGATGCAAGCCACCATGGGCCCGCCCCTTTGGATTCCTCGGTCTGTATCCTCGCTCGCCGGCAGCGACGATCTTCCCGGCCGCATTCAGCGGCTGCTCTCACCCGCACCTGACGTGCCCTTGATCCGTTCAGATTACGTGCGCCGCATCCTCTGGGGTCTTGGAGCAGTTGTTGCCACCGCAACTGTAGCTGCCGTTGCGTCCCCCGTTCTGCTCTCTTCCGTCCACGAATTGCTCGAACATCTTCTCCGGTAGGGAGTCAGAACATCAGCTTGGCGAGGAACTGTATCTCTCGCGCTGGAAGTTGGTTGGTGATGCCCGCGAGCGGCGCGCCAAAGCCCGGCCCTGGCGTCGTGCCGTTACCGTATGTGCCGTTGAAGCCCACAAAATTAGGATGATTGAACACGTTGAACGCCTCGACCCGCAGGTTCAGTCGCACGTGCTCGCTGAACGAGATGGGGCGCTCGACGAACGGCGAGAAGTCGTAAGTCGGCGTTCCCCGGCCTGCGTTACGGCCGATCACCACGCCATTGATTACAGGTCTGTCGGTGGTGGCTCGCGTATCGCCGCTATTCGTTGATCCTGTCACGATGTTATACGGCAACCCGGAGGCCAGCGTGGCCACTCCTCCGATATGGAACTGGAACGGCGCGGCATACACACCGCTCAGCACAAACCGGTGCCGCTGATCGTAAATCGCGTTCCCGATCTCCTCCCTCCCGGTGAAGTTCGGGTCGTTCGGATTCTGGCCAGGAACGTCGGGATCGACGCTATCGATTGCATGCGAAAACGTATAGCTCGCCAGCAGGGAAATACCGTTGCTGAATCGGCGGCTCAGATCGACGTCCAGCGCGTTGTAGTACGCAACCCCGTCGTTCACGTCACTTTGAATCACGCTGTACGCGGGAGTGATTCCGTTCGCAGCATCGTAGACCCATAGCGGCCGCGTCGCATTGGCCGCGCCAGAGCTGCGTGTTTGCCCCTGTGCCGTGCGAATCAAGGGCGCTGGCGGGTCGACATCCAAGGGCCGGTTGATTCGAATCGTGTGCGAGCCCACGTAATCCGCGCTCAACACCCAACCCTTCGCCAGTTCGCGCTGCACTCCCAGCGTCCATTGTTCCGTGTACGGATTCAGCAGAACATTGGGATAGCCGATCAGCACCGACGTGGGGAAAAACTGATTCAGGTACGCGCTCTCCCCGGGCCGAATGTAAAGGCTTCTGACGGGTACAACCGCACCCGCCGGAAATCCGGGCAGCGGCGCGGCGGAGACGCTCGTGGGAAATCCAACGTCGCCGGGCATCGCCGTGTAATTGAAAACGCCGGTCGGTCCGGTGAGCGCATAATTGGCTTCGCTGTTGTCGACGATCTGCGAGTAATAGATTCCGAATCCGCCGCGGATTACGGTTCTGCCGTCGCCGTGCACGTTGTAAGCGAATCCGACGCGCGGCGCGAAGCCCTTATTTGAGTCCGTGAACGTCTGTTGCTCATACCGTAAGCCCAGATTTATGGTTAAGCCGGGACGCAACTGATAGTCGTCCTGCACGAACAGCGCCCAAAGCGTGTCGCCCACCGTGTAGTTCGCATTGCCGTAGCTCTGTGTGTAGCTCGCCACGTTGTTGATGTCGTCCAGATAGGTGGTTTCGCACACGGTCACGGCGTCTGTGCAGGGCAGGTAAGTGAAGGAGCCCAGGTAAATGGGACCGCCGAACTCTTTGCTATTGCCGCCGTTGTGCGCGTGAATCACATCCGCGCCGACCTTCAGGCTGTTGCGGTTCCTGACCCATGAAACTGTGTCGTTGAAATCGTACTGCCGGTTCAAAAGCAGCGCCGATTGCGATGTGCCCGTCGTGAAGGTCCCGCATGCGACGCTTCCGCACAGCGTTGTAATCGGTACGACGAACTGTGTGCTGTTAATCGTCGGCGAAAATTCCGTGATCGGCGACGCCAGTTGAAACTGCACGTGCGCCGCATTCACAAGATTCTGGCTCAACTCAGCCGTTTCGCCCAGTTCCTCCGTGTACGTCCGGCGCTTGAAAACGCGATCCGCCGTCGGAAGAGTGTTGCCGCCTACCGTGCCGTTCGGATTGGTATCGTGAAAGCTGTCGACGTCGCTGCGGAAGAACAGATTATTGTGATCGTTGATTTGGTGGTCGATGCGAATAAACCCTAGCCAGCCGCGATAATGCCCGATGAAATTGCCCGGAGCGATCGGCGATATGACCGGCGAAGCCCGGTTCTGCCAGCTATATTCGAAATCCGCCGAGAAGTACGTCTTGCTGTTGCTCCCGATCGGTCCCGAAACAGCCGCAGCCGTTTGCGACAGCGTGTCGTTCGCCAGGTCGTTTCCGCTCGTCGCATTTTGTGAATTGAACCCTGAAAGCTTTGCCTCGGGTCCTGATGGCCGGAACAGTCCCAGAACGTCCCCATGGAACGCAGTTCCGCCGCTCTTGCTCACGATATTCACCACGCTGCCGGCCGTGAACCCGTATTCCGCGGAAAACGCGTTCGTCAGTACGGTCATCTCCTGCACCGAATCTTCCGGCATGTTCGAGAAGATCGTCTGCCGTCCCCACATATCCACTGCGTTCGAGCCGTCAACTTCATACCACTGCTGCCGCCGGCCCGTTCCGTTCGTCGTGAAAAGTACTTGGTTCGTGAAGATGTCGCCCTGGTTAATCGCTGGGCGATTGGCTGCTTCCAACAGCGGGAGATACGTAATCCGCCGGTTCAGCAGCGGAGTCTCCTGAATGTGCTGCTCGCTTAGCACATCGCCCAACTGCGGCTCGTCCGAGCGCACCTCGCCCACGGTTCCCGTCACCATTACTTGCGTCGCGCCGCCCGCCACGTTCAGGCGCAGATCGGTCTCCGCCGTCGTTCCGCCGATTAGCGCGACATCATTCAGCGTCGCGGTCGCGAAATTCTGCTTCTGCGCGGTCAGCGTATAGGTTCCTGCGACGGGTAATCCTGCAAACGAGAAAGCGCCTGAGGAATCGCTCTGAACGGAGCGCTGCCATTCGGTCATATTATTCGTAATCGTGATCTGCGCGCCGGGAACTGCCGCGCCAGCCTGATCCGTCACTCGACCGTGCACCGTCGCCGTGTCCGGCGTTTGGCCCAGAACAGGTACCGCCAACGTCAGAACGAAAAATGCGGACAGCGCCAACCGTCTTCGACGCATGCATCCTCTGGTGAATAAAGTATTCGATTCGCGCCTACCCTAATTCACGTGAGGTGTTACTACCAGTGGTAGTAGTTCGAATGATTGTTTTTGATGGCAGGCTGTCTGGAAATCGGCGGCAGGCGAACATCGAACGGCGCGACTGCTTTGTGCCATGCCAGCCCGCTGAGTCTCAATCGCCACAAGCATCAAGAATCAGCGCGGCTGGCGTAGCCCAATTGTTTCCAGGAACGACGGATGCGTCGGCTCAGTCAGCGTCTTAGTGATGACCCCGTTCGCCGTTCCAGTCCCCGTGCCAGTCGCCGCGGCCCCAATCACCGCGTCCCCAGCCGGAGAAGACGTTGCCGTCAACCGTGCTGCCTTCGCGATATTCAAACATGCGCGGATTGCCGTCCGGTCCTTTCGTCCAAATCCGCAGCGTCTTCACGTGTCCATGCGCCGGATCGATTCCGAACGTGCTGTTACCCATCCGGAAAACGAGATTCGCCCGCGCGAGGTCGCGCAAGCGCTCCGTGACGTCAACGTTGCTTCCCGGGATTCCATAATAAGCTCGCAGGATAACGTACCCCCCGCCCGGCTGGCCCGCATCGCGCCGGTCGTGGCCTCGATCGCGGTCATGATCGCCACGGTCGTGATCGCCACGGTCATGATCGCCACGGTCGTGATCGCCACGGTCGTGATCGCCCCAGTTTCCGCCTCGCCAACCGGAGAAAATCCGGCCATCCACCGTGCTGCCCTCACGATACTCAAACGTGCGGTTCCCGCCGTTCGGTGCTTGCGTGAAGATCCGCAACGACTTCACGTGGCCGGGTGCAGGATCAACACCGAATGTGCTGTTGCCCATGCGAAATACGTCGTTATCCCGTGCTAGTTCGCGGAGCCGCTGTGTGACGTCCACGCGATTGTCGCGCCAGCCGTAGTCTGCGTGCAGAATGCGATATTGTTGTGCCAGCGCCCACGGCGCCACCAGCAGCGCGAACGCGAGCGCGATCAATGCGCGGTTTACAATTTTTGGGACGTTTTGTGCACTCATAATCCTCCTCGGAGAACATTCGTTCAGCTGAGCAGTTCTGATGCTTTGGGTGCAGTAATGCTGACTCCAGCCAGTATATGGCTCAACGTCCATTGCGGAAGAATCGATGTGCGCGCCCGTTCGTAGCCGGAAATAGTCCCTAAATACTTGAAAGCGAGTCGGTTACGTGTGGGTTCACTGGAAGAAGGAGCGGCTCAAGTACACGAGCCGCTTTCGAACGCCCTTGGAAGGAGGCGCAATAGTAAACCGCGACAGGACCAGACTCGGTCCGGACCGCCCGAGCGGGAACCGTGGTGGACGCACGCGAGGCACTGCGATTGGCGATAGCAGTCGAAGGTCTTTGTGATGCCGCTCGCGTCCGCGTCAGACGCAGGTGTAGTCGCTCGCGAACGCAAGCCGGAAGTCTGCATGCGGATAGCGCTACCGCCAGCGCGAAGGTTGCGCCCTCAGCTTCAACGCAGTCGCGCTGGCGGTAACTCGAAAATTCAGCCGCTCCGGTGCGCGAGATCTAGCGCGGCCGGCCGCTGTCCCAGCCGCCGTGCCAACCGCCGCGGCCCCAATCGCCATGGCCCCAGCCGGAAAACATCCCACCATCCACTACGCTGCCCTCGCGATACGAGAACACCCGTGTTTGGCCATGCGGCCCGCGTGCGAAGATGCGCAGTTCCTTTACGCGTCCCGGTGCCGGATCGATCCCGAATGTGCTGTTGCCCATCCGGAACGTCAGGTTATGGCGTGCCAGTTCGCGCAGCCGGTCCGTCACGTCAACGTTTCTTCGCCTCGTTCCGTACAGCGCGCGCAGAATCATGTAACTACCGCCGTGATCGCGGTCGCCGCGCATCTGGTCGAAACCGTTGTCACGATCGCCCCGGTCCTGGTCGCTGCGGTCGCCCCAGTCGCCTCGGCCCCAACCGGAAAAGACGGCGCCGTCCACGACTTGCCCTTCGCGGTATTCGAACACGCGGTCGCGCCCGCCGGGACCCTTCGCGAAAATCCGTAGGGTTTTCACGTGGCCGGGTGCCGGATCGATTCCGAACGTGCTGTTCCCCATCCGGAAGCGCGCGTCGTGACGTGCCAGCTCCCGCAATCTCTGCGTGACATCAACACGGTGGTCGCGCCAGCCGTAATCCGCATGCGCGATCCTGTACTGCTGCGCTCCCGCCCACGGCGCCGCAAGCAGCGCGAAGGCGACAACGATCAAACTGCGGCTCAATATTTTCTGCCGATGCATTCCTTCCTCCGGGAAATTTCTGACGCCGCAACTGCGTGTCACCCGCCGCTATCGCGCTGTGCGTGTTGTATCGCTTGCGCCTGTGTGGAACGTGCGATGGGGAACGGCCGCGTTGCAGCCTCTGAAAATTCTATTCCGTGGGAATCACGCGCGGAATACGCTGTTCAACGGGAGGGAGTGCGGGAAAAGCTGCATGCGGCTCGGTTTGGTACCAGTACGCGACCGAATAGAAGTTATCGCCGCGATCGTCCGCCGCACCGTGCTCGATCGTCGCCCGCAGCGATTTCGTGAACGTGATCGGCGAATCGAGATGGAACCGGTATACCGACCAGCGCGCGCCCTGCCGTTCCGGTCCTACCACCGGCGCGCCGAACAATCCGTACGAAAATTCTTTTCCGCCAAAATCCCACGCGCCCAGGAAATAATCCTCCGTGCCGGTGCCATTGATCGACGGCCGCGTCTCGCCATCCACAAAAAACATGTCGTCGCCTTCGCCCCACCAGCCGTCCGCGTTCTCGATCACGGACATCGTTACGCCAACGAACTGCCCGCGGCCCGTCGCTTCCATCCACACATAATTATTCTTCCCGTCCAGATTGACCTTCGCGCCCGCAATCGCCTTGTTCGGAGTCGCCTGACGGTACTGCGCGTGGAAGTACAGCGTGTCCGCCGGCAGCGGCGAACGATACTCGCGGTAGTCGATGTTCCAGTAAATTGCGTCCGCGCGCTCGCGCCCTTCATTCGTCAACGTGATCCGCGCGTGTCCCCGAAACGGCATCGGGAAAAAGCAGTTCAGCGCCTTGTCCGCTCCCACCGACAGCGGAATCGACTGGTACATGAAATAGTCGCCCAGCCCCAGCCCGAAGAAGTCGCCCACCGGCGCCTCGACGCTCGGCGTCTGCTCGCCGTCCCAATACATTCGCAGGACCATTTTCTTCAGGTGATAGCGTTCGGGACTCGCAATCGTGATCCACACGTGCGACACCTCGCCCGGCCCGTTCGCATCCAGCAGCGTCAGCGTCTGCCCCGGCGCCAGCGGACGATAATCCGCGTTCCCGCCCGTGCGGTCGTAGCTCGACGCGCGCTTCAGCACGTAGTCGTGCGGCCGCGGCAAGCTCTCCATCCACCCGCTCGGCCCCTGTGCTCGCGCCGCCGTCGCACCAAACGAGAAAACCGAAAGCGCGCACGCAAGAGCGGTCAATATCGCAGACGTCTTATGCCGATGCTTGGCCATCGCGTTCGTCACTGGCTTTGACCTCACCGGTGCTTCTTGCTCCGAATGGTCCCGATTGGGTCGCACAATATGAGCGCCGGAGCGGCGATTTCCACGCTCTGCGGTAGATCGAAGCTGGTCCTTGGTGGCGGCGTGATCTCGCAGGTTCCATCGTTTTCGATTTTGTAGTCGTACACAATCGTCTGCTGGCGTTGCTTCTTCCGCTTCTCGAATTTCCACAGTTTCAAATTCGCGACAGCTCCCTTAACCAACATTGGAGGGCCAACGGCGCGGACGTCGATCACATTTCCTTCGGGCCCAATCGTCGCCGTAAGCACGACTTTGCCTTCGATGTGAGCGACCTGAGCCAGCCGGTCGTACGAGGGGGCTTCGATATGTGTCGGATAAAGCGGCGCGTTTTGTTTCGCGCATCCAGTCAGTCCCGCAGCAAGTCCCGCGGTGCCAAGGAGCACAATTGTGCCCACCCACACTCGCCTTCCGTTTTTTCTCGTCACTCGTCACTCGCCATTCGTCACTGCTCTATCTCCACCGTTACTTCCGCTCCGCGCCCGACTCCCAGCGCACGTGCGGCGCTCGCCTTGTTCACCGCAATTTCCACGTATCCGCTCGACCCGATCACCGCGATGGCCTCTCCCGCCGCGCCCGACGCGAACGTGGCCGCCAGCTTCGTAATCTGCGCGTTGCCCACGCGAATCGTGAACTTGCCATCCGCCGCCGTCAGCGCCGGAACATCCTCCGGCTTGAAATTCGTCATCAGGTTGCCGAACGCGTCCGTCTTCAGCACGACGCCTTTCATCGTCTTTTCGCCCACCGCCTTCGGCTTGGGAATCGCGAACCGGACGAAATCCGTGATTTCATCGCCAAAACTCGCGCTTTGCCACGACTTCGACATCCACGCCGCTACCGGAGCGAAAATGTCGCGCCCGTGAAACGTGCTGCTTACCGGCGTGCGGAAATAATGTTCCGCCGTGATGTTCCACACGTGCAGCGCCTCGGCCTGGTCGTACGCTATGGAAAGCACGCCGTTGTCCGGTGCCACGAAATAGTGCTGGTCCGACGCCACCAGCAGCGGCCGCCGCGCCGTCCCCACGCCCGGATCCACCACCACCAGGTGAATCGTCTTCGACGGAAAATATTTGTACGAATTTCCCACCGTCAGCGCGCCGTCCAGCACGTCGAAGGGAAGCACGCCGTGCGTGATGTCCACGATCTGCACTTCGGGGTTGATCCCCAGGATCACGCCCTTGATGGCTGCGACCAAATGGTCGTTAATTCCGTAATCGGTCGTAAGAGTGATGATCGGTCGCGCCACTTTTCGCTCCTCTTTCGCGCCGCCGTCGCGACGCAGTCGCACTCGTGACGTTCGCGCCTCGCGTCGCGTTCGCGTCACTCAATCAGTGCAGCGGTTCACGATTGACGCTATCCAACGCGGTCACGCGTGTCAAGAAAACCGCGCCGCTCCGATGCGCTGTTAGCAACCCGAATGCAAGCCCCGTGTGCGGATGCGAAAATTGGCTCTTTTACCGGTGATTAGAAGCACCTCCTCTCGTTTGTTTTCAGCAGCTTGCGACCATTTCTAATCCCACTTCAGTAGATTAGAACGCTCCTTTCATGCGCTTGTTGACCGTCGACCGGTCAGCGCTTCTCCCTGGCGAAGCGGTTCGAGTCAGCGAAGGGGACGTTGCCGACGTAATTGATCGAGACGGTCGGGTTGATTGCGTCGTCGTAGCGCGGTTCGTCGGGAGCGGTTGGCTCGGCTTGCTCGTTGGCCTCGATCTGGTCGGATTCGAGCAGGGCGTTCGCGTCCTGATCTGGTATTCCGATTTGCTCGATTGACGCTTGTTCTGCGTCTTCGATGTGGCGCTCAGGTTCGGCATCCGAGTCCGGCAGCAGGACTTCGACGATGGATCTGGCCGGTTCGGGGCAGGCGCGGACGGCATGTTTGATTCGGCTGCGGCCGGAGGCCGGGATTTGGCGGTCGGCGACAGAAAAGATGACCTGGGTGGGCGGCTCGGACCATTTGTTGTTTTCGTCGAGGCAGCTATAGGCGCGGATGGCGCGAATCACCGAGTCGGCGTTCACATGGCCGGGAGCCTGTTCGAGGATGGAATCGAGGGCCCAGCGCATGTTGTCGCGGCGGGCGTTGATGAGTCCGGTGGCGGTTGCGTGGCGGTAGATCGAGCGATAATCGGCCAGGTCGTAGCTCTTGGCGAGGCGGTAGACGGGATGCCAGTTGACGAATTCCTCTTCGATTTCTTCGCGGAGGGGATGGTCGCAAATCTGGCATTTGCGACGATGGCGTTCGAGTCGATCTTCATTGGGTTCAGTATCTTGCGTGAGTTCCTTGGGCCGCTTTTTCATTTCTGACAATCCCCTTTGGGCCGGCTGGGCCGGCGTTTTTTTTGTGCGCGGGCAGCGATTGGTTACGCCATGGTCGGATTTTTGGGCGGCGGGACGCCAACAGGCGCCTTCGCTTCCGCCGCCATTTAGGGCCGAATGCGCACACTTCGATTATTCACTATATTGAATGGGAAGGCACTTGATACCATAGGTAGAGACAAAAGTCAAGAACTAGTACTATAAAAAGATAGTTATGATCGGCGCAAAATGAGAGAGCCTTCGACGCTGGGCTTGCTGGCGCAACGGAATTCCCAAAATGGGAATGGAAAGGATCAGGTACAGTAGCATTTTATGTCACGTATTGGGCTCAGCTTCGTTGAATGGCAAAAGCAGGTTAGAGTTCATCTTCGGGAACGTGCGATCGACGAACTCGTAGTAGTCATCCCATTGGCCAGATCCGAATGGGCGAGCCATCCCAATCAATTCGTACAGGTGCCTGGTCAATGCGGGATGCCCAATATCAGTGGTGAGGTGTTGAAAATGTTTGTGCTCGCGGTAGCCCTTTTCGGTTACCGGATTGCGTCTCTTTAATTCTTCCAGGACTCCGGGCGCTAACCGTGCGTAGACAAGGTCATTTACGATACTTCCGACAATTGGTGACATCCGCCCATCGTTCCAGTTCCACTGTTTAAGGCGGAAAATCTGCTTGTAAAAGTCCATTGGAAAGGTCTTGACCCACTTCATCAACTCTTCGGAAATGTATCGCTTGAGGATTTCCTGGAGAGCTTCTCTGTCGCGAATCTCCTGATATCCGGTTGCTTCGTCAACGAGAGCGACAATACCAACCTTAGCAAAGGCTCTGACCAAAATTTCGGCTTGCTTCGCAATGTGCTCCTGTTGGTAATTCAATTTCTTGGCGTCGCGCGCGGCCAGCACTACGTCGCAGACGTCCGGCAAAATTGTGGCTTCATATCCGTATGCCCACGTGCCGTGCGCTCGAAAGCGTAAGGGTTCCGTGATCACCTCTCTCAGGTTGCCGGGAACGAAAGGCGCAAGAGACTTTGTGCTAAGGAAATTGTTGATTCGGTCGCCGCCGCCTTTCGTCGCGGTTCCCGGTTTCATGTCGAGCGCGGTAAGCATCCCGGTTTGGGTAATGACGCGCCGACCGTCGTCCAGCACGTAGCAGGGAATCTCGATGTTCCCAACCCTCAGTGGCCGATCTGGCGACCCGAAGGTCGCTTTTGGGTAGTGCGTTCGCCCGGGCACTCTCTTCCAGCGGGCTTCGGCGGCGGCTTCCGCTATTGCGCTTCTCTCCTCCGCGGACAGGCGTTCCGCTCGAGCTTTTCCTCCACGGGATTGCTTGTCGTCCATGATCGTTTCCTCCAGTCAACATTATAGCAAGCATAACGCCAACGCGCAACTTAAATATATGCAAGCATGATAAATAGCAATGCATACGTGCTACAGCAAGCATATCGTCGTCGCGGCAGGGCTCTTTGGCGGACTTCGCTGGTGAGCGTAAGAGTTCCCGGCCACTAGTTCACTTCTAAGCGGCACCGCGGTCACGCCGACATTTCCTTGACGCACTGAGGGCGTTGCGATTACCGTTTTCTGTTGCGTGTGTGGCTCAGGTGGCACGGGCTTGTCGTGATTGCCCTGAGTGCCCGCGCGAAGGGAGGAGCCCGGTGGAAAGGCCTCTCGCCTATGCGCCTTGGTTTTATAGCGGGAGCCGTGACCTGCACAGGCAGGAATGCCTGTGCCACGCAAGACCGGCCCTGACCAGCGAAAAGCCTCACCTCTGACGAGGTGAGCTACATGTGACGGCCTTTGCACATGCGGCCGAAATACGCTGGCGAGACGCCGGCGCTACACAAGCGAAGACCGGCCGATCTTTTTAGAATGGGAGCTTATGAAGATCCTTTTCGTATCGTCGGAAGGGTTGCCCTATTCGAAGACGGGCGGCCTGGCGGACGTGGTGGAGGCGCTGCCGAAAGCGCTGGCTGCGGCGGGGCATGATGTTGTCGTGCTGCTGCCGCGCTATCGCGGGAATAAAACCAACGGAGTGGCGCTTCCCAACCTGACGATTCCGATGGGCACGGCGCTGCGGTTTCCCTCGATCATGGAGGGAGACACGATCGGGGGCGTCCGCTACTTCTTCGTCGACGATACCGGATATTTCGACCGCGATCAGCTTTACGGCGACAAAACGGGCGATTACAAGGACAACGCCGAGCGGTTCGCGGAATTTTCGCGCGCGGCGATTGAATTCGTGAAACGCGTCTGGACGCCGGACGTGATTCATTGCCACGACTGGCAGTCGGCGTTGGTGCCTGTGATTCTGCGGACGCAGCACGCGGACGATCCGACGGTTCGCGCGCTGCCCGTGGTGTTCACGATTCACAATCTGGCCTATCAAGGGCTGTTTCCTTACACCGAGCTGCGCGAGATCGGATTGCCGGACACGCTATTCACCATGGACCGGCTGGAGTTCTACGGCAAAGTGAACCTGCTGAAGGGCGGGCTGATTTATTCCGATTATCTGACGACGGTGAGCCGGCGTTACGCGAAGGAAATTCAGACGCCGGAGTACGGAGCGGGCCTGGAAGGCGTGATCCGCGGGCGCGGCGAGCGTCTTGTCGGAATTCTGAACGGCGTCGATTACTCGATCTGGAGCCCGGAAGTCGACACATTCATTTCGAAGCAGTATTCGGCGCAGAATCTCGAAGGCAAGAAGGCATGCAAGCGCGCGCTGCTGGAAGGATTCGGGTTGCCGTCGGATAACCTGGAGCGGCCGCTGATCGGAATTATCTCGCGTTTCGTCGACCAGAAAGGATTCGATCTGATCGCGGAAATCGGCGCGGAAATGATGCAGGAAGATTTGACGCTGGTCGCGCTGGGAACGGGACTGCCGGAGTACGAAAAGATGTTTAAGGATCTGGCGGAGAAATATCCGTCGCGGCTCGGGCTGAAGATCGGATACGACAACGCGCTGGCGCACAAGATCGAAGCCGGCTCGGACATGTTCCTGATGCCTTCGGCGTATGAGCCGTGCGGCTTGAATCAGATTTACAGCTTGCGATATGGTACGGTCCCGGTGGTAAGGGCGACGGGCGGGTTAGACGATACGATCCAGGATTTTGATCTGAAAACGGGGCAGGGAACCGGGTTCAAATTTGAGGAGTATGAGGGTGCCGCACTGCTGAAGTGTTTGCGGGCGGCGCTGAAGACGTATCGGGATCGCACGGCATGGCGGAAGGTGCAGGCTAACGGCATGGCAAAGGATTTTTCGTGGAAGGCGTCGGCTGCGGCGTACGTAACGGTATACGAGGCGGCAAAACGGGCTAGAATCCCTGCGGTTGCTCGAACATCTAAAGTGTAGCGCGGCCTGCCAAATTGGCACTTTTTAATACAGAGCAGGCAGGCGGGGCGAGGATAAAAACAATGGCGGATAACGTAACGGCGGTAAACGACGCAAACTTTCAGTCGGACGTGATCGAGGCGAGCAAGACTCAGCCTGTGATGGTCGACTTCTGGGCGGACTGGTGCCGCCCGTGCCATATGCTGTCGCCCACGGTGGAAGAAATTGCGCGGGAGAATGCCGGCAAGCTGAAAGTGGTGAAGATGAATGTCGACGAAAACATGAACACGCCCGGCAAATACAACATTCGCGGAATTCCCACGCTGCTCTTCTTCAAGGGCGGACAGGTGGCCGATCAGGTGGTCGGTGCGGTCGCTAAGGACCAGATTCTGAAAGTCATCGAGCGCCACCTTTCGGCGTAAGGCGCGCGGTCGGCGGCTCTTCCTTCGCGATTGCCTGCGTTTCCCCAACATAGAATGCCGCGCGGATCACGTTCGCGAAAAAAGCCAGCATCAGCGTCGCGGGGAGTAGTGCGCGCAAGCAGCGCCGTGCGCGCGGGCGCGAACGCCTCGGCGAGTGGCATGGCGCCGGCGAGCGCGAAAGTGGCGCCGAGCGGGACGGTTGCAGCGGAGGCGAAGCGTTGCCGCTGGGCGACGGCGGCGAGTCCGCTGATGGTGGAGTACCACGACCGGGAGTGGGGCGTCGCGGTGCACGACGACCGGAAGCTGTTCGAGTTTCTGATCCTGGAAGGCGCGCAGGCCGGGCTGAGTTGGGAGACGATCCTCAGGAAGCGCGAAAACTACCGCGCGGCGTTGGACAATTTCGACGCCAACAAGATTGCCGCATACGGGCGAGCGAAAGTTCGCGAGTTGATGGCGAATGCGGGGATCGTCCGCAACCGGTTGAAGATCGAGGCGACGATTTCAAACGCGAAGGCGTTCCTGGCGGTGCGCGAGGAATTCGGCAGCTTCGATCGCTACATTTGGCAATTTGTTGGCGGACGACCGAAGAAGAACGCGCGGCGGCCGTCGCAACCCGTTCCGGCAAGCACGCCCGAGTCGGACGCGATGAGCAAGGACTTGCAGAAGCGCGGATTCCGGTTCGTTGGCAGCACGATTTGCTACGCGTTCATGCAGGCCACCGGCATGGTTGACGACCACGCGCACGACTGCTTCAGAGCGAGGCAAAAGGGCTGAGACGGGCATAGATTGTTTGTGGAATCCTCATGCCACTCACGAAGACCGCGCTGTTTGTAGCTCTTAGTTTTTCCTCGGGAGCACTGCCTGCTGCAGCGCAGGTTCAACAGAATCGGGTGGTGGCCTCGAAGTCGTGCCGGGAGTTCGTGCAACGTTTTTATGATTGGTATCTCCGTCAAGCCAACGGCCCGAATGTTTCAGAGCCTCCTGCATACCGTAAGAGAAAGGATGCGAGAGTTCGGGGTTGAACTAAGGCGATTGCTCATCCAGGCATACGCTTTGCAGTTCCGCGACAATGACGCCGGGATCGATTTCGATCCGATATTGAACAGCCAGGACCCCGGCGACCGTTATAGCGTGCGGAGAATTCGAGTCAAGAACGGGCGTTATTTCGCCGACGTTTACGGCTACTGGTCAGGTGCGGTTGAGAAGCAGACAAGCAAAGCCGATGTCGTCGCTGAGCTCGCGCGTGAGGGCGAGCGTTGGGAGTTCGTGAATTTCCACTATCCCGACAGCCGCTTTCCTGGG
>DASUJR010000234.1:0-12021 GCA_036279175.1 Candidatus Acidiferrales bacterium | reverse complement strand
AACGTCGGCGACCAGGTGGTCGAGGTGGCCTTGCCGATCTGCAAGCCGCCGCGATAGACCGGAACGGGCACACGAGATGCCGTCGTCGGAACCTGCGGAGCCAATCCGGCCTGGTCGTACAGGCGCTCGATGTCGTCCCAGTTGATTTCCAGGCCCATCAGGAGGCGCTTCGTCCCGCGACGATTTTCCGCCTCGAGCGCCGCGCGCCCGACGAAATGCTCTTTTTTTAAGTCGACCAGGCGACCAAGGCCGATCTCGTATGGCGAATATTTCTGCGATTCGATCAGCGCTTTCTTGCTGCTGAAATAATCGACTTCGATCAGGATCAGGCCGGCTTCGATGCGCGCAACATCGAGGGCCAGCATGCCGGTCGGATGCAGATCGAACGGTTGACCGTTTTCTAAGAGCGCATCCCACACGCGGGGGGCGTCGTCCCATGGCATCCAGATTTCGTAACCCAGATCGCCCGTGTAGCCGGTACGCGAAATGTCGACTTCAACTCCAGCGATTCTTCCGCGCGTGAGGCGAAAATATTTGAGATTGGCAATATCGGCTTCGGCTGTTTGTGCCAGCAATTTCGCGGATGTGGGGCCTTGCAGCGCGAGAGCCGCAATTTTGTCGGAAATGTCCTCGATTTGCACGTCGAGCCCGAGCGCGTTTTCATGGAACCATCGAAAGCTGGGATCGGCAGCGGTCCAGCGGTAAAGATTCTCGTCGAGGCGGGAGATCGTCCCGTCGTCGATCACTTTGCCTTGCTCGTCGCACCAGCAGCAGTAAATCACCTGTCCGGCGGCGACCTTGTTGATGTCGCGAGCGATCACGCGGTTGACGAACTTGGTCGCGTCGCGGCCGCTGATCATGTATTTGTAGAGCGGCGACACGTCGATCAGCGCGGCAGCGTTGCGAATCGCGTTGTACTCGTGCTCGTGGTGTGTCTCGTAGACGCTTACGGCGTAATAGCCGGACCACTCGCGATAATTCAGGCTTTCGCAAAGCCGGAACGTTCTGTCGTGCACTGCTGTACCAATTGGCACAATTGCACCCGTTCTGCTCGTCGACTTCACTGCCAGCGTGGCGAATTATAGAGGGACGGTTAACTGCGAGCAACAGAAGCATGCCCCTAATGCCGCTCAAGGCTTTTTCGTTTGTACCTCAGGATATTTCGCGGAGAGCTGCGCCAGGGCAGAAGCGGGCAGCGAATGTTTCAAGTAGACGTCAAAAAACGTATGCACGTAATCCGCAGTGATTGCCAGGCCACGCCGCGGAGGAAGATCGCCAAATCCAATTCTCTGCAACACCCATATAGCGTACTGACTCTTCAAAAGAATCTGGTCGCTGAAACTGAAGTGGTTCGCACCACGAATGCTGATGAACAATTTCCCGTTGGGAAGCCGGTCATAAATTGATTGGAGATTCGCAGCAATCTGTTGGCTGGCCGGATCGGCCATTTCGCGCCTGTGGTCGCTGAGCATGATCATGAACGGCTTCTTGAGCCCGTCTTGGACCACGCTTCCGTAAGATGCGCCGTCGATATCGATGCCCGCTTTGCAACGCGGATCGTCATGGCAGAACTGCAGCGCTTGGGCGCCGCCGAAAGAGTGACCAAACATTCCGAGCCGCTGCATATCGAGCCGGCCCGTAAATCTGCCCGAGGGATCATCTGCATTCAGACGCTGCAATTGGTCGACGATAAATTCGGTATCCGCAATCCACAACGGGAGAAGCTTATTGATGATACGATCTGCCGCCGCAGAACCAAGGCTGTCTGGATCCTGTCCTGCCGGTCGCGTGACTACTTTGCCGTTGCGCAATACAAATGCATACGTTCTGTAAGGGGCGTCGAAGCCAACAACAACGTATCCGTGACTGGCGAGGTCTTCGGCGAGAGTTGTGAAGTCGGTGGTTGGAGCTCCTCCACCTGCCCGTACGATTACAACCGGATAAGGATTTTCAGGCCGCGCTACAGCCGCATTCAGGAAACTGTGACAGTGGACGAGCGACAAATCATGAGTGAGGAAGCCTATCAGCCCTTTCGACGCAAGCGCACGCCGCCAGTCTGACGGCACATATGGAGCAGGCGCATCCGACCGAGCCGGTGACGCGGGATACCACACCCAAACCATGAGTTCGCGTCCGGTTGCCTGCACACGCGAAAAACGATCCGCTGAATTCATCCATCGATACGTGGTGCGTCCAACGGCGAAGCGGCCCGTGGGAGTCGGCAACGTGAGAGAAGTAGTTCGTTCGTGCCGAACCAGGGCGAAAAGGACCAGGCCGCCTACGAAACCGAGGAGTACGAGTAAGCCGATCAGCTTGCCGAACAATTTCGCGATTCGTCTGGGAGCAGGCACGGTGAAAAGACTATGGCATCTACTTTGTCATGTAAAGTACTTTCTTACATGACGTGCCCCGGTTCGGCGAACTGAATCGCATGGCCGACTTCTGGTTTGGGGAAGCGCTCACTCGTCGAATGGGCCTTACGATCGTACGGCGGTCCTTGTGGGTCGATTGGCCTGCCTGTAAAATGCGACGGCTCTATGGCGCGGCGCTACGATGCGATCGTAATCGGAGGAGGCCACAACGGCCTCGTAAACGCGGCGTACCTCGCGCGAGCGCGGAAGAGGGTGCTTGTCCTCGAACGGCGGCACGTGCTGGGGGGCGCCGCGGTTACGGAAGAAATCATCCCCGGCTTCAAATTCTCCGTTTTTTCTTACGTCGTTTCGCTGCTGCGTCCCGAAATCATTCGCGATCTGGATTTGCCGCGACACGGCCTGGAAATTCTTCCGCTCGACGGCACGTTCACGCCGATGCCGGACGGCAATCATCTGTGGCGCGTGAACGATCATGCAAAGACGCGCCGCGAACTTGAGCGCCACTCGAAGCTCGATGCGGAAGCTTACGAAGAATTCGGCAAACAAATGGTGCAGATGTGCCGGTTCGTCAAACCGATTCTGGGGATGACGCCGCCCGATCCCGGCTCGCTCGATCCGCGAGGACTGAAAAAGTTCGCGTTTCTGGGCAAGCGCTTTCAGTCGCTTTCGGCGGAGGACAAATACAATCTCGTTCAGCTGATGACCATGAGCGCGGCCGATCTTCTCGATCAGTGGTTCGAGACTGATGTGCTGAAGGCCACGATGTCCGCGTCGGGAATTATCGGGACATTTCTGGGCATTCGCTCGCCCGGCACCACGTACGTTCTGCTGCATCACTACATGGGCGAAATCGATGGTGCATTCCGCTCGTGGGGATTCAGCCGCGGCGGGACGGGCGCAATCTCGAATGCGATTGCTTGCGCGGCGCGAGAAGCAGGAGCGGAGATTCGGACGCAAGCGCCGGTGGCGCGCATTCTGCTGAAAAACGGAATTGCGCAGGGCGTGGCGCTCGAAAGCGGGGAAGAGATTTATGCGGACATCGTGTCGTCGAGCGTCGACCCGCGCCTCACGTTCCTGAAGTTCATCGATTCGGGCGCGCTGCCGACCGATTTCCTTGAAGAGGTGCGGCGGTACAAGTTTCGAGGATCGTCCGGGAAGGTGAATCTTGCGCTGGACGCGCTGCCTGAATTCACCTGCCTTCCGGGCACGGGACGTCATCTGCGCGGCGCGATTTCCATTTCGCCTTCCACTGAATACATGGAACGCGCCTACGATCAGGCGAAATATGGAGAATTTTCTCGCAGGCCGTACATCGACATTGTAATCCCCACGCTGACCGATCCGTCGCTGGCGCCGCCGGGGAAACACATCATGTCGTGTTTCGTGCAGTACGCGCCTTACAAGTTGACGCACGGCACGTGGGACGACCAGCGCGAAGACTTCGGCGACACAGTGATCGACACGATCGCGGAATACGCGCCGAACCTGAAGCGAATCATCATCGCGCGCCAGGTGATGACCCCGCTCGACATCGAGCGCACGGTTGGCCTGAGCGAAGGCAATATTTTCCAGGGTGAACTCTCGCTCGAACAACTTTTCTTCTTACGCCCCGTTGCCGGATGGGCGCGCTATCGGACGCCAATCGAACGCCTCTTCATGTGCGGATCGGCTACGCATCCCGGCGGCGGAATCATGGGAGCACCGGGACGGCTCGCGGCGTTGGAAATCCTGAAAGAAAAGGTGAAGCACTGAAGTGGCGGCCGCGCGCGAAATCGTGATTATCGGCGGCGGGCACAACGCTCTGGTCGCCGCGTTCTATCTTGCGCGGAAGGGGCTGAAGCCGCTCGTCCTCGAACGTCGCCCGATTGTGGGCGGCGCGGCGGTGACAGAAGAATTCCATCCCGGCTATCGCTGCTCGACTCTTGCCCATGCCGGTGGACCTCCGCTGCCGTCGATCGTTTCGGACATGCAGCTCGCGCGCCACGGACTGCAGAAGCTTGAATCGCCGATTCGGATGTTTGCTCCGACGCCGTACGGCGTTGGGCTGACGCTCTACAGCGATACCAAATGCTCCGTAGAGGAAATAAAGCGGTTCGGGTCGAAGGATGCCGCCGCCTACGCGGACCTCCATCAGGCTCTCACCCGCGCGGCTGAAATCACGCGGCAAATGCTGGAGCTTACTCCGCCCGATCTCGACAAGCCCTCAAGCCATGATGCATGGACAGCGTTGCAGATTGGCCGTGTCGCTCGGCGCCTCGGGAAGAAGGAAATGGTTCGTCTGCTGCGCTGGGGGCCGATGGCGGTCGCTGATTTCGCAGCGGAATTTTTTGAGACGGACCTGCTCCGCGCAATCGTCGCCGCTCGCGGCATTTTTGGCGCGGCGCTGGGGCCGTGGTCCGCCGGGTCGACCGCGTTGCTGCTGCTTCGATCTGCCGTCGACCCGTATCCCGTGGGGAATTCCGCAATGCCGCGCGGAGGCATGGGCGCACTCACTAGCGCAATGGCGTCGGCTGCGAGGCAAGCAGGCGCCGAAATCCGCACGGACGCGGACGTGGTGAAGATTCTGGTGAAAAGCGGCGCCACCGTGGGGGTCGTACTTGCAAGCGGGGAAGAGATCGCAACGAAGACGGTGGTGTCGTCGGCCGATCCGCGCCGGACTTTCCTCGGGCTGCTCGATCCCGTACATTTGCCGCCAAGCTTTGTCGTCAAGATGCAGCACTATCGCGCGAGCGGCACGATGGCAAAGTTGAATCTCGCGCTGGACTCGCTACCTTCGTTCATTGCACTGCGGGATGCGAGCGACGCGAAATCGAGGCTCGCCGGGCGGATCCACATCGGCCCCGAGATTGACTATCTCGAACGCGCGTTCGATCACTCGAAATATGGCGAGTTTTCGTCCAACCCATATCTCGACGTCATGATTCCGACGATTCTCGATCCGTCGCTGGCGCCGCCCGCCAAACATGTGATGTCCGTATGCATGCAATTCGCACCGTACAAGTTGAAGAACGGCGGCTGGTCGTCTGAACGCGACGCACTGCGCAATTCGATCATCGGCACCCTGGCACAGTACGCGCCTGATCTGCCGCCGAAAATATTGGCCGCGCAGACGATCACCCCCGCTGATTTCGAATCCGAATATGGCCTCAGCGGAGGACATCCGTTCCATGGCGAACTGGCACTGGACCAGATTTTCACCATGCGCCCGCTGCTTGGCTGCGCCCGCTATCGCACTCCGGTGCGCGGCCTGTATCTTTGCGGCAGCGGAACCCACCCGGGCAACGGTGTCACCGGCGCCTCGGGCGCGAATGCGGCGCGCGAAATCCTGAAAGACTTTCGCTCGTGACACGGCCGCAACTCTTCAGGACCTTGCACACTCTTCAAAGTAAATAAAAAGAGGGCCACCAAGGTGGCCCTCCGTTCTCCCGATGCGCGGTTGCAAACCTGCAGCGGTCACGCGAGTTGGATGTTGGTTACATGGATCGTATTGCTTCCGGCGTCCAGCATTCCAGTAACCTTCACATCTTTACCAACAAAATTCTTGGCGTCTTTTGGATCGTCCAAGTAGTGCCCGGTCAAACCGCCCTGCTGGTTTTTACCAGTAACCAAGGCGTACTTTCCGTTCTGAAGTTGTGCGACTTTGCCAGTGAACGTTTTGCTTTGCTGCTGGGCAGGTTGTTGTTGTGCGCTGGCATATTGAGTTCGGTTTTGCGCGTGCAGCGCAGGGGCGACCGGGCAGAACGCTACCGCGAACAACACTGCCAGCGAACCCGTGAGGAGAATGCCTTTCATCGTTTTCATAGTGTCCCTTCTTCCTCCCTGGATGTCCTGCATCGCCCCAGACTATCGTGGTGCCACCAAGGGTCAACCGGGGAAACACCTGATACTTGCCGTCCTGGACCGGGCAAATGAGGGCAGGAAAGGTACGGGCCGCTCAGGCATTCTGTTCGGTAGCCACACGGTCGGTAGAGTGGTAAGGCGCGCTGGCGGCGGGAATCGGAGCTACGCTCGGGAGAAGGTTTCTTTTTACGCACGCTGTCCTACACCAGATCGAAGCGGTATGTTTGTCTCCGCTAGACTTTAAACTAGGTCTCTATTTGTGCCCGCTCGGAAAGGTGTAGTGTGCTCACCGATTACCAGCTTCTTACGATGCAGAAGCGAAGGCGCAGCAAGCGTATCCGGGCTCGTGTGCGCATCACGGTGCGGGTGCAGGGACGTAACAAAGAAACGACTTCTGAAGATACGCATTCGCTGGTGGTGAATGCGCATGGCGGCCTGATTCTTCTCGGCGCATCCGTCGGACGCGATCAGTTCGTCACGGTGATCAATCCGAAGACCGGCCAGGAGTTGCTCGCGCGTGTGACGGCAATCGGGACACGCATGATGGGCAAATCCCAAGTGGGCATCGAGTTCATCCGTCCCGCACCCGAATTCTGGGATATTTCGCCGTGGCCTGAAGACTGGAAGCGATCTGTCACGGCAGTAGCTCGCGGATCATAGTCCCACTTAAAGCTTCGCTCCATCCTCAATTGGCGCTGCGACCACCAGGGCAGCGAAACGGAAAAACCAACCATTGTCGGCGCTCGCTATGGGCGATAGAATCGATGTTTGTCCGTGCGCATCTGATGACCAGAAAGGGAGTGCCACAATGACATCGGCCGCAACCACGCTGCACACCGGCGCATTCCAGAATGAGCCGCTGGTTGACTTCAGCAAGCCTGAAAATCGCAAAGCGATGGAAGAAGCGCTGCGGCAGGTGAGAGCAACGTTCGGCCACGAATATCCGCTTGTGATCGCCGGCGAACAGATCACCACGACGGCCAAGACCAAGTCATTCAATCCTTCGCATCCGGAGGAAGTGATCGGAATTTTCCAGAAGGCGACCGTAGACATGGCGAACCGCGCCGTCGACGCCGCCAATGAGGCGTTCGAGCGCTGGAAGCGCGTTCCCGCTGCCGAGCGCGTCGAGGCGATCCATCGAGCCGGGGAGATTCTTCGCAAGCGCCGCTTCGAGTTGGATGCGCTGCTCGTCTACGAGATCGGAAAATCCTGGCCCGAAGCCGACGCCGATATCGCCGAGCTGATCGATTTCTGCGAATTCTATGGGCGCGAGGCGCTGCGCCTTTCCGAGCCGCAGAAATTGGTGGCTGTGCGCGGCGAGACGAATTACCTGCAATACATTCCGCTGGGCGTGGGCGTCGTGATTCCGCCGTGGAATTTTGCGGCGGCGATCATGGGCGGCATGACTGTCGCTTCGGTGGTGACGGGAAACACAGTGGTGCTGAAGCCTTCGAGTGACTCGCCGACGATCGCTGCTGTTTTCGTCGAGATTCTCTACGAAGCCGGCATCCCGCGCGACGTCGTCAGCTTCGTGGCTGGGCCCGGCAGTACGGTGGGCGAAGCTCTGGTCACGCATCCGAAAACGCGCTACATCGCGTTTACCGGATCAAAGGAAGCCGGCCTCCGCATTGGCGAACAAGCGGCAAAAACGCAACCCGGCCAAATCTGGATCAAGCGCACGGTGCTCGAAATGGGCGGCAAAGACGCGATTATCGTCGACGACGAAGCCGATATCGCATCCGCCGTTGAAGGCGTCGCGCAGGCCGCGTTTGGCTATCAGGGACAGAAATGCTCGGCGTGCTCGCGCGCGATCGTGGTTGGCAGCGTTTACGATGATTTCCTCTCGCGCTTGCTCGACCGCGTGAAGCAAATCAAAGTTGGTCCAACCGAGGATTCTTCGAACTACATGGGTCCTGTGATCAACGAAGCGGCGATGACGACGATCATGGGATACATCGATGCGGGAAAACAGGAAGGCCGGCTGGTGGCGGGCGGAAATAAAGCGCAGGGAGACGGCTATTTCATCGAACCGACCGTGATCGCGGACGTTCCGCCTTCGGCGCGGATTTTTCGCGAAGAGATTTTTGGTCCCGTGCTCGCTGTGACGAAGGCGAAGGACTTCGACGAGGCCCTGAAGTTCGCAAACGACAGCGAATTTGGGCTCACCGGCGCGGTGTACACGCAGAATCCCGATAAGATCGAGCGCGCGGAGGAGGAATTCCACGTCGGCAACCTGTACGTGAACCGCAAGTGCACGGGCGCACTCGTCGGCGCGCACCCGTTCGGCGGATTCAATATGTCGGGGACAGACTCGAAGGCCGGCGGACAGGATTATCTGCTGCTGTTCCTGCAAGCGAAAACAGTGTCGGAGAAGGTTACTACTCGCAAGTAGGTTGCCGGCTCTGGATTCCTCGGCCGACTCTGCCCCTCTGCGGTAAACGACCGCAGGTCCGTCCTCCATGGCGGCTCTGCAGCTATTCGCCGGCCACGCTCGGCTGCGGTACCGGCCTCATCCTGAATCCCCATCGCAGGATCACATATGCCACAGGTCCCGTGGCGAGCAGCCACGGCGCCCACCGAAACACGAACGGCTCGCTGTAGTAGATCTTCACGGCGCAGAGCAGCGCCGGAAAAATTGCGATGTACAAAATTCCGCTCATGCCGCCCGGAATGCGGAACCGCCGCGGCGCATTGGGCGCCTTCGCGCGCATCTTCCACGCCGCGAAGACGGTCAGCAGGGAAGTAGCGATTCGAGTCCAGATGTAAATGTTGACCAAATCCTCGACGCGATACTTTGCGAGGATGCAATAGACGATTGTCGAGATCGCGATTGTCCGACCCGGCGTGCCGAACCGCGACAGTTTCCCCAGCCATGCCGGTAGGTAACCGTCCTCCGCCATCGTGGCCGGAATGCGTGTGGTGTAGAGGATCGTGCTGTTCGAAAGAGAGAGCACGCCGATCAGCGAGGCGATCAGCATCGCGGC
The DNA here is from genome assembly GCA_036279175.1 of Candidatus Acidiferrales bacterium. Lineage (GTDB taxonomy): Bacteria > Acidobacteriota > Terriglobia > Acidiferrales > UBA7541 > Palsa-295. Next base: position 2,825 of record DASUJR010000234.1, on the reverse strand, counting down.
GCCCAGTGCCTCGCCGCCAATCATTCGCGATGCAGTCACGATGTATCCCGTGTCCCACTCGCGCCAGTTTCCCAGCACTGCCAGCGCCAGCAAGGGTGGGACGATGTAGGTCAGGATGATCAGCGGCGTGTTCCACGTCAGAACGCGCGTCAGATCGCGCTGCGGCTCTTTCATTTCGCCGGTGACGCTGGAAAGCTGCTCGTAGCCGGCGTAATTCCACATGGCAAGCGCCAGCCCTTCACCGAAAACGCTCACGAACGATTTACCTGGCGGCGTTAGCGGCGCCATCGGATTGTGGTGCAGGTGAAACAGCGAAACTACGCACAACCACGCCACAGGAATCAAAATCGCTACCAGTAGAGCTATCGCTACCGAACCAGCGACCTGAATTCCGCGGACATTTAGATACGCAAGCAGGCATAGCAAGAGGCACGCGCCGGCCCATTTCGCGTATCCATGCAGCGATGGCACGTAGTCGGCGATGTAATCCATCGCCATCACGCCGTAGAGCGCATTGAGCAGGAACGTTCCCGTCCAATTCCACCAGCCGCACTGAAATCCCCAAAAATCGCCGAACGCGGCGCGGCTCCAACGATAAAACCCTCCCTGCACCGGAAGCATGCTGTTCAGTTCAGCCGACGCAAGTGAAATCGGCACGCACCAGAAGAAGGGCACGATCGCAAGGAAAAGAAACGCCATGCCCGGCCCGGCGCTCTTGAAGATTACTTCGTAGCCGAACGGGCCGCCCGCCGTGTAGCCGTAGAAAATCGCGAGAAGCGGAATGAATCCAATCTGACGAAGGCGTGCCGCGGTACTCGGGTGGGACTTGTCGATTGCGCGTCGCTCAGTTTGCATCGGAGAGGAATGGGGATCATAGGGAACAGCCACGCGCAATTCAATTGGAATCGCGGGCGCCGCGTGACGTTGATCCGCCACCGCGCCCGCCACTCGATCGTCATTGTTTCTTTCGACGCGGTTAGGCGGTTTCAGGCATTTGTGGAGGGCGACAGCGGCGGTTGATTCGTTATCTGAGTGCAGGCGTCTCGCTGCTCGAGGCTGATAGGCTCTCGTTCGAGCTGCCCATCATCGCTCGGCGCATGACCCGCATAGCGATACCGGGCGCGAACAGCGCTGAGAGTGGGCGCTGCATGTGGCTGACCTGGTTCCAAACTGTCACAGTCGTTTTGTCGGAACTGGTCAAGGCGAGAACATGGGCGACGTATCGAAGAATGATTCCTTGCGTCCACGATCGCCGTGCCTCTGCCTGTGGAAAAGCCATGTCCGCTCCGGTCGCCATGGCCCAAGCGGCGTTGACGATAGACGCAGCGCGCTGGAAGTAGCGCTTCTGTAACACGCGCGAAGCTCCAGGCATCGCGCCAGCCTCGGCAAAGCACGAATGCAACGCTCGCGCCTCCTGCGCCGCAACGGTTATCCCCTGGCCATAAACTGGATTGAAGCTGCAGAGCGCGTCTCCCAGGACGATCAGATTCACCGGCAGGCGCTTTAGCCTCTCATAGTGATTCCACACGTGGGCCGGGAAGCGATATGTAGCGATGGACGAAACAGGTGTCGCGTTCTTGATAGCGTGAAAGATGGCCGGATTTTCGAGGCTCTGCGCAAATTCCAGAAAGCCCGCCGCGTCGTCGGGTGGATAGTCGCGAAACTCACCGCCCAAAGTTACCTGCAGCTCGCCGTTCTCTACAAAGAAGCACGCGCCTAGCCGTGTGCCCTTCGGCGGACGGCCGAGGATCAGCATGGCATGCCAGTCGGGCCGCTCTTTTTCGGAGATGCGGAAATACTGCGTCGAATAGCCTACATTTACGGTAACCGTTTCGGCCGGCGGTTTCTCCAAACGCGCGGCTTCGAGCCATGCCGGAGTCTGGCTGCCGCGCCCGGAGCAATCCACCACGAGGTCGGCGGGCAACGTTTTGTCCCCGCCTGCTTCGCGGACGCGCACGCCCGTCACATGCGACCGCCGCGCATCCATCTCGACCCCCGTGACAGCCACGCCGCAAGTCTGATGCACGTTCGCCAGCTTCGCCATCTGCCTTCGAAGATGCATCTCCAGGAACGGTCGTGTTTGAAGTGAGCCGATCACTCCACACTTGAAGCGGAGCCGCCAGGCACCGTTGAACCACAAAACGTCCTGCCCCGTGTCGACAACGCGGGCGCCTTCCGCCGCTAACTGGTCGAGAATTGTCGGGAAGAAGAATCGCAGTGCGTCGACGCCGCCGGCAAGCAGGCCGTGAACGTGTCTGCCTTGTGGCACGCCTTTGCGGGGAGTTGCGGTTTCCGGCGGGATATCTCTGTCGAGGATCAAGACACTTTCAGCGAAGTCCGATAAAGCGCGCGCCGCCAGCAAACCGCTGATGCTCGCGCCGATAATTACAGCTCGCATGGAACATCCTGCTCTATAGGAGAATTGCCAGCGATCCTAGCACAATCGGTCACCCGATAGCAGCCGAACCGCCGCCGTGAGCAGACGGAGACCGCGGAACCAAAATCTGAATGTTCGAGATCCGTGTGATTGTTGAATCCAGGTGACGTTACTTCAGCGGGCGCACGTCGAATAAATGGGCGCCGAAGGCGTCGCGACGAACGAAAAGTCCCGGGCCGTGCAATTCCTGGCCGTCGCGTTGGTATTGCACGACATCCAACTGATCGTCAAAAACGTACTGCTGCGATGGATCGACCCGCTCGCCAAGTGGAATTCGTCCTTGCGACGCGCCGGCGGACAAATTCGCGACGATTACTTTCCACGTGCTGCCGAGCCGCCATTCATAGGCGATCAGGTTTTCGGACGTTCCGTCATCGACGGCGTTCAC
>DASUJR010000233.1:0-26609 GCA_036279175.1 Candidatus Acidiferrales bacterium | reverse complement strand
GGTACAGCATGGCAATGAGTAAGGCTAAAACACCAGCCCAAACGATCTCAGGCCATGGTCGAGTTGGCGCAGGATGCGGAATCACGGTGCTCCGGACGAGACATTTACTTCACGGTGAACGTCGCGGTACGCCACGCGGTACTGCCTCCCGCTGAGTCTTTGGCCTGAACTTGAATCTGATACGTCCCTTTTTGCAGCTTGTCCACGGCGATCTGTTGCGACACGTGAATCGTTGAATCGCCAGCCCGCATCCAGTCCGCTGCGCTGCGAAAGCCTGTATCAGTCTCCAGCATCTTCGCCGTCGTGTTGATGATCCGCATGCGCACTTGCACCGTGGTTGCGGGGGCGCTCTTCAGCAGCGAGTCGTAAACTTCGTAGTAGACATACAGGAACTGCTCTTTCTGCAATTCTTTCAAGCTGAAGGTTGTGTCTCCGGAAGGGGTGAACACCATGCCTTTGCTGATCAGCGGAACGTATTGCGGCGCGAGGTTCACCGACCGGGCCTCTGGAATCGCGGCGCTCGCGTAGCGCAGGCGACGACAAATCGCAATTGAACTCAACGCCAGTTCTTTCCCGTCATAGGGATCGATGACTATTGGAGTTTCCACGCGGCCGAACTTCGATCCGTCGCTGAGGACGATTTGAAGCTCGTACTCGCCCGGAGGCAAATCCACCTGCGTCTCGTAGCGGGTCGGAAGAGCCATTAACTCGGCGAGCGGATGCAACTCATCATTAGGTTGCGGGTCGCTGGTTACCAGAAACTCGGGCCTCTCCCCGGAACAGCAGCCAAAATCGCTGAAGCGCGTTGCGATCGCTCCATCCTTTCGGCGAATCATCCCCAGTACGCCGATCTTTGCGTTAAGGGTGTCGAACGCACCTGCGTGCCACGCAAGGTCCCACGAGCGACGGAGGGCCTTCCCGGGAAATGCCAACGCAATGTGGAGTCCCGCCCGGTTTGCATCCGTGAAGAAAAACGAGACCTGAAGCGATAGAGGGATTTTCCCAGCCTCTGAGGCCGTCAGGCCGTGCCCCATCCGCTCGCCCAACTTGCTCCCGTTCAAAGGATCTGACGGTGCCGCATAGCAGTACTCGAAAGGTGCCAAAACCAGTGCGTGAGAACGATGAATCTTGACCTTGATAGAATGGCAGTCTCGCCCACCCTGTACACGAGGTGTATAGGTGAGTGAATAGTACTGTACACCGCTCCATCTGACAAGTTCACTTCCCAATTGTGAGTCACTACTGCTCCACACTCCGTTCGTCGCAAATGACCAGTCGAAATGATCGCCCAGGTTGTCGCGCACTATAGTCTCAGGGATGGGCTCGATTGTGACGCTCCCAATTGTCTGTTCAACTCCGTCGTCCAACACCTGAAAATCCTGGGGTGTCAAGCCAAGGACCGCGCCGGGGTCACAAACCTCCGGAAGAAACGGCGTGGCGGCGGAGAGAGCCCGGAAGCTGGCCACGATTTTCTCCACGCACGGTGGATCCGCGAGGGAATTGTCGCTGAGTTGCTTCGTGTTAAGAGCAACAACCGGCACTACTACGAGGTCGGAGTTAACCTGGATCGGAAGCGGCCCTTGCGTCTGCGCCCGTGCGCACTGGCTCGTCGCCATCCCCAATGCCGCTGCTGTGCAGAGCCACAACGTTATGGCTCGGCCAGCATTCGATCCGAACTGCCGCGTTAGCATCCGTTTATGCCACAATTGTTATGGGTTCCCGAATCGGTCAATGGTTAGTGCAGATTTTGGTCGCGTCCACCAGACTGTCTGGCGGTTCTTGGCCAGGATGGCGGGTGGAGCACCCTTTTTTTCTCCTGGTCGAAGTCTCCCCTGACGCGCCACACAACACCTGCCTTACGCCTCCGCTGTAGCCAGACGGGGTGCCGCATTCTTCGCCGGTTTCGCGAAGAGTGCGCGGTCCTGTTCTGGCGTTTCTTGCGAAGCGGAGTACTTTCCTTATGAATTTCTCTTTTCGATATCCAACCACCCGGAGCATAATACCGCGCCTAACCGGAAGACCCCATGAAAAACGGGCTTGAACGGCGCTATGGCCTGGGTCACCTGCACTTCATCACCTGCAGTTGTTACCGCCCACTGCCGCTCTTCACTCCGAAAAGCCGGCGCGACGTCTTCCTCAAAATCCTGCGCGAGGTCCGCGCTACGACCTTGCGCTCCTCGGATACGTGGTCATGCCCGAACACATCCACCTGCTGATCAGCGAACCGAATGTCGGCACGCCGAGCACCGTGATGCAGGCGCTGAAGCAGCGCGTTTCCCGGCTCCTCCGGAATCGAACGCGACATCCTTCCGCCTCGCAGCTCCGACTCTGGAATGACGAATCGCTGCTGCGGCATCCGCGCTTCTGGCAACGCCGCTTCTATGATTTCAACGTATGGAGCTTTCGGAAGAAGAACGAAAAACTGAACTACATGCATTTCAATCCGGTCCGCAGAGGATTGGTCGAACACCCAAACAGTGGCTGTGAACCCAAAACCCGGCGCACCGTTCGCGAAACCGGCGAACAGTGCGGCACCCCAGGGACAATGACGGAACCATAGCCGAGGTGTTGTGCGGCGCTTCACTCACGACTTCGACGAGGGGTTCGCCACCCGCCGCCTGATTTTGGGATTGGCAAAACCGCCCAAGTAAATTTGTAGCTGACACAAGGCGAACGCTGCCGGGCTGAAGGCCCGCCGCGCGGGCAGGCCACGGCGTCTATTCCTTCCCGCGCTTTCGCCTCTCGTCGCAAAAAACGACTTGAGGGCAAAGAGAGAATCTACGTTTGAACCCTATCGCAACCGGCGGGAAGTCGCACAGCCGGTGTGGTTTCTTGACTCAAATGCGGGCGATGGCTAGAGTCTATCCCTGCGCAAACGAATCGCACGCTGCACTGCGCGAAGCAAAGCCGCCCGCCTGAAACGCAAGGCGGCCGCTACAAAGGCTGCATGCGGCGTGGTGGACATCGCGCGACCGCGCGGGTGGTGCGCACCAATGCAACCCGCGTTGGGCTGTGCCGATTCAAACACGGAAGCAGAGGAGTTTTCGTCATCGGAAAGTGGGTTCAGAGTTTTCGCGCTTGGGCGGCAGCGATTGCCGCTATCGCCCTCATTAGCTTAGCCACTGTCGCAGGCGGCACTCGCGGGGCAACCGCCAGCAGCTTAGCCGCGAGAGCCAGCAGCACAAACCGAGGCATCGGCAGTCTCGCGGCACCCGCGAGCAGCTCAGCTATAGGCGCCAGCAGGGTTGCCTCCGGCACGGCTGCGGTCGCCCACCGCATTGCCGCAGGCGCCGGTGCTGCAAGGGATCGCAGCGAGCAAGCTACCTCGGGCAATTACACCGGCATCACGGTGCAAGCCAGCGAACAGATTTTTGCCGTGATGTGCGCACTTGACGCGGCGGGGTTCGGCGCGGACACCAGCACACTGGCGGAAATGCCTTATCGCCTGAAGCTGCGCGAAGACCTGCTGAAGATGCAGGGACCGGCTACGACGGCACTGCGCCAGTTCTACAAGCAGCACGCGTTTTCCAGCCGCGCGGAGACGCTGTCGCGCTACATCACATTTTCTCTCGTGGTGGGTCCACCGCCATCGTTCCCGTTTCTCTACGACCGCGACCTGCTTCCGCCGGACGTGCTCACGATTACCGATTTCGAGCCTGTGCTGGCGAATTTTTTCCGCGAAGCCAACCTGGCGGAGCGCTGGCAGGAGGTTGAGCCGGAGTACGAGCGTGCGCAGTCGCTGTACGCCGGACCGGTGCGGCACATCGTATTGAACACGAACGGGTACCTGCGGGAGGTGCTGAGCGCGTCGAATGGACGCAGCTTCACGGTGTACGTGGAGCCTCTGGTCGGCTCGCTGACGAATTTCCGGATCTACGGCAGCACGTATTCCGTTGTGGTGGGGACGTCCAATCCGCTTCCGCTGGCCGATATTCAGCACGCCTACCTGCACTTCCTGCTCGATCCATTGCCCCAGAAATACGCGCAGAAAGTGGAGGAGAAGCGGAGCCTGCTGAAGATCGCGGCGCAGGCGCCGCAGCTGCCCGCCGATTATCAAGGCGATTTCATCGCATTCGTGGACGAATGCCTGATTCGCGCGGTGCAATTGCGCTTGCAGAATTTGCCGGCCCAGCAACTTGAAGCGGCGCTAAAGGAAGCCGACGATTCGGGCTTCATCCTGGTGCGGCCGCTGATGGACCAACTCAAGGTTTTCGAGAAGGCCGGACCTGCGATGCAGTACTACTTCCCCGACCTGATCTCGGGAATCGACGAGGCCGCCATCGAGAAGCGGTTCCAGCACTACACATTCGCCGCTGCACAGACTGCTCCGGCGTCCGAACACGGCCTGGAGTTGGGGACGACCACAACAGGGGCTGCGGCCGCTGAAACGCCCGACGAACTGCTCGATGAAGGAGAGCGAGCAATCGCCATGAGAGAGCCGGCGAAAGCGAAGGCAGCTTTCAATAAGGTGCTGGCCGCGAAACCAAATTCGATCCGCGCCGTCTATGGTCTGGCGATCGCTTCCGTGCTGGACCGCGACGCGGATACAGCGAAGAAGCTGTTCGAAAAAGTGGTGGTGCTATCGCAGCCAGGTGAAACAGCGCAGAACACGGCGCCCTCAGACCCAACGATGCTCGCATGGGCGCATGTGTATCTTGGACGGATTTTCGACCTGGAGGAGGACCGTACGTCGGCGATCACCGAATATCAGGCGGCCCTGACTGTGGTGGGCGCGCCCGAATCGGCGCGCGCAGCAGCCCAACAGGGGGTAAAATCAGCTTATCAGCCTGTTTCCCCAGCACAAGCAAAGCCGCAGTAATCTGTAGCCCGCGGAATGTTGCGCGAGGCGGGCTTGAAAAGACGAGAGGCAAGGACGACATGAACCGACGAATCGATTTTTGGCACGCTCGAAGCGTGACTTTTTGGCACGCTCGAAGCGTGACCGGTGCAATACTCGCAACCGCAGCGGCAGTCGCATTTGCATTTGCAGCGCAGACCGGCCAGGCCGCCCCGCCGCAAAGCCCGGGTGAACAAAGTCCCTCGCAGCAAAGCCAGCAACAGCCGCAGCAGCAAAACCAACAAACGACAAAGCCCACGCTTGGCCAGCCGCAAACACCGGCGAACGGGCAGGCGGCCGCCCCCGCGGCTCCGAAGGTCGATCCCGCGGAAGAGGCTGCATACAAGTCGTTCGCGGACCTGAAGCCGGACGACTACGATCAACAGATTCAGCAAGGCGAAGATTTCGTGAAGAAATATCCGCAAAGCCGGTATAACGTCGCGGTGTATTCGCGGCTGGTCACGGCGTACTACAACAAGCAGCAGCTGGACAAAATGTACGACGCGAGTGACAAGGCGCTGGCCATTAACCCGAACAACGTTCAAGTGCTGGCGCTGGTGGGCTGGGTGATTCCCCACAACATCGATCCGAACGATCCAAATTCAGACAAGAAGCTGCAAAAGTCGGAGATTTACGAACAGCGCGCGCTGCAAATCATCCCGACGCTGCAAAAACCGCCCACGCTGACGGATGACCAGTTTACTCAGGCCAAGGCGCAGGAGACGGCGCTGGCGCACAGCGGACTCGGACTGACTTACTTCCGCGAACAAAAGGCGGCAGATTCAGTCAAAGAACTGCAGGCTGCCACTTCGACCGACAAACCTGATCCTGTTGACCTGTTCATCATGGGGATCGATCTCAACAGCCTGAAGCGTTATGCCGATGCGGTGCAGGCATTCGACAAGTGCTCCCAGATCCAGGGCGTGATGCAGGACCGCTGCAAACAGCAGGAAGCCAAAGCGAAGTCGGAGGCGGCGCAGCCCCCGAAGTAACCGTTAACGCCTCTCATTTTTTTCTGAAGTGACGTGAGGACGAACCGCGACGCAGGAGTAGACTGAATTCCTCTGCAGCCCTCGAATCGCGCTGCGAGGCAAATTGCATGACACAGAAGGAACGCGACGAACTGGAAGAAAGGCTCGGCTACCGGTTTGCTTCCGAGGAACGGCTGGAGCGGGCGCTGACCCATCGGTCGCATCGGGGAGTTTCGGGCGACATTGACAACGAGCGGCTCGAATTTCTCGGCGACCGGGTGCTGGGACTCGTCGCCAGCGAACGACTGTTCCGCGCGTTCCCCGAGTGGGATTCGGGGAAGCTGTCCAAGGGGCTCGCGCGAATCGTCAGCGAGCCATCCATTCACGAAGCTGCGTGCGCGCTGAATCTGGGTACGTATCTGCGCATCGGGCCCGGCGAGGAAAAGACCGGAGGGCGCGAAAAAAAGCGCCTGTTAGCCGATGCGTACGAGGCCATTGTGGGCGCGATCTATATGGATGCGGGACTGGGCGCCGCGTCGGATTTCCTGGATCGCACACTCGTGCAGCCTGCCCTGGAAAACCAACTCGAAAGCCTGGACCGGGGAGACTACAAGTCGGTGCTTCAGGAGTGGCTGCAGCAACGTTCGCTGGCGGTAGCGGAGTACCGGTTGCGGGGCGAGTCGGGGCCGGAACACCAGAAGACATTCGAAGTGGAGCTGTGGCATGCCGGCAAGCTTCTTGCGTCGGCGAACGGCCACAGCAAGAAAGAAGCAGAGCAGTCTGCCGCGATGCTGGCTCTCGCTGAACTCGAGGGCAGCAATGGAAACGCCTGATCGCGCGGACGGCGCAACAGCAGAAGGCTCCGTCACCGCTGTAGAAGAAGCTCCAGCCGCACCGGTTGAGCCCGCGCAGCAGAGGCAAAATTTAACCGTCACGGAATACATCGAATCGTTGCTCCTCACGATTCTGATCGCGCTGTTCGCCACGACTTTTGTGGTGCAGGCGTTCAAGATACCGTCGCAGTCGATGGAGCCGACGCTCCTGGTTGGCGACCATGTCCTGGTGAATAAGTTCATCTTCGGCGGAACCGGCGCGTGGTACGACAAGCTGCTTCCCTATCGGGCGATTCGGCGCGGCGACATCATCGTTTTTAAGTTCCCGTTCGACGACCATTCGCATTACGTTAAACGCGTGATCGGCCTGCCGGGGGACCGGGTCCGCATTGCGAACGAGCGCGTGTACGTGAATGACAAGCCGCTGAACGAACCGTACGTGATTCACAGCCCGCCAGCCGAAGATCCATTCGACGTGAACTTCCCTCCGAAATACCCCTACACGTACGAAACGCTGCTGCGTCCTGAGTGGGCAGCGATCATCGCGGACTACATTCACGACGGGGAACTCATCGTCCCGGCCAACCATTATTTCGTGATGGGGGACAACCGCGACGACAGTTCCGACAGCCGGTACTGGGGCTTCGTCGACCGCGATGCGATTATGGGCACTCCGATTCTGATCTACTGGTCGGTGGACGCCACATCGCAGGATTACGACGATGACGGCGTGTTCGGCACGCTGCGCGGGATGTTCGAGTCCGTCCTGCACATTCGCAGCGGCACCCGCTGGCATCGACTTCTTCGCGAAGTGCATTGAAGGAATACTCACGCCGGCGAGCTCGCGCGCCGCTGAAAACCGCCGCTGGATTTACCCTTTAGTGTCATGGTTTAGTTTTTGCCCATCGACACAGCCCCTGCCGCTCGTCTTCCGTGTATACAGGATGTTGACTAACGGTATAAAGTTCTGTAAAAGGTAAGGCATGCGTCTGGAGCGCAAGATCGTCGCCATCAGTTTACTGGTTGCAATGCTCTTGCCTGGTCTTACTTTCCTGGAATTTCTCGAGCTGACTACCTTTCACGATGATCCATCAAATGCTTTTATTCTCAAAGGCGACGCCGACGCTTTTTCCGTCATTGATGACGGCTACATTGCGGCCGGCGAAATACAAAGCTCACTACGAAACTGCGCTGTTTGGCCTCGACGAGCCTCGCTTTCCAGCTCCACTTCCAGGCCCTTGCCTCAGGATCTGCTGGCGCTCCTTTCTCTTTGGCGAACGTGACCTTCCCGCGCCTGTAGCACTCTATTTTCTGACGTTACCATACAGTTACTTTTTATAACTCGATAAGGAGGGTTACGTGTTTATAGGGCAACGACTTAAGGATCTCCGAAAGTTAAAGAATCTCAGCCAGGGGCAAATCGAAAAGCGTACGGGGCTGCTTCGATGCTATACGTCTCGTGTCGAAAATGGGCACACGGTACCCAGCGTCGAAACGCTGGAGAAGTATGCCCGGGCGCTGGAAATACCAATGTACAAACTGTTTTATGATGGGGACAAGCCTCCCGACAAGCCGGAAGGACCGGCGTTCCGCGATACCACTCGATCCTGGGGCGCGAACGGCAAAGAACGGCAGGAGTTGCGTGCCTTCGCCAAGGCGTTGTCTCGACTCAACGACCGGCAGCGCAAACTGCTGTTTGCCACTGCCGCGTTGATGGCATACGAGCGCCGGAAGAAGTAGTCGCAGCAGGACTTAGAGATTCAGTCGCCGGGGGACGTTGGTTTCCGCAGTCCGATCCCGCTTGGGTGTTTGCAATTTGGAGGTGCGGCACCGTCGTTGTGGTGTGCCTTCGATAAGGCTGGCGTCATCGTCCGCACGCCTACCGAGTTTGGGCCGGCAGACGAATTGGTATTGTCCGCAGATACAGCGTTTAGGAGCCGGTCTGACTGTCGCGAGGCCGGTCGTCGCTGCTTTCGCAGTGCCCTATTGCAAGATGGCGGTCTCCCGCTTACGCTGATGTCTCAGTTCCTGGACCGCAGAAGACTGAGCTTCACTCACCGTGTCAAAGACGATTTCCGAGTCAACCGCGCCCGCCGTTCTGTCCGAGGCTTCTCGACGGAACCATGCCCGGTTCTGGTATGCCGTGGTCAAGCTGGCCGCCGTGGCCGTCGTGTGCCTGTGGCTCGCAGGGGCAGGCATATCGCTTCTGATCCGGCACACATCTCTGAACCGGCGACTGACCGCGCGCCTGGAGGCTGCTTTTGGACGGCCCGTTCAAGTCGGCAGCTACGCATTCAGCCTGTGGACCGGGCCGGAGCTCGAAGCATATTCCGTGCGCGTAGGTGAAGATCCGCGATTCGGATACGAGTATTTTCTTCGTGCGGATGCGATCGCGCTGCGGGTGCGATTGTTCGCGAGTTTGCTGCGCGGGCATCTGGAGCTAGGAGCGATTTCGCTGTCGCACCCGAGCTTGAACCTGGTCCGCAACGCCGACGGGGATTGGAATCTGGCCGAATGGCTGCCGCGGCCTGACGGGGCCGGCGATGGCGGCGCGAATTCGAATGGGCGGCTTGCGGCGAAGCCGCCGGTGCCGCGCGTCTACAAGATCGAAGTGGACGACGGGCGCATCGATTTCAAACGCGGCAACGAAAAGCTGCCGTTCGCGTTCGTTGGAGTTAACGGTACGGCGGAGACGGAAGGCCCCGGGCGATGGCGGCTCGACCTGGTGGCTGCACCGGAACGCGCGGCAGTGGTTGTGCAGGACCCGGGTCTGCTGCACCTGGCGGGACATTTGGGCGGGACGTCATCGCGGTTGCGCCCCGCTGCGCTGCAAATCGACTGGAGCGATGCTTCAATCCAGGATCTTCTCCGGCTGGCAAGCGACAACGACTTCGGCGTGCGCGGTTCAGCCAGCGTGTCGCTGACCGCACGCACGGAAGGCGATTCGTGGGATCTGGCGGGCAATGCCATCGTGTCGCAATTGCACCGCTGGGACTTGCCGCTGCGCGGCGACAATCCTTCGCTTTCCGCGATCGCGAAAGGAAGGCTCGATTCGAGCGGTTCGCGCGTTGAGCTAAGCAGCGCGACGATCGAAATGGCGCATTCGAGCGCGTCCGTGACGGGAGCGCTGGACTGGACGCATCCGGGACCTGCGTTCTTCGATCTGGTGGCAGCTCCTGCATCCGGGAGCAACGTGCGGGCGTCGCGGCAGATCTCGAACGGTGCGACGGATGGTACGGAACTGCACGTTGTTTCAAGCGGCATCTCCCTCCGCGACCTGCTGAATTGGGCTCGCGCCTTTCATCCTGGGATTTCAGACGATATCGCCCTGGCTGGTTCTGCGACGCTGGACGCGAAATTCGGTGGCTGGCCGCCGCGTGTGCTCAGTGCGAAATTCGATCTCGATCGCGGCGGCATGGTTGGCACGGGGATGCCGTCGGTTCGTTTCGCATCCCTGGCCGTTCACTACGACAAGCGCCAGGGGATCACATTTGCGCCGGCAACGTTGACGATCGGCGCTCCCGCAAATTCGTTTCGCATAGAAGGACAGGTGAAGCCGGCGGCCGGAGCATTTTCCCTGCGCGCACGCGGAGGAGCGACGGATGTTCGCAGCGTGATTGATGCCGCCGACAAACTGGGCTGGAATCTTGCGCGCGGTTGGAAGATCAGCGGCCCGGCGCACTGCGATCTTCGCTGGGAGCGTACGCAATTGGCGGCTCGCACGAGCCTTTCGGGTTCGGTGCAGTGGGGAACGCCCTCCGAAGGAGTTTCTATCGGCACGCCATTCTTGAATCGCTCTGTCGACGACATTCGCGCCCATGCCCAGCTGGGACCTGATCTGACCCGCGTGGCTTTAACTTCCGCTCGCGCCTTCGGCACAAGGTGGACCGGCATGCTGCAACATCAGCTATCCGATGGTTGGACGTTTTCGCTGGCCGGTAATTCGCTTTCCGCTGCGGAAGTCGACCGTTGGCTGGACCCGCGCTGGCGAGAGAGCTTCCTTGACCGCATGCTTCCTTTTCTGAATTCAACCCCAGCCGCAAAAGGGGCCGTGGATGATGTTCGCGCGAGCGGGAATATTTCTCTCGACGAATTCGCGCTCATGCCGGTGACGATTCATCAGCTCCGAGGGGCTCTCACGATCGATGGCCGCCGCATCGAACTGGCAAACGCATCCGGGCGGCTCGATGGCGGACAGGTCAGCGGCTCCTTTCAGGCACATTTCGACGCTACGCCAGGCTATGACACGACGGCTGATTTCTCGGGCGTCGATCTGAAGGAGCTTTCGGCCGAGTTTCCGTCGCTTGAGGGCAAATTCGCCGGTAGCGCATCTGCAAAGATCCGGTTCACCATGAAGGGCGCGAGCCGTTCGGACTTGTTGAACTCGCTGGAATGCCGCGGAACAGCTTTGGCGGAGAATCTTTCTGTTGCAAACATCGCGTTCACCGCGCCCGACGCCGTTGCCGCGGCTTCGGAGGTAAATGATCCGAGCATCTTCCCGGAAGCGTCGGCCGCGTTCTCTTGCGATAACCGGAAAATCGAATTTCGCGATCTGGCACTAACGAACGCGGATTCGCGGTGGAGCGGCGCCGGCTCAGTGGATTTCTCGCGAAACATCGACCTTCGTTTGCGTCCGATTCGCCGCAATTCTGCCCAATCGCGTCGGGCCAAATTGACGCCCCGCAATCAGACGGAGCTGGTGACGGTCCCGCAGGAACCGGAATATCGGCTTACAGGCACACTTGCCAAACCGCATGTCTCGCAGCTACCGGCAGCGGTTCGTGTCTCCGCCAGCAAACCTTAACGAATTTGCCTCGTCTCATGCTGTGTGTTACGGTCGCGCCTTGATGCGTCTTCCTTCTTATTTTGCTGCCGCGATCGTTCCCTTTATGTGCTCCCCCGTGGTGGCATCTGCGCGCACCCAGCGCGTGCATCTTCGGCCGGAATTTGTCGAGGGTGCCACGCTGCGATATCGCATCCAGACGACAACCTCATCGAACGAGCACAACGTCGCCCCTGTGGTGAATCCAGAGGGCGCGTCGGAATATAAGCAATCCACCAGCCTGGTAGTACGCATCGATGTTCTGCAGGTTCGGCGGCAAGCGGCATCGAAGGATAGCGTCAAGTTTCGCGCCACATTCGAACAGGCGGATTCAGATTCGCGGACGAACGCATACGCGCCTTCCATCGTCGCGCTCGACGATGCATTCGAAAAGCTGAAGGGAAAGTCGTTCGAGTTTTCAATCGACGGTGCGAGCCGGCTTGCGGACGTCCAGAATCTCACCAAAATCGCTCCCGACCGCGACGTTGCTGCGCGCGTGCTTTCGTGGGTGCACGTCCTGTTCGCGCCGGTCAGTTTGCCAGTGAGGGGGATACTCGTCGGTCAGAAATGGAGCGATCAGCGCGAGATGAGCGATCTGCCTCTGACGAACATCTTCTGGCGCGACAACTCCGAGTATCTGCGGAATGAATCGTGCGCCTCGTCATCAGGCGTGAAAAACGTTCCCGGCCTTGCACCCGGCTCGGAGTGCGCCGTGCTGCTGACACGCTTCACAATAGCCAGGCGAGGGTCGAGCCACTCCGACACTACGCCGGAGGCTTACGTGCGAAATGGGCTGCGCACATCGGGCAACTGGACAGGGTCGGGCGAAAGCCTTGATGCGATCTCCCTCACGGCAGGTTTGCTCGTCAGTTCAACGCAAACGGCCACGCAGAACATGGACTATCAAATCCGCAGCGCGGCCAGCGGGTCGACTATCCGCCACGTTGGCCACACCACGACGCAAACTGAAATCACCTTAATCCCGAATCCGGATCAATAAAGGCACCGCGTAGAAGACATTGTCTACCTCGTTTTGTATCCGGCGACACAGGCGAAGTCTGCTCGCAAATGCCCTAGACCAGCAATTTACTAAGCCCTGGGGCCGACTGCTTAATTTTTACTACTCGACTACCCGCGAGAATTTCTATTCGGGCTTCGCCGTATCTTCGCCTGGTGGCTGATTCGAGCCCTCACGAGCCATCGTGCGGTATAATGACACTTTCCAGCAATCGGGTTTTGACGCGTTGTGGCGACCCGCTTATATGAACTTCAAACTTGCGAGCACATACGAGCCGCGCGGCGACCAGCCGCAAGCGATTGACCAGCTCGTTCATGGTGTGAACGACGGCGAGCGCCATCAGGTACTGCTCGGCGTGACCGGCTCGGGAAAAACGTTCACGATGGCGAAGGTGATCGAGCAGATCAACCGGCCGACCATCGTCCTAGCGCACAACAAGACACTTGCGGCACAGCTGTATCACGAATTTCGCGGCTTCTTCCCGCAGAACGCGGTGGAATATTTCGTCAGCTACTACGATTACTACCAGCCGGAGGCCTACGTCCCGTCGAGCGACACCTACATCGAAAAAGAAGCCACGATCAACGATGAACTCGACAAGCTGCGCATGAGCGCGACGCGGTCGCTCTTCGAGCGGCGCGATGTAATCGTGATTGCCTCGGTTTCGTGCATTTACGGCCTCGGCTCACCCGAGGCGTATTACGGCATGCTGCTCATGCTGGAAAAAGGACAGTCGGTTGCACGTGAAGCGATTCTGCGGAAGCTGGTGGAGATTCAGTACGACCGGACCGAAGACCTCCGCCGAGGCACGTTCCGCGTGCGCGGAGACATAATCGAAATTTATCCACCATACGAAGAATTTGCGGTTCGCATTGAGCTTTGGGGCACCCAGGTCGAAGCGATTCGCAAGATCGATCCGCTGACGGGCGAAATCCGGTCGCTTGACGGCGACATCCAACGCATCACGATCTATCCGAAGACGCACTACGTTCTTCCGGCTGAGCAGCGCGAGCGCGCAATTCAGAGCATTTACGAAGAACTGGAATGGTGGAAGCCGGAACTGGAGCGCCAGGGCAAAATCGTCGAAGCACAGCGCGTGAGCCAGCGGACGCTGTTCGACATCGAAATGATGCGCACCATCGGGTATTGCCACGGAATTGAAAACTACTCGCGGCATCTTTCGGGGCGGCTGCCCGGCGAGGCGCCGCCGACGCTGTTCGACTACATTCCCAATGATTTTCTGCTGTTCATCGACGAGTCGCATCAGACCGTGCCGCAGGTTCGCGCGATGTACCACGGCGACCGCTCTCGCAAAGAAACGCTGGTCGACTACGGATTCCGTATGCCATCGGCACTCGATAATCGTCCGCTCACGTTCGAGGAGTTCGAGCATCGCACGAATCAAGTGGTTTACGTCTCCGCCACGCCGGGACCGTACGAACTGACGAAAGCGGCGGGCATCGTCGTCGAGCAGGTGATTCGGCCAACAGGGCTGATCGACCCGCAGGTTGAAATTCGTCCGGTGAAGGGCCAGGTGGACGATCTGCTGGAGCAAATTCGTATCCGCGCGGCGCGTAAGGAGCGGGTGCTGGTCACCACACTCACGAAGCGCATGGCGGAGGACCTTGCCGAATATTTTGCCGAAGTGGGCGTGCGCTGCCGTTATTTGCACTCTGAGATCGAAACGCTGGAACGGGTGCGCATCCTGCGCGACTTACGCCGCGGCGAGTTCGATGTGCTGATCGGAATCAACCTGCTGCGCGAGGGGTTGGACCTGCCCGAAGTATCGCTGGTTGCGATTCTGGACGCCGACAAGGAGGGCTACCTGCGCAGCGCAACGTCGCTGATTCAAACGATGGGCCGTTGTGCGCGCCACCTGGAAGGTAAGGCGATCCTTTACGCCGATACGATGACGGAATCGATGCAAAAGGCGATTGCCGAGACCAGCCGGCGCCGCGCCAAACAGGAAGCGTACAACCTTCAAAACAACATTACGCCGCAGTCGATCGTCAAAGCGGTGGATATGCAGCTCGTGAAGATCATCGAAGCGGATTACGTCACGGTACCGTTGGAAGAAGTTTCCGGCGAAATCTCGAATGAGGAACAGCTCGCGAAAACGATCGCGCAGCTGGAAGCGCAAATGCGCGAGGCCGCGAAGAAGTTCGAGTTCGAGCGCGCCGCCGCTTTGCGCGACCGCATCCGCGATCTGAAGCAGCGCGATCTTGGTCTTATGGCCGCATCGACTGCCGCTGTTGCGTCATCGGTTGCCGACGATGAAGAAAGCACAGATGGTCGCGCCGCCGTTGCGGCAGTTCCGGTGCAAAACGATACCAACGATGCTCCTCGCAGTTCAGGACCCGCTGCATCGGCTGCCGCAGCATCCGCTCCACCCGTTCGTCGTCGCACGCGTCGCCAATGACGTTCGCTCGCGCAGGCGTTCGACATTTCCTGATTATTTCTGTTATCGCAGCGATAGGCGCGGTTGTTCCGCCGGCCGCGTTGGCGCAAGATTCTTCTCAAACTTCTGCCCAGAGCACTCCGCCGCCGCCGCCCGTATTCGCGCGGCATATGAGCGAATTCGGCGCATGGGGCTCGTACGCAGTCAATTCTCCCGATCTTTACGGCAGCCGCGCACACGGGGATTTCGGCGCGCTGGGGTTCCGATATGGCAGAGTGCTCTCGGCATCGCGGCATCGCGTGATCGAGTACACGTTCGACGTGCTTCCGGCCGAGGTGATTCACGAATACACGTACGCGCCGTGCACTTTCCAATCTGGCGGACAAACAATTTCGACGCACTGCATTACCGGTTACCAGACGGTTTATGCCGGAGGAATTGCGCCGTTCGGCTGGAAATTCAACTTCCTGCCAGAACATCGGATTCAGCCGTTTGCCGCACTGGTCGGAGGAATGATCGGTTCGGTCGCGCGAATTCCGACGGATGTTCCGGGGGGCGCGCTGTTCAATTTCACCGCGGAATGGCAGCTTGGATTCGAGCGGTTTAACGCTTCCCGCGACAGGGCCTGGATCGTCGGCTACAAGCTCGAGCACATTTCCGACGCATTCCGGACGAGCGTGAATCCTGGAATCGATCTGAACGTGATTTTTGTCGGCTACTCGTTCTTCCGGTGATCTAGTTCGCAAGCGAAGCTCGCTTCCCGCGTTCTCCGTGCCCTCGGGCTTTCTCGGCGCTTCGGTGGTCCCTCTTTCCGACCCTCGCGCACCCGTCATTCTTTCCTGCTGAAATACACCGCCGGGCCGAGAATCATCGCGCCCCCGAGCAAGGCCAGCGCGCCCAGCGTCTCATTGAGAATGAAGACGCCGAGACAACTGCCGACGAGCGGCTCGAGATTCAGGAACACACCGGCTCGCGAGGCAGGGACTCGCGCGAGTCCCCAGTTCCAACAGAGGTAGGCGCCCGCGGTTGCCAGCAAGCCTTGCGCAGCAGCGGCAGCCCAAACCTCGCGCGAAAAATGAAATCGCAGCGGCTGAAATGCTTCCGACCAGACGACCAGAAGGGCCGTTCCGATCAGGATCATCCACGTCGTCATTTCAATCGAATCGTACTCGCTCAGAAGCCGCTTGCTGAGAAGGATGAATATAGCGGCAGCGGCCATCGAGACTAGAACCAGCGAGTCACCGGCGAGGGTCGGTCCCGACGATCCGCCAGCCGAGCCTTTACTCGAAAGCGCAATCAGAATTGCCCCGACAGGCGAGAGGAGCAGAACCGTCCATTCGATCCGGCCGAGCCGTTCGTGCAGGAACGCGACGGATGCAAGCGCAACCATCACGGGCAGCGTGCCTACGATGAGCGACGCATGCGAAACAGAGGTGAGCTGCAGCCCTTTGAACTGAATCAGAAACTGCACCGGAAAGCCGATGACGGTCGCGACGGCAAACAACCAGATGTCGGGCCAATTACGCCGGCGAAAAAGCGTACTCTTGCGCAAGGCAAATGGAATTAGAGGAATACAGGCGAACAGAAAACGGAACGTAGCGTTTTCGGAGACGGTCATCTCGCGAAAATCGATTTTGCCGAAGAAGAATCCTGTGCCCCAGAAACATCCGGCGAGCGCCAGCGCTGCGGTAGCTCGAAAAGAGCCCACGCGCGGCACGCCGGCTTTCAGCGCCTCCGTCACGCCCGCCTGCTTTTCGGGCCATAGAACGCCCGGCTCCTGCGCGTCGAGTGCATCTGCGTCCTTGAAAGCCTCGGAGTTGCTCCGGATCCACTTCGGGCACTTAGACGAGGCCTCCCAGTATGCGGGATAAATGCGGCTGATTCTATTGATGAGCGAAACTTCAGCGAACGCTGACGAACATTCGGGACCAGGCAGCCTGTGCTGAAAGGTGAACGAAGGATGAAAATTCTCGGGGCGACGCGTTGGCGCGTCGTACAATTTAAGTATGGCCAGAGGATGGGAAAGCAAGTCAGTCGAGGACCAAGTACAAGAAGCGAAAGGGAGCGATCACAAGCGTCAAAGCAAGAAAGCGCAGCTCACTCCCGAGCAGCTCGATGCGAGGCGGCGGCGCGACGTGTTGCGGCTGTCGCGAGCACGAGTTGAACGAGAACTCCAGTCGAGCCAGAACCCAAGATACCAGGAGCAGCTTCGGCAGGCGCTGGCGGATTTGGACGCGCAGATCGCGGCGATCACGGAAGCGCTCTGAGTCCGATAGGGCGTTGCACTGCAGGGCGCGGAAATACCGCGAAAAGGCGGCGCGCACGCTAGTCAGTGAGAAGCGTCGTGTCCGGCTCCTCGACGAAAACGACACCGACGCCATTGTCGGTATGTTCGCGGCCGGGCTCGCAGTGAATCACGGTACCGCGAAGCGACAGCATGCTTGCGCGGTCCTTATCACCTGATGCCTCGATAACGACCCGCAATTCCGATTGAAGCCGCGGCCGGTTCTTCAAACACAAATAGGCGCCTTGAAGGCTCAGGTCACGAACCGTAGCTTTTTCCTGGAACGATTTCCCATCGTCGGATTGACCGCTCACAGTGGCGACGAAGCGGAGGCGGCGGCGCTGCCCGATCCGCGACCCGCGCAGGGCGACGTCGACTCCACGCTCGCTCAACGTAATTGCCATGCCTTCCGTAGCAGCCCACGTACCCGGAAATTCCAGGCGCGCGGCCGACAAAAACCCATCGACCTTCTGATCCGACGAATCCGGATCGTGATGAAAGAGAACGAGGTTTTGCACTTTTAATTCGCGAGCGAGCTTCGCGCCTTCGAGCCAGCTCGAGTGGCCCCAGCCTTTGCGTGTGGAGGCGAGCTGTTCAGGCGAATATTGCGCGTCGTAGATCAGGACGTCGGCATTCGCCGCAAGCTGGCGTAAGTTCGCGTCGAATTCAGCCACGCCGGGTTCGTTGTCGGTGGCGTACACGACGGATCCAGTCGGCGTATCGAGACGGTAGCCGAGACAGCCCTGTGGATGGTTCAGCCACGCACTCGTAATTTTCGTGCCGCTCACTTCCCACTTCTGACTTCCCGCCACTTCGTGGAATTCGCGCTCGGCGCTCATGGTGGTGACATCGACCGGGAAATATGGCTTGGCGAGCTGAGCTTCGAGCACCTGGCGCAAACTGTCGGGGCCGAGGTCCTTCGACTGAAAGCTATAGAAATGGAAATGATTGCGCGCGTCAAAGAAGGGGTGAAAGAAAGGCAGGCCTTGGATGTGGTCCCAATGGTAGTGCGTCACCAGAATCTGCGCTTCGATGTGGCCGTCACGATGCGACTTCATCCACTCGTTGCCGAGCATGCGGAGTCCAGTGCCGCAATCGAGGATGAAGCGCGTGCCGTCGGGAGCGGTGACTTCGATGCAGGGGGTGTTGCCGCCGTAGCGCCACGTGTCCCGATCGAGCGTGGGAGTGGAGCCGCGCACCCCCCAGAAGACCACTTTGGTGTTTCGCGCCACGTTTTAGAGCGCGCCTGACGGCGAGTTGAGCCGCGAAGCTGCTATGCCTCCAGATTTTTCAGCAATGGTAGGCGGTGGCATTGAAGGAAGTCAATCGCGTTTCGGCGGGAGAGTTCGAGGCTGACAAGCGATCGAAGCTCTTCACACGGCATTCCTTACAGCCGATGAGCGGGACGACGCGCAGTTTCGACTGACGCAGCCAGAAGTGGCAAGTCTGTTGCGCGATCTGGATGAAGCGTGGCAGCGTAACCGCACGTAAAAGACGAATCCTGGGGCACCGGGCTACGCGTCGGAACGCACAAGCTCCCGTCTCAAGACGGCGACGATCACTACGAAAAATAGCCATTCGCGGATTTCTGCGGATAGAATCTGGCTGATGCATTCCCACGCGCATAGCTCGCACGGACACGAGCACCCGCACTCTCACGGAACTGCGCTTGGGTCGACGAGCAGGATGACGGGGCTTCTCGGAGCCGCCGTCGCCGTGACGTTTTTCCTGGTTGCGGCGGAACTTGCTTCGGGACTTCTGGGCCATTCGATCGCGCTGATCAGCGACGCCATCCACAACCTGACAGACGTGCCCACATTGGTGATTTCGTGGATTGGGATGCGGCTGGCGCTGCGGCCTCCGACGGCGGAAAAGACGTACGGCTACCATCGTGCCGGCATACTCGCCGCGTTCGTGAATTCGGTGCTGCTCGGATTGGTGGCGCTGTTCCTGATTTACGCGTCCGCAATGCGCTTCTTGCATCCCGTGGCAGTCCACACGGGACTCATGTTGTGGATTGCAGTGCTGGCGCTGGTGATCAATGGAGGAATCACGATTGCGGTGCACCGCGGACGCAGCGACCTGAATGTGCGCACGGTATGGATACACAACCTCGGCGACGCGCTCTCAAACGTCGCGATCGTCGGAGGCGCGCTGGCCATCCGCTACACGGCGGCAATGTGGGTCGATCCGGTGCTGGGTATCGCAATCGGAGTGATGGTTTTGTGGTCGGGAATCGGAATCCTACAGGAAAGCGGGCACGTGCTGCTGGAAGGATTGCCGCGCGGGATGAAACTCGAGAACGTGGCAGCGTCCATACTCCGCGTCCGCAGTGTGCAGGAAGTGCACGACATCCACATCTGGACGCTCGGTACGGATCTGGTAGCGCTCTCGTGCCATGTCCGCATTCCGGACATGCACATGGAGGAGAGCCAGACGATTCTCAAAGAACTGCAAGGCGTGCTCGAGCATGACTTTCATATTACTCACACGACCGTGCAGTTTGAACGCGCCGGTTTGCCCGCAGAGTCGGGCCCCTACATGCCGGAACCCGCGAAGCCGTCGAATAGCAAAGAAGCGGAAGGCTAGGAGTTGCCCAAGCTGCGCGGCAGTTGCAGCGGCGTACCATTCTCTTGATTCAGGCGAACGGTCGCAGCGGAATCGAGTTCGGCGATGTCGATGGTTTTCCGGGCGCCGTCCGGCGTGATGTAAACGATCTGGGCGTCGACGACAGTAAATGCAATTGCCTGGATTTTCCGGCCATCACGCAGGACCAGTGTGAGCGGTGCTTCGTCAGGAATAGTGGGAGGAGCCGATTCTTGCGACTGGCCGGCAGCTGCCTTTTGCTGCAGGACGATGACCCTGGGCTGCGTGCTTTCGGAAGACTCCTGACCGGCGGCTTGCATCTCTTCACCATCGGCTGAGGCCGCCCCTTCGGCTGCCTCCTGAGGCATGTAATAGCCGTAACCGCCGCCGAGTATGTAGGCACCGGAAAACTGGCCGCCGCCAATTCTCAACAGGTGTTCCGCTTGAGCGATTTCGAGCTGCGTGACCGGGTCCACAATGGCTTTGAGCGGAAGATCCCGGTTAATCGAGTTGACGTACTGCCAGTCAAACCCATTCGTTGGAGTGATGTTGAGTAATTGCTGCAGGTCGACAGGAGCTCCGCCAAAGCCAGATCCGTTTTCAGCCCGCCGGTTGCGACCGTCGTTTGCCGGCGCGACGGCACGATTGAAACCACGGCTACGGTTCACTCGCACGCCATTCCAGCGACGATTGGGAGCGACGGATGGCTGGGAGATCTGTGACCTGCTGATAGCAACAGGCCGGCCCGGAGAGGGCGAAATGCCGCGCATCGGCCGCGCCTGGACGACTCTCGGCGTCCCCATAGCGGGGCGGCGAACTTGTTGCGCGGCAAGACCTACAGGGAGTGCGAGGAGAACGCAGGCAAACAAGGCAGCAAAGAAGACAGCGCGATTCTGACGCATGGCGGCCTCCCTTCCTACATATTAGACGCAAGTAGCCGACTCACGGTTCAACTCGAACAGTTTAGCGCAGGCGCCCGTTCGCAGAATACGGGGTTGCAGGACAGGGCCGAGCCGAGGAGGGCAGACGATTGAGACCCTTTATTCGCTCCCGCGCGGCTTGCACTTTGCTTTGCCGCTTGAACTGAATATGCTATAAACGTCCATCCGAGGGACGCTTCGGATGACGCGATATAGCGCAGTGCAGCCGAAAGAAGTCGGTTCCAAAACGGAGCGGTTGCCCGCGGAGCCGATCCGGGAGGCGAATGCGGAGGTAGCCTTGAGTTACTGTCCGCGCTGTTCGTCTCGACTGGAGCAGCGGCGCTGTAAGATGATTTGTACAGTCTGCGGCTATTACATGTCCTGCTCGGATTTTTACTGATCTGAGCCGCTCGGACGCAAGGCAAGGTCCCTTCCACACTACGCGCAAGTTCAAGAGCTTAGAATTCCAGGAGGCGTGAACGTGGCACTGAGAATGACGGAGAGAGATGTGAACGGCATCACCGTGCTCGATATCGAAGGCCGGATCGTGCTCGGCGAGGAAAGCAACTCGTTTCGGGAAAAGGTAAAGGCTTTGCTCGCAGCCGGCAAGAGAAAGATCGTTTTGAATATGGCGAACGTCAGCTACATCGACAGCGCCGGGCTGGGCACCCTGGTCGCGACCTTCCACAGCGCAAAGTCGCAGGGTGCCATTCTGAAGCTGGCCAATTTGGGCGCGAAATTCCGTGAAGTGCTGCAAGTGACGAAGCTGATGACCGTGTTCGACACATACGACAGCGAGGCTGCTGCCGTTCAAAGCTTCGAAAAGTAACCGAGTCGGGATCGAGCCTCGACCGCTGACGCAGGCTCATTCCGAGGCCCTGCATCGAGCGCAAAGCTCCCCCCGGAAACAGCATATTTGGTGCGGTGAACGCCAGCAGCTCAAGTTCGCCGCACCACGTCTCACGCCTTACCTTCCTGAAATTCCCGCTGCGATCATCTAGAAGTTTGCCTTGGGCGAAATTTGGCGATAGGCTCGACTCGTGCTGCCCTTCAAGCTGACCTACGACGATCGCTACGATCTTCATCTGGGCGCGCACGTTTTTCCCTCGCAGAAGTACCGCCTGATCCACAATCAGCTGATCGCTGACGGTGTTGCGACCGCCGATGATTTTCTTGCGCCCGAGCCCGCCAAGGACGAGGACGTCCTGCGCGTTCATTCTCAGGAGTACGTGCACAAGCTGAAGACGGGCACCCTGACCTACATCGAAATCCTGCGGATGGAAGTTCCCTATTCCAAGGAATTGATCGAGGCGTGCTGGCTGGCGGCAGGGGGATCGATTCTCGCCGGACAGCGCGCCCTTCGGGATGGTTGGGCCGCAAACATCAGCGGCGGATTTCATCATGCCTATGCGGACCACGGCGAAGGCTTTTGCGTCATTCACGACGTGGCGATCGCCATTCGAAAGCTGCAATTCGATGGCGCGATCGAGCGAGCGATGGTGGTCGACACAGACGTGCACCAAGGGAACGGAACTGCCGCAATTTTTGGCGGCGACGGAACCGTGTTCACGCTTTCGATTCACCAGGAGAACAATTATCCCTACCCGAAGCCGCCTTCCACGGTGGATATCAATCTGCCCGACGGCACGGGTGACAACGACTATCTGAGCATCCTCGAAGAGCACTTGCAGCGCGCGTTCCACGATTTCTCTCCGCAAATCCTGTTTTACATTGGCGGCGCCGACCCATACAGTGAGGACCAACTCGGCGGGCTCGCGCTAACGATGGAAGGGCTCGCCCGCCGCGACGCCCTTGTTTTCGATTACGCGCGTCGCCACAAGATCCCCGTGGCCATCACCCTAGCCGGCGGCTACGCGCGACGGGTCGCAGACACAGTTCGAATTCACGTGAATACGATTGTTGCGGCCCGCGAGGCCGCTCACGGCCGCACTGGCGCTGTCGCTGTGAGTGGCTGACGTCAGTGGGAAGCGCTCAGAGATAGCTGTATCGCTGAGCTGATCGGGCTGGCGAATCCGCGCGCGGCCGGATGCTCGACTTTGTAGAGCACCCGGCCGTCTGGTCCGATGACGACCGCTGCCGGCAAAGTCGTGATATTCAGAAATCGATCGAGGCCGTCTGCATACAGCGTCGTAGCATGCCACTTCTGCTTCTGGACGAACGACGGTACGAGGGAGTCGTCATCGTCCGTGTCGGCCATTACAAATACAACACGCGCTTCGCCCGACCACGCTCTGGCCAAGTCGTCAAATTCCTGATTGATCTGCGCGCAGGGAATGCACCACATTGCCCAGAAGTCCACGACGATGATCTTCCCATTCAACGTGGAAAGCGCCATCGGAGTACCGTCGAGCCGGTGCAACGTGAACGAGGACAAATTGCCGGCGTCTTGATTGGCTGCATCGCTCGAACCCGCACCCGCGCCGGACGAAACGCGGTCATACTCTGAGAGAATCTCGTCGCCCAACCCCTGGTCGCTTCCATGTACCTCGCGCCACAAGTTCCCGAGGCGCTTGCGGATGGCGCGCCGGTCGACTTCTCCGCCGGGTTCCGCATCGGGCAGCACGAAAGCGAGCGTATATTCCCGGAGCGCCTTTTGCGCATTGCCCTGCAACTCGGCTATTTCGCCAAGCAGTTCCGCGGCGCTGACGCTTGGACGAATCGCGTAGCTGGCATCAAGGTCTTTCGCCGCGCCCTGATAGTCTTGCCGGCGATACCGTATCTGGCCTCGCAGGAAATACAAAACTCCGCGCAGGTTCTGTTTGTGTGTCTCCCATTGCACCAGGCTTTGATTCGGAGCATGCTCGGCCGGCAACGATTTCTCCACGCGGTCGATCACTCGCGTAACGTAGCCGGAAGCTCGTGCCAGGCTCTCGTCATCGCCTGCTTGCTGCAAATAGGTGACCGCGATGAGCATCATGTCCGAGTCATCGGGCTGAATTGCGATCGAGCGCTCGGCGTAGTCGAGCACGCAAGAATCGTTGTGCAGGTGCTGGCAGGCATCGACCAGAGCGCGGTAAACATCGGCCTTGCGCGGCGCGTCCGGAAACTCCAGAAGATACTTCTGCAAATTGGTCACGAGTGCGGCGCGGTCATCTCCCGACACGGCGAAAACCTTTTCGAGCGCCGCCTCCGCGTCCGGTTCGTGCGCGGCGGCTGTTTTTTGCGCGGCTCGCGCGGGTGGATGAGCCAGACCGTTCACCGGCGCGATGCAGCACAATAAGACGGTGGCGGCGATAGGAATGACGGCGCGCATTAGGCGCTCATTCTAGCGCGCGGCACGAAAACGCGCGATTCCGCGCAGCTGATGAAATGGCTCACGGCTATTGGCTAGCGGTTTAACGTCGTCAGCGCAGAGTGATGTTACCTGAGGAGGTTTGTACCTCGACGCGGGCTTTGCCGTCGCCGATCCGGGCGCGCAACTCGTGCTTGCCCGCCGTAGCTTCCATCACAATGGGAATCTTCGTTTCGATGTCGCCCGACCCAGTGTGGGCGTGCAGTTCGAAGCTGGCGTCCGAAGGAATGCGAAGGACTACATCGCCCGAACTGGCGTGGATATCCCAATAGTTCATCGCGCCAGGATTTCCGCCGATCGAAAGCGTCCCCGAGCCCGTGCGAACGCGCAGATCGGCACTTGCGCCGTTCACCGTAATATCACCGCTCCCCGTCTCCGCAACCACTCGGTCGCTTGGATTCTCGAGAATCACGTCTCCCGAACCGGAGTGAAGGCGCGCCGCACCTTTCGTATCATGGACGGCTATGTCACCCGAACCGGTGGTCACCTGAGTTTGACCCTGGACGCCGAAAATCTTCACGTTGCCGCTGCCCGCGGCTGCCTGAATATCGTTTCCAATCCCTGAAGCGACAATGTCTCCCGAGCCCGAGGTGAACGACGCCGGGCCTTGAATACCGTTCACGTCGACGTCACCGGATCCGCTACGACAGTGCAGTTCCGTGTTTGCGGGAACCGAGATGGTGTAGTCGATCGACGTGCTTCCCGTATTGGACCGCGTTGCCCCCACACGAATCAGGTTGTTGTCCTGAGACACGGGAGGGTTGGACTCGATTCGGTTCAGCTCCTCCTGCGCGTCCGCGTCCGACCATCCACGCGCATGGATCACTCCGTGAACTTGAACCTGACCTGCGGTTCCAATTGCGACATGCACGTCGCCACTCCCCGTCGCCACTTCAAGCTGTACCGGGCCGTTTACGTTGAACGTGCGGTTGAACGTGCCGCGTATGCCGGGGCCATCCACGCAGCCTGCCGTTATTGCGGCGGCTGCAATCGCGCCGGCGGCAAGGGCCAGAATTCGACTGTTATATCGAATCATCTTCATCAAGGGGGCCACCGAGTCTACTTCATCTATCGGGCTCCCTAATAGCAATATACGAGCGAGGGCGAGCAGATGTTCCGTGCGAGAAGGGGGGGGGCAGTGCCTGACTATTTCAATTTGAGCAGCGAATTCAGAGAGCCTTGGCGATAGCCGTCCAGATCGAGCGCGACGAAAGTAAATCCAGCGTCCTTTAGCCGCTCAGCGATTCGCCGAGCAAGCTGTGGATCGAGCCCGCGCGCGAACTCCTCGGGCGCCAGTTCGATTCGTGCGACTTCGCCGCCGGCACCGTGGGCGCGGACGCGAAATTGCTGGAATCCCAATTCGCGAAGAGCTGCTTCTCCGGCTTCGATTTTCCGCAACAGCTCGGGAGTTACCGGAGTTCCATAGGGAATCCGAGAGGAAAGGCAGGCCGAGGCGGGGCGGTCCCAAGTGGGCAATCCGGCCCGTCGGGAAAGAAGGCGAATCTCTTCTTTGTGAAGGCCTGCTTCCAGAAGAGGAGCGAGGACGCGATGTTCATGCGCGGCGCGATGGCCGGGGCGGAAATCGTGCGTGTCGTCCGCGTTCACGCCGTATGCAATCGCGCTAAACTTTTGCTCTGACGCGATTGTTGCCATCCGGTCAAACAGCTCATCTTTACAGAAATAGCAGCGGTCGGCGTTGTTCGCGACGTAGAGCGGATTTTCAAATTCGCGCGTTTCGATAAATTCGTGGCGGATTCCGGTTGCGCGAACGAACCGTTCGGCCTGCTCGCGATCGTGACGCGAGAAGCTGGCGGACAGAGCGGTGATAGCAAGCGCCTGGCCGCCGATCGTCCGATGCGCGGCCCACGCAAGATAGGCGGAGTCTGCGCCGCCCGAAAACGCGACGAGCAGCGAATCGAGTCCACGCAAAATCTCGAAGAGCTTCGCTTGTTTTTCGATTGTCGCGCTGGGTTCCGGAATAGGAACCTGTTTTTGCGATGCAGAGGTCATGCGCGATTCAGTATAACGCACGCCGTTCCACTTTCGGCGGAATCGCGATCCGCTGGTATGCCGGCCGTGCGGAAGAGCGCACCAGATCGCATCACTCGAAATTCAGCATCACGTTGATCTGACCCTGGTCCGGATGCTTGTCGAGATATCGCTGAATCGTCTGATAGTGGAATGGCAGACCAGCGAACGCTTGTTTGACTCCGGTATTGAGGAATTCCTGGTACGTGCTGTCGTCAAAAATGGCACCCGGCGGAATTTTCCACGCCTCGCGCAGCCGCCGCTCGCCTTCCATCGAAACGCCGGAAAGCACGAGCTTGCCCATGTGGTACTGCGGCCCCTGGGTGATTTTTACGTCGTAGCTCACTTGCTTCGTCGCGTCATTGAAATGCGGAACGGCGTCGACGGTCACGTCGAGGTATCCAAGATCTTCGAATGCAGCGCGCACTTTTTCCCAAGCTCCCTGAATCTGCATGCCATTCGCGCTGGTACCGGGAACGAGATTCACGATTGTGTTGAGTTGCATGCCCGGAAGGGCCTGATTTCCTTCCCAGGTCAATCCATTCCAGGTGAACTGGGGCCCAGGCGCTATCGGAGCGCGAACGACCACCTTGTTCCCG
>DASUJR010000232.1:0-34773 GCA_036279175.1 Candidatus Acidiferrales bacterium | reverse complement strand
CCTGGAACAGGCTGAACATGGCGGGCATCGGCATGGTGCGTGTGCCGTCCGGAATAATGATCAGAACGCGCTTGCCGTCGACGCCCGTGGACTCGATGGCTTCCGCCACAATCGCGCGCACTTCATCGGGGCTAAGGTTCCGCTCCGCCGATCCTTTGCCGATCACCATCGCTTGGCTCGTCAGTGCCCCTACTATACCCGGACGCACGGCACTCGAGCGTCTCATTCATGGCGCAGCGCGGTCATTGGGTCCACCCGCATCGCTCGCCGAGCGGGAATGTAGCAAGCGAGCAGTGCGACGGTTCCGAGCAGGATTGCAACGCTGGTAAATGTCGCGGGGTCAGTCGGAGTAACTTCAAACAGCAGGCTCGACATCAATCGCGTGAGCCCGAGCGCACCGGCAACCCCAATGGCAATACCGGTCAATGCCAGACGGCCGCCC
This sequence comes from Candidatus Acidiferrales bacterium, assembly GCA_036279175.1. GTDB lineage: Bacteria > Acidobacteriota > Terriglobia > Acidiferrales > UBA7541 > Palsa-295. The sequence goes on along the minus strand of DASUJR010000232.1, from coordinate 34,331 downwards.
TGGCCGACCACAAGTCTGAGTACGTCGGTTCGTTGCGCACCAAGAGCCACGCGGAGGCCGATTTCGTGCGTGCGCTGACCGACCACGTAGGCCATGACTCCGTAGGTCCCAACCAGAGCAAGAATCAGCGCAAGCGCCGCGAAAAGACCAAGGAGCAGCATGTCGAAACGTTGCTGCGCCACCGACACGGACAGAAGTTCATCCATCGTATAAACGTCGCTAACGGCAATCTGGCTATCCAGGCTCGCAACGATTTTCTTCGCCTCCGCCACCAAACTTGCGGAAGGCGCGTTCCCGCGAATCGTCAGGGTCATCCACGAACGCCAGCGTTCGTCCGATTGCGAAAACGGAGTGTAGACCGCGGGGTCGACGGGCTGGTCCAAGCCCGCTTGCTTGACGTCGGCCGCCACGCCAACAATTGTCATCCAACGGTGCGGGCCGCTGTCGTTAGCCCAATCAATGCGCGCACCGATAGGATTCTGATGTGAAAAGAAACGGTGGACCATCTCTTCATTCACAATCGCTACGAGCGGCTGTTCTTCACGATCCATGCCGGTAAAATCGCGACCTGCAACGATAGGAATCTGCATAACTCCGAAGTAGTCGCCCATAACGGCCAAAGTCTGTACTCGCGGAGCATCGCCCGGCGCGACTGCTGGGCGGCCGTCGATAACGATGCTGTGACCGACGTAGTTATCCCCGAGCGGAATATCGCTGACCATACCTACTTCCGCGCCTGGCAGAGCTTTCAATCGCTCAAGCAGAGCGCGGCGGAATTCAGTTTGCTTCGGAATATTGCCATAGCGCGTCGTTGGCAGCCGCACGATCATCGTGGTTACATTCTTAGGATTGAAGCCGGGGTTCACCGAGCGCAGGCGGAGGAAACCCTTGATGAGCAAGCCGGCTCCGATCAACAGAATCAGTGCCAGCGCCAGTTCCGAGACGACCAGGATTTGGCGCATGCGGTCACCGGCGCGCCCCGCCGTCGTCGTGCGGCTGTTTTCTTTTAGCACTTCGCCGATCGGCGCGTGGGAAGCCGACCATGCCGGCAAAAAGCCAAAAACGATGCCGGTGAAAATGGAAATGCCAAACACAAATAGAAGGACATGCCCATCCATATGGATCCCGTTGAAACGATCAAGTTCCGCAGGCTTCAGCGAAAGCAGCGCATCAGTGCCCCACTCGGCAAGCACCAATCCTGCGGCGCCACCAATAAGAGAAAGCAGAGCGCTCTCGGTGACTGCCTGCTGAATCAGTCGGGTCGGTTCCGCGCCAAGCGCGCCACGCACGACGAACTCCTGACGGCGCGTAACAGAGCGCGCCATCAACAGGCCGGCGAAATTCGTGCAAGCGATCAGCAATACCAGCCCCACAGCGGCGAGTAGTACTAAAAGCGCGGTTCGAACGTCGCGAACCAGCCACTGATGCAGCGCCACCAGAATTGTCCTGCGGCCTTTTTCCTCGGATGGATATTGTTGAGAAAGCTGACGATCGATGGGCGCCATTTCCGCTTCCGCTTGCGCAACGGTCACACCAGGTTTCAGCCGCCAGTAGGCATGCATGGAATGCACGTCACGATCTGGCGCGCCCCTCGGATCGCCGGCCCAGTACGATACGAAAAGATCTGCCTTTTCGTTTGGAGGAACGAACTCGCGCGGCATTACTCCGATCACCACGTAGGAGTTGGAGTTGAGCAGGATCGTCCTGCCGACGGCGTGAGAATCGCTTCCGAGGTAGTTCTGCCAGAAACTATAAGTCACAACCGCCAACTGCGCCGCACCCTTAACATCTTCCTGAGGTTCGATGATCCGCCCCAACATGGGTGCAACTCCTAGCGTTTCGAGAAATCCGGCGTCCACGAGGCCAACTCTGACTTTTACGGGCTCAAGCTTCGCCTGGTAGTCCATTTGAAAAATGTTGATACCGCCGCCCTGCGAAAAAGCGTGCGACATGCGCCGGATGTCGATGATGTCGGGCAGCGATTCATGATTGACCGCCGCGACCAGTTGGTCCGGCTGCGCGTAGGGAAGCGGTTTTAACAGGACACCGTTAATGACCGAGAAGATCGCTGTGTTTGCGCCGATGCCGAGCGCTAGCGTAAGGATCGCGACCGCTGTAAACCCCGGCGATTTGCGGAGCACGCGAACTGCGAAACGCACGTCCTGCCAAAGATGGTCGATCCACAGCCAGCGGCCCGATTCGTAAAAACGCTCCTGTGCTTTTGTCACATTGCCGAACGCGCGGTAAGCGGTAGCTCGGGCTTCGTCGTAGCTGAGGTCCTGCTCTTGTTGCAGCCGTTCGATCTCAAGCGCCAGGTGCGATTCGATCTCGCTTCTGAAATCCCCGAGTTTGCGTTTGCGACGAAACATTGCTGGGTCTCGCTCTCGTACGACTAATTATTCATGCCGACGAACCTGCGAGTCGGCGTATCACTCGTGCCGAAGCGCCGCGATCGGGTCCACACGCATCGCTCGCCGAGCGGGAATGTAGCAAGCGAGCAGGGTTATAGCGACGAGCACTATCGGCACGCCGATGAACGTTATTGGATCGTCCGCACGGATGCCGAACAGCAGGGTCGATAAGAAACGCGTCAGCCCGAGCGCTCCCGCAATACCGATTGCGACACCGATCAAGGCGACTCGCGCACCTTGACCCACGATCAAGCGCATCACTTGACTGCGTTGAGCGCCCAGAGCCATGCGTATGCCGATTTCGTTTACGCGCTGCGCCACGCTGTAGGCCACAACGCCGTAAATTCCAATCGCCGCGAGAAATACCGCTAGCGCCGCGAAAATGCTGAGCAGGAGCGTCGTGAAACGCGACTGGGCGACAGAATTCGAAATCAGCCGGTCCATCGTCGAAACGGCGGAGACAGGTACGTTCTTATCCATTCCGGAAACAATTTCGCGAACATCCGGCACAATCGAAAGCGGCGCAACTTGCGTCCGCACGAGGACGGTCATTTGCGAATACGCCAGTTCCGGATACGGCCAGTACACGGTAGGCCAGGGCGCTTCTCGCAAGTCCGCTCCGTGAACATCCCCGATCACGCCGATGATCTCGCTCGGCACGTTCGGACTCTTCATATCGATCGTAATCTTCTGGCCCAGCGGATTGGTCTTCGGGAAGAATTGTCGTACAAATGTTTCGTTCACCAGCACCACATGTTTCGCCTCAGCCAATTCACCAGGAACGAAGCCCCGTCCGCTGAGCACAGGAATGCCCATGGTCTGAAGGTAATCGGGCCCGACGACGCGAACCGCGGCATCGGGCAACTGCGAGGCCGGAATTCCTTGCTGTCCGGGCAGCATAATGTCCGTAGCGACTCCCCTCATCGCGAAGCCGGAAAACGGCGGAAGATTTTCGGCGCTCACCGAGCTGACTCCTGGAATGCCGCGCAGTTTCCCCAGCAAGCCGTTGTAGAACGCGATACACGGGCCATCATCCTTATAATGCGGTCCCTGCAGCGAGACCTTGAACGTCAGCAGGTGTCCCGTCTGAAATCCCGGTTCGACGCGAGTCAAATGCACGAAGCTCCGCACCAGCAATCCGCACCCGGCGAGCAGGACGACGGCCATGGCCACCTCAAAACCCAGGAGGACGCTTCGTGCCGACCGGCTTTCCCGGCCCCCCGACGAGCGGCGGTCGTCCTGCAGCGAATCTCCGATTTCGGAACTCGCTGTGTAATAGGAGGGCAGGAAGCCAAAAATGATTGCGGCCGCAATCGTGATGCCCAATGCGAATGCGAGCACGCGAGGATCGGGAGATACTCCCGCGAGATCCACCAACTTCCGTGAACCAACGTGCAGCAGCGCGTTCGTGCCCCACACCGCCAGCGAAACGCCACACGCGGCCCCCGCAAGCGCCAGAAGAACGCTTTCCGTAAGCAGTTGCGCCGCGATTCGCCGGCGACTGGCGCCCAGGGCCAGGCGAAGGCCGATTTCGCGGCGGCGCGCCGTCGCGCGAGAAAGCAGCAGACTGGAAACATTCGCGCACGCGATCAGTAGAACGAACGCCACTGCGCCCAATAAAATCAACAGCACGGGCCGAATCCCGCCGGAGATTTGCTCGCGCATCGGAACTAACGCGATCCCCCAGCCTCGATCTTGCGCGGAATACCTTTCCGCCAGGCCGCTGGCAATGACGCCCATTTGAGCTTGCGCTTGGGCGAGCGCAACGCCTCGTTTCAGGCGGCCCAGCACCATCAGAAACCGGCCGGCCTTCGCATGATCCCCGTACTCCGGCGGAAACGCGAACGCTTCCCAAAGTTGCGGATGTTCGCCCGTCAGCGAACCCTCAGCGATAAAAACATCGAAGCCTTTCGGCGCGACTCCGAGGATCGTGTTGTTTTGCCCATTCAGTTCGATCTTCTTGCCGATTATCGAAGGATCGGAACCGAACTTCTCTGTCCAAAAGCCGTAACTGAGCACCACGACATTGTCATTCCCGGCGCGGCCATTGATCGGCGTGAAGGCGTGCCCCAGAATTGGCTTCACGCCCAAAACATCAAAGAAATTCGTCGAAACGTACTGCACGTCCAACTGCTCGGGCGTCCCGGTGCCCGTCAAGGTGGTTCGTGAGTCTCCAAGGTATGCCATATCCTCGAAGACGCGGTTCTGCGTCTGCCAGTCAAGGAAGTTTGCCGGAGAAACGACATTATGCACGTTGCCGCGCTTCGGGTTCGTCTCCCAAATCACCACGAGTTGTCCGGGATTCTTGTATGGCAGCGGCTTCAGCAGCACAGCATCAACGATGCTGAAAATCGCCGTGTTCGCCCCTATTCCAAGCGCAAGCGTGAGAACGGCGACCGTCGTGAACCCTGGCGATTTCCGCAGCATGCGCAGCGCAAAGCGAACGTCCTGCCAGAGATGGTCGAGCCACAGCCAGCGCCGAGCTTCGTAGAAGTCTTCTTGCGCTTTGGTCACGTTGCCGAACGCTCGGCGCGCCGCCGAACGCGCTTCGTCGTACGTCAGCCCCTGCTCCTGCTGCAGCCGTTCGATTTCGAGCGCCAGGTGCGACTCGATCTCGCTGCTGAAATCCCCGAGTTTGCGCTTGCGGCCAAGCATCTCCGCCTCGATTAGCCCTCCACCGGCTCACTGCCCAGAATTCGGGCGATCGCTCGCGACAAGCGGTTCCATTTCGTCGTCTCTCTCACCAATTGCTTGCGGCCCGCAGCCGTGAGCGAATAGAACCGAGCCTTGCGGTTATTGGCAGACGTTCCCCACTTCGCGCTGATCCAGCCGCGCTCTTCCAGCCGCTGAAGCGCCGGATACAGTGCGCCGTGCTCGACCAGCAGTTCGTATTCCGACGTTTGCTGGATCGCTCGCGCGATGCCCTGCCCGTGCTGCGGCCCGAAAATCAAGGTCCGCAGGATCAACAAATCTAGCGTGCCCTGCAATAATTCAAGCCGTTCTTTTTCTTCTTGGGTTGACATTTGACCAGAGAATGAGCCTCCTCGGGTAAGATGTCAACCTAAAAGCAGCAACGGGAGAACACAACCAAGTAAAGGACGTACAGGAAAAACCGGCTGCGCTTATGCTAACTTGGCGTTTCGCCAGGCGGGAGGAATTCACGGGAACGAACATGAAAATTGTTGACGTTCGCGCGACCACGGTCGCGGTTCCGCTCGAAGCCCCTCTGCGCCATGCGAACGGCGCCCACTGGGGTCGCTTCGTCCGCACCATCGTCGAAATCGAGGCCGATAACGGCCTCATCGGCCTGGGAGAAATGGGCGGCGGCGGTGAGAGCGCCGAAAACAGTATCCGCGCGCTGAAACCATACCTGCTCGGACACGATCCACTGCAACTCGAGCAGCTCTATTGGAAGATCTGCAATCCCACAGCATCGCTCTACAACAATCGCGCACAATTGCACGCCGCCATCGAATTTGCGTGCATGGATCTCGCCGGCAAGCATCTTGGTATCCGTGCCTGCGATCTGCTGGGCGGGGCGCTGCGCGAGGAGGTTCCCTTCGCCAGCTATCTTTTCTATCGCTATCGCAACTCGGAAACCGGCGCGGGCGGCGAAGAAACAGCCGATGAGATGGTCGCGATGGCGAAGAAGCTCAAGCGCGTATGCGGGTTTCGTTCGCACAAGCTGAAGGGTGGCATCTTTCCTCCCGACCACGATTTGCAGGTCTACCGCGCGCTGGCAGCCGCATTTCCTCAGGACTCTTTGCGCCTCGATCCGAATGCCGCATGGAGCGTCGAGGAATCGATTCGCATCGGCCGCGCGATCGAAGGCCTCCGCAACGATTATTACGAGGACCCCTGTTGGGGACTCGAAGGCATGCGCCGCGTGCGCTCGTTCGTAAAGATTCCGACGGCCACGAACACGGTCGTTGTCAATTTCGAGCAGCTCGCCGCCTGCATCCGTCTCGAGGCCGTCGACGTGATTCTGCTCGACACCACGTTCTGGGGCGGCCTGCGCCAGGCATGGAAGGCCGGCATCATCTGCGACAAATTCCAGCGCGGGATCAGCGTGCACTCCAGCGGCGAGTTGGGAATTCAGCTCGCCACGATGCTTCATCTCGGGGCGGCACTCCCCAATCTCGCGTTCGCTGCCGACGCGCACTACCATCATTTGACGGACGACATTTTGCTGGGCGGCAAGATGAAATACGTCGACGGCAAAATTGCCGTGCCGAAAGGACCCGGCTTGGGCGTCGCACTCGATCGCGCGAAGCTCGAAGAATACGCCGAATTGTACCGGCAAACCGGCGGCTATCCGTACGACCGCGATCCGGAACGGCCGGAATGGTACGCGATTATTCCTGAATCACGGTTCGCCGAACCAAAAGGCCCGCGCCCTCGGCCCGCCAGGAAAAAGACGGCGCGGCGTTCTGGAGATTAATGGAATGCGCGCTTGGGGCCCGGCTTTCCAAAGAATAAGTTTTCGTGTCACCGCACGGCTTCTCGCCCGAAGTACGAAGGGCGGTCGTGCGCAACTGGACTCAATGAATCGGCTTTAGCCGCTGGGACACGATGTCGTTGACGTTCTCGCACAGGTTCTAAGCTCTACATTCCTGTGTCTGATGTTCCTCTGAATTCGGGCAGGCCATGGTCATTATCCTGATGGGCGTTTCTGGTGCCGGCAAGACTGTAGTCGGGCAGTCGCTCGCTGCAAAGCTCAACTGGAGCTTCGAGGACGCCGACAACTGGCATCCCCCGGCAAACGTCGAAAAGATGCGCAGCGGCATTCCCCTGAATGACGACGACCGCGAGCCCTGGCTCGAAGCGTTGAATCGAGGAATCCGCGAATGGATAGTGAACGGACGCCACACGGTGCTCGCGTGCTCCGCGCTCAAGGCTCGCTACCGGAAGACGCTTCGTTCGGGAGTGGGCGACCCAGCTTCATTACAATTCGTCTTCTTGAAGGCGAGTTACGAACAAATTGACCAGCGTTTGCGCGAGCGTCGCCATCACTACATGCCCGAATCCCTGCTCAAGAGCCAGTTCGACGCCCTCGAGGAACCGTCGCTAGACGAGGCGCTAGTCGTGGACGCCTCCCAGACGATCTCCGTTATCGTCGACGAAATCGTCGCGCGTCTTCGCCTCACTGTATCTTCTTGATGGCGCTTTTGGTTGTTGCGCGTCTTCCTTGTCGCAGCGGATCGACACATCCCGCTGTGCCGGCGCCGCGCGAGAACGAAAATGCCGCTGCTGCATGGTAGAATCCGAAGATTGCTCAGGGCCGAGGTAGCTCAGTTGGTAGAGCAGCCGATTCGTAATCGGCAGGTCAAGAGTTCAAGTCTCTTCCTCGGCTCCATCTCCTCATTTACCGTCTGTTTGGCGTTCCGCTCCCAGATCTGACGCCGTCCAAACGGCGAGCATGGTCGACAACGCCTAAAGGCTCCGTAGGGTCAAAAACGTCACAATATCAGTGGGATCGCGGTCGAGCGCCTTGTAACCGGGCGATAAGTCGCGAATCTTTACCTGTAGAGTAGATCCACCCGGCACCGAACAAGCCGTTACAGGAGGAAGAATGCGAAAACTGATCATGACCGCTGCTGTTTGTTGTATGTTCCTTGTCACTGGCTTCGCGGCGAAGGCGTCGACGTTCAAGGGCGAAATCATGGATAGCCAATGCGCGAAGATGGGTTCCCACGCAGTGATGATGAAAAAAGAGGGATTGCCCGACGCGAAGTCGTGTTCGCAAGCATGCGTCAAGATGGGCGGCAAATACGTCCTGTACAATGCCGCGAGCAAGAGGATTTATCAGCTTGACGATCAAACGAAAGCCGCAGATCTCGCCGGAGAGAAGGTAACGGTCACGGGCACCCTGGACCGGTCGACGAGAACGATACATGTAACCGACATTCAGGGCGCATCATAAAGTTCCGCGCTGCCCAAGGCGGCTCCACTTCACGCCGCTCCCGGGTCTGCCAATGAGACGCATCATCCTAACCGTGGTCGCTATTGTGATCGTGGTGATCGCGGTTGGATACGTCTGCCTCACACATCTAAGAATCGGCTCGCTCCAAGATCCGGGAGGCTTCGAAACAAGCCTCGCTACGCGGGCCAAATATTTCCTGATTGAAAGAAAGAGCCGGTCGGGCATCCCGCCCCCGCCGGCAAACAAGCAAGCGAGCATCGAGGAAGGCGATAAGCTGTTCGGGGCGGAGTGTGCCGCGTGTCATGGATTAGACGGCAAGACGCCCACGGATGCCGGACGGTGGATGTACCCGCGCGCAGCCAATCTCACTTCCTCTCACGTCCAGAAGTATTCCGACCGCGAGCTCTTCTGGATCGTCAGGAACGGTATCCGGTTCAGCGGCATGCCCGCATTTGGGAAAGTTGAATCCGACGAACATATCTGGGACATCGTCCGTTATTTGCGAACGCTTCCCAATGGCAGCTCGGCGGTGGGCAAGCAGCCCTGAGCCCCGACAATCGCGACGCAGAATGGGCTGGAACAAATTGCAAACGAACACTGCCTGCATCAGCACTGATGCACCGACAAAAAGAATGCGTGTTGCACGTAAGTTAAAGAAACAGGCGTACTCGACAGACCATCGGTTCAAGTCCGATTCTCGAGTCCGGTCTTCCCGGCCGTCGTCTTATCTTGACACTCCCCATTTTCGGGAACACACTGGCGGCAATAGTAGCCCAGCCGATCCAACCGCGGAGGTACCGGCAATGGCCGACACCAAGGTGACTCCTCCTAAGTACGGCGAACACGTAACCTGCATCGAACGCGTAGGTACGTACGAAGTCGTCGCCGTAAATTCGCTGATGCAAACGGCGAATATACGATCGATGGATGGCAACGCGCCCGTCATTCCAAACATCGCGTGGACCGCGTTGAAGCCTCTCGGTAGGAAATAACCAGCGTCCGCCGCCACGCCCTGAGCGGACGCAGCGATCACGCCGGTTAGCAGCCAAAGCTGCTGTCTGCGCAGTTGTGTTCCCAAACACGGAACCTTGTCAAAACCGGCGGGCGCGGCGGCTAGCGGAAGCTGCGGACAGCAGCAACTTCGTCTGACTGCACATCAAAAACGGTGAATAGGCGTGTGATTTGCAGGATGTCGTGGACGCGCTTGGTGAGCTGCAGCAGTTTCAGCTCTCCATCCAGCCGGCTTACTGTGGCCTTCGCGCTGATCAGTTCGCCGATCCCGGCGCTATCGATGTAATCGACGTCCGCCAGGTTCAGCAGAATTTTCCGCTGGCCGCGCTCGACCAGTCCTCGGATCGTGTTTCGCAGGATGGCGCTTTCATTGCCCAACGTGATTCGCCCGCCGAGATCGACCACGGCTACGTCGCCAACCTGACGTGAAGTCGCTTGCAGCGCCATGTGAGCTTCGCCTGCGTTACTCCGCCGGATGGCGGCCGTTATCCGACGAAAAATGCGGGAAACGTTTCGACATGATCAGTTCCGCCCCGCCGGCCGGTCCCGGACGCACGGCCAAATCATCCATGAATGCCCGCATCAGGAAAATGCCCCGGCCCGAGGTTCGCAGCAGGTTTTCCTCGGCCAGCGGATCGGGCACCTCGGTCAACTCGAAGCCCTTGCCCTCATCCAGCACATGCACCGTCATCTTCTCGGGCTCCAATTCGACGGTAATTCGGATTTTTTTGTGCCTGTCATGCTGATTCCCATAGTTGTACGCGTTGATTACGCCTTCGCGCACCGCCATTCCGATCTTGTGGACGTCGTCCTCCTCGAACCCCGAGGCTTCGGCCACGCGTTTGACGATGCTTTCGGCAAGGTCCACGCTTTCAAGCAACGTCTCCAGCGTGACCTCGATGCGTTGGGCTGTGGGTGTCATCCTAAGCCGGAAATTCGGCTCTCAGAACTATGCTCGCAAATCCTAAGACACGAACAGGAACGGGTTTATGGGTACCATAGCAGGTGCACGAGAGTCAATTAGCCGCTCGTACCCCGCGTACTACGGGCACGTACCACTCAGTTTGCGACTCGCACAAGCGGGATCCGGTACAGATTGCGTCGAACTGTCTCGCGCGTGTACGTGTAGACGAAAGCGCTCATTCCGGAATCGACGGTCCATGGGATGGAAATAACTCCAGGGATTTTCCTCAAGTCGTCCAGACTGGTGAGGCCATTCGGCGGGAATTTGGGGAGGCCCGATTCCCGCGACACGGGCAGGACATACGTCTCGTCAACCCCGGTCACGTAGGCGATGTTTCCCTGAGCGTTCCAATACAGACCGCAGAGCAGATTGCAAATTACGACCGTCCGATCGCCATCCGTGGAGATTGCGGCCACCCGAGCGGTGTCGCCTCGATCCGAGAAAGGGATGGATGCAATGATCCAGCGGCCATCTGGCGATGCCGCCCACAAGTCGAGAATGGGTCCGCGCCTCATCTTGCGGCGATCGCTTCCGTCTATCTTCATTTGATAGACATAATCGAAGCCGTCCTCACTGGCGCGAAACATGATCTCTCCGTCCGGGAGAAACGTCGGCGAGTCGTCCACGGCATTCGCGTCAAGGCGCACTGGGGACGACCGGCGATCGAGAGGCGCAACCCACAAGCTAGGGTGCCCATTTTCCTGCATGACGAACGCGATCTCTTTGCCGTCGCGCGAGACCGCATACTCCTGCACGTCGTCGCCCGGCAACAGCCGGTCGATCTTTCCGCTGCCTAGGTCTTTGGCCCATACCTCGGTGCCATGCGTTTGGCCGTTCGACATCAGGAAATAAACAGTTTTACCGTCGGCAGAAACCGTCGGTGCCTTGGCGGTTCCTTCTAACGAAACCTGATGATCACCTTGGCCGTCGTGAATCCATACCGAAGAATCAGTTGAACCCACGGCGGTTACCAGTGATTTGCCATCCGCTGCCAGCGCGATCCCTTCCTGCGTTGTAGGCCCGAACGTGATTTGTGTCAGGTCCCCGCCCTCTGCGCGCTCCCGCCAGATGTGGGACCCGTCGGTCTTCGCGCTCGAACTCGGATATACCCACTTCCCGTCGGGAGACCACGCGCCAGCCAGACACGACCCGTCAGGAGGACCAACCACGCGAGGCTCGCCGCCGTGCAGCGGAACGATCCGGCAGGGAAGCAACGCTCCGCGATCATCCATCTGCACAATCAGCACCGACCGTCCATCCGGCGAAAGATACGAGTGATGCGCCATGCTGCGATCCCCGGCAGGCGAATAGACGTCCCTGCTATCGCCTCGGGACTGGTCAGTCGTCACTACCTTCATGTGCAGCCCTTGCGTAATCTCGGAGAAGAGGAGCCTCTTGCCTCCATCCATCCATGTCAACGAGGACGAGTTTGGCAGCAGCATTTGAGGCTCGCCTCCCAAAACGGGTACTACCCAGGTGTTCCACGGATCGACCGTTCCGTAGGCGATACTGGAACCGTCGGGAGAAAATGCAGGACTGAGCTTCTGTGTCGCGTCGTGGGTGAGTTGGACGGGCTGTCCATTTGGCAGCAATTGCACGTACACCTGTCCCGGGCCGAGGAACGAATTGCCCCCGCGAATGTACGCCAACATTCTTCCGTCCGGTGACAGCGCCGGATAAACCGCGGAATCGGTGAAGAACGTCAGTTGGTCCCAGTTCTGGCCCGCGGAGAGCGGCGGTGAGTATGAGCGGTACATCAATAACGCGCCAACGACACATGAGACAACGATTACGGCTGCCGTAACATATCCGATGGCTCTCCAGCGTCTCGATAGCTTCTTCGGTTGGAGCACGGAATGGCTAGCGCTCGCGGATGATGGCAGTCGCGACGATTCCGACGAAATATCTCGACGAAGCCGTTGCAAATCGGCGTGAAGGTCGGCGGCATGCTGGTACCGCAGAGTCCGGTCTTTTTCCAGGCAGCGATTGATCGTTTGCTCGAGTGCCGCCGGAAGGTCGGGATTCAGCCGAATCAGCGATGGAGGTTCGCGATTGAGAATCGCCTCGAAGATCACGCCGGAAGTCGCTCCGCGAAAAGGAAGGACGCCTGCGGCCATTTCGTAAAGAACCACTCCCAGCGAGAAAATATCCGTCCGCGTGTCAACATCCCTGCCGGCCACCTGTTCGGGAGACATGTATGCCACCGTCCCCACCGCGGCTCCGGGGCTGGTCAGCAATTCGTCCGCGGTTACCGACGGAACTATGGACGCGCCCCCAGCCGCCTCCGAAACCTTGGCGAGGCCGAAATCGAGAATCTTCGCATGGCCGCGCCGCGTGACGAACAGATTGGCCGGTTTGATGTCGCGGTGGATGATGCCCTGCGCGTGCGCCGCGTCCAGAGCGTCGGCGATTTCAGCAGCAAGCGAGATGAGAATCCCAATGTCAATCGCGCGCTCGCTGATTCGGTGCTTCAGCGTCGTACCTTCCAGATATTCCATGGCGATGAAGGCGTGCCCGTTTTCCTCGCCAATGTCGTAAATCGTGCATATGTTCGGGTGATTGAGCGCGGATGCTGCCTTCGCTTCGCGGCGGAACCGGCTGAGCGCTTGCGGTTCTCTTGCCACCTCGTCCGGCAGGAATTTCAAGGCGACGAAGCGGTCTAGGCGCGTGTCCCGCGCTTTATAGACGACGCCCATGCCTCCGCCACCCAGCTTCTCGACTACCTGGTAATGGGAGATTGTCTGTCCGAGGCGTGAATCAACATGCTCCATCGCGCAAATGTTACGGGCCAGGACGCACGCAAGTCAACGCATGGCAAGGTCTTGATCGTGATACCGGGTTCCAGGGTTTGATGATTCAAACCCTGCGTGAAGAAGTTCCAGGGTTTGATGTTTCAAACCCTACGTGAAAAAGTTCCAGGGTTTGATGTTTCAAACCCTGCGTGAAGAAGTTCCAGGGTTTGATGTTTCAAACCCTGACATGAAAAAGCGTTGAAATTCAAACTGACCCATTATCTAAGGTCCCAATCTCAGCTCTTGCTGCCGTTCGTCTCAGGCCCAGTATGTCCGGTCGAGCGTGCGGTACTGGATCGCTTCGCTCAGGTGCTTCGGCTCGATCGCGTCTGCTCCGTCAAGGTCGGCAATCGTCCGCGACACCTTCAGAATGCGATCGTGTGCTCGCGCCGAAAGCCCAAGCCGCTGGATGGCGGTTTCCAGCAATTTCTCGCCTTCGCCTGAAATCGCGCAGAACTTGCGGATCAGCTTGGGCGGCATCTGTGCATTTGCATAGACGTTCTTCTCGCCGCGGTAGCGGTCCATCTGGGTTTGTCGCGCCTGTATGACCCGCTCACGCACTTGCGCGGACGCCTCGATCTCGTCCGTGGCTCTCAGTTCCTTGTACTTCACTGCCGGCACTTCGATGTGAATATCGATCCGGTCGAGCAGCGGCCCCGAGATTTTCGACACGTATCTTTGAATCTGCGCCGGCGAGCAGTGGCATTCCCGCATCGGGTCTCCGAAAAATCCGCACGGGCATGGATTCATCGCAGCCGCCAGCATGAATCGCGCCGGAAAACTGAGGGACAGCGCGGCCCGCGCAATCGTCACGCAGCCGTCTTCGAGCGGCTGTCGCATCACTTCCAGCACGTTGCGTTGGAATTCCGGCAACTCGTCCAAAAACAGCACGCCGTTGTGCCCCAGAGAAACTTCTCCAGGGCGCGGCACTGCTCCCCCGCCGATCAATCCCGCGTCGCTGATCGTGTGGTGCGGCGAGCGGAACGGACGCGTGCCCACCAGCCCTCGCGCATCGTCCAGCACGCCGGCAACGCTGTGAATTCGTGTTGTTTCGATCGCCTCGTCAAGAGACATCGGCGGCAGGATCGTAGGGATTCGCTTGGCCAGCATCGTCTTGCCGGCGCCGGGAGGCCCAATCAGCAGGATGTTGTGTCCGCCTGCGCAGGAAACCTCCAGCGCACGCTTCGCCGACATCTGCCCGCGCACATCCCGCAAGTCAACCGGATATTGGCTCGCCTCCGCGAGCAACTCGGGCGTGTTCACGGCGACTGGCTGGAACGACTCCGGCGCATTGATCAAGTCCGCGGCTTGCGGCACCGACTTCACTCCGAACACGCGGATTCCCTGAACGACAGCCGCCTCGCGCGCATTCGCTTCCGGCACCACTACGTTGCGAACGCCGCGCTCGCGAGCCGCCAACGCCGCCGAAAGTGCTCCGCGAACCGGGCGCACCCCGCCGTCCAGCGAGAGTTCGCCAATGAAGACATGCGAATCGAGAACTTTGCCGAAAAACGTCCCCTGGCACCCAAGCAGACCCAGCGCCATAGGCAAATCAAACGCCGACCCTTCCTTTCGAATATCCGCGGGAGCGAGATTTACGGTCACGGCCTGGTTGGAAGGAAAATCGAAGCCGCAATTGCGAAGGGCGGACTTGATGCGTTCGCGGCTCTCTTTCACCGCGATATCCGGCAGGCCCACGACGGTAAAGTTACCCTGATACGCAGGGCTGACGTCTACCTCGGCCTCAACCAGGTACGCATCGATTCCGAAAACCGCCGCGCTAAGCGTTTTGAAGAGCATGGCCCCGTTTGGAGGCGCCAAGCCTATCTCAAAAGAGTCATTTACGCCAGCGGTACTACTTTCCTGATTTAGTGACGTCTCCCGAAAAGCGGTGAGCCGAGAGCGTCGGCCTGACGCTCCCGGCTGCGCGTACGCGGTCGTGTTTAGTCAACTGTGGCGCTCAGCACGTGTGGCCCATTCGGAGACGCTACCGTCGGCGAATGTTCGGGCGTTATGAACACTTGAAAGCGTTTGTATGGGGTTTCCGACTTGAGCGTGCCGTTTCGGTCGGCGTCGATCATGATCTGGCCTTCGTTCTTGGCAGCCTGACCATCCGGCTGAATCCAGAGAACATACACGGAAGCTGGATTTTGCAGGCCGCTGGGCTTCGCCAGATTCTTTACCTTGGTCTCGATTTTTGTGTTGCCGTTTTTACCCTGGGTCACGGTAATCGTCCCCTGAGCGGCCGGAGTTTCCGACGCATTGGCTTTCATCTGGACCTTTTCGCCGGACATGCCACTGAACGGCCAAATGAACGCGAGGGCGAACAGAAGCGGCAGAGCCGCGAAGAAGCCGCGGTTGCGGGTTGTGCGCCACCCGGGCGCTGGTGAATCAAAATAGTCGAGAGTGGTCATTGGAATTCTCCCTTAGACGAAATGAAAGAGCTGTGAGACCAAAGGTTATTCGCCTGGTAGGCCTCTGGGCATACCGCGTCCGCTAGGTGGAGCGAGGGGAAAAACCGGATGATGTCTCCCGGAGATACCCCAGTTCGCTTTACACTTACCGGCGGTCGCCGTATCCTTACCCGTAACCCCAAACCGCAGCCGGCTTAAAGGCCTGGAGGCAAGATGGCGCTGATCATCGTTTTGATCATCGTAGCCCTGCTCATCATTTTCACGATCGGCATGTATAACGGGCTCGTCCGCCTGAAGGTGCAATGCGACAACGCGTGGGCCGATATCGATGTCCAGCTCAAGCGCCGCTACGACCTGATTCCGAATCTCGTCGAGACCGTAAAAGGCTACGCCGCCCACGAAAAAACCACTCTCGAGGGCGTAGTCGCCGCCCGCAACCAGGCGATGACCGCCGAAGGACCTGCGGCCAAGGCTCAGGCGGAAGGCATTCTGAGCGCCGCGCTGCGCCAGGTGTTCGCGCTGGCGGAAGCCTATCCGCAACTGCGAGCCGTCGAGAGCTTCAATCAGCTGCAGCAGACCCTCAACTCGCTGGAAGACAATATCCAGAACGCGCGCCGCTATTACAATGCTGTCGTTCGCGACTTCAACACGAAAATCGCGGTGTTCCCGACCAACATCATCGCAGGGGCATTCAATTTCAAATCTCGCGAATTTTTCGAGATCAGCGCGCCGGCCGAACGCGAAGTGCCGAAGGTCAGCTTCGGCGGCGCGGCAAGCTGAACGTATGCGGCCGCCGCGCCTCCTGCTGCGCATCGTCCTCGCCATTGTCCTTTTCGCGCTGCCCGCCGCCGCTCGCCAGATCGTCATCAAAAATTTCGACGAGCAGGTGGTGGTTCACCCCGATTCGTCGATCGACGTCACCGAAAACATCGAAACTCAGTTCATCGGCGGACCCTGGCACGGCATCTATCGCACCATTCCCATCCAGTACCAGGGTCCCGGCGGCTTCAACTACACGCTGATCATCGAAGATGTAAGCGCGCGCGAGCCCGACGGAACGCATCTGCGTGTCGAGCAAAGCCACCAGGGCCCCAACCGCGAATTCAAGATCTACGTTCCAAACGCCGACAACTCCACGCAGACGATCGTTCTTCACTATCGCGTTGTTGACGCGCTCCGTTTTCTCAGCGACCATGACGAGCTCTACTGGAACGTGACCGGCCAGGAATGGAACGCGCCGATTGAGTCCGCAAGAGCGAGCATCGAGTTGCCCGAAGGTGCCTCAGGGCTTCATGCTGTCGCTTACTCGGGAGCTTTTGGCGCTCGGACGCAGGATTCCGCCGTTACGATCAGCGGCAATTTGGTGCAGGTTCAGGCCACTGCTTCGCTCGGATACCACGAGGGCCTCACCGTCGTCATCGGATTCGATAAAGGCTTAGTCCATCCGCCTGCCCTCTCACAGAAGATCGCGCTCTTCCTGCGCAGCAATTGGCCGCTGCTGCTCTTTCCGATCGCCGCATTCCTCATCATGTTTTGGATCTGGTGGACGCGCGGGCGCGATCCGCAACATGACGCGATCACCGTACAATACGATCCGCCGGACAAATTGACGCCCGCCGAATGCGGCACTCTCATCGACGATGCCGTTGATATGCGCGACATCACCGCAACGCTGGTCGACCTCGCCGTCCGCGGCTACATTGTCATAGAAGAGAAGAATCAGAGCGGGATGCTCGGCCTTACGCATCATCACGACTATGTGTTCCACCTGAAGAAGCCGGCCGACCAGTGGCAGGACACGCGACCGCATGAACGCGCCATGCTCGGCGCCCTGTTTTACGAGGGCGAAGTCCCCCTAGTCCCTTCAGCCGCGCAAGTTTCTTCCGACTCTGGCCCGGCGGCAACCGGCATCCAAAGTAATTCGGCCGTATCGGGAGCTGCTTCTCCCGCTGCCGTACGCGCCGCCGCTGTTGCTCCTCCACCAATCCATGACTTTTCGGCGGGATCCGGCGGAGTTTCGACTTTTGCTGTTCCTTCCGTGGCGAGCGTTGCCCTTTCGCAATTGCAGAATCATTTTTATCAACAGCTTCCACCGATCCGCGATTGCGTGTTCGACGCGCTCGTAATGGACGGCTACTATTTGCACCGGCCCGACACCGTTCGCCAGGGCTACATCGGCGGCGGCCTGCTCATCGGGTTCCTCATTATTCTCGGCGGCAACTGGTGGGCTTCGCAGTCCGGCATGTCCGGCCTGACCTGGATCGTCGCCGGCATCCTCTGCGGGGCCGTCATCTGTGGCTTCGGTTGGTTCATGCCTGCGCGCACCATCACCGGCGCGCAAACCTACGCCAAAGTGCTTGGTTTCGAGGAGTTCCTCGGCCGCGTCGAGAAAGACCGCATCAGGCGTCTGGAAAACGCGCCTGCAACGTTCGAAAAGTATCTACCCTACGCGATGGCGCTGCGTGTCGATAAAAAGTGGGTGAACGCATTCGACGGCGTCGCCATGCAGCCGCCACAGTGGTATCAAGGAGCCGCTTACACAGGAGCGTTTCAGCCGTTCTTTCTCGTCGCCGCGCTCGATTCGATGTCCGCCCAGGCAGGAACCGTCATGGCTTCTTCGCCGCGCAGTTCGGGCGTTTCGGGCTTCGGAGGTGGCGGCGGTGCGGGCGGCGGCTTCGGTGGGGGAGGCGGTGGCGGCTTCTAAGTCGCCATTCGGCGCCCAAACCGCTCGAACCGATTTGCTGGATTTCCGGCATTATCACGCCCCGGAGGTCACAGGCTCCGCAACTTAGCACAGCTACGCCGTCTCATCAGCCGGCTCCAGCACGTGCTCCTCTGCACCGCGAGTTTTCAGCGCTTCCAGGATGTCCGTCTTCGTGACAATGCCTTGCAGCTCATTGTTTGTCGACGTCACCAAAAGCATTGGATGAGATTTTTCTCGCAGCAGCACGCGCAGTGCTTCCATGGCGTCGCAATCCGGAAGCACGTGCGCGAACTTCGGTTGCATCAGGTTCGATACTTTGATTTCATCCCACTGCTCCGGCTGGATCCTCCCGAGCGACGACGCCGCAATCGTGCCCATCACCCGATAACCGTCCAGTACCGGAAAAACCATGTGAGGGTGTTCCGGCGAGATCATTGCCGCAAACTCGCGCAACGTGGATGAAATCTGCACTGAGACAACGTGGCGTTGCATGAAATCACTCACGGGTACGCCGGTAAGTTCGAACACCCTCGCGGCTTCGTTCACGCGTTGATCGCCCGATACGGAAGCGTCCCCGGAAATCCCGTATGCCACCGCAGCGCCAATCAAAGAAGGAATGATAAACGCGTGGCCTCCCGTCGCTTCAGCAACGAACACCACGGCGGCGAGCGGCGTCTTGTAACCCGCAGCGATAAATGCGGCCATTCCGACAGCTGCGTACAATTCCAACGAACTGCTGTGCACCACTGCTTGTCCGAATGCCGATCCAAACGCGCCGCCCGTAAGAAACAGGGGGACAAACATCGCGCTCACACCACCGAAACCGAGCGAGCAAAGGGTTGCCATGAGCTTCAAAAAGCCAAAGACAACCAGCTCCAAGGGACCGTGATTCATGTTCAGGATCATGCCGACCGCTGCGTAATTCGGGCCCAGGGGAACGAGTTGGCCCTTATACATGAAGACGAAAACGAGGCCGCACATGCCGGTCAGAAAACCGCCAATCGTGAGCTTCACCCAATGTGGGGCAGCCCATTTGACGACATAGGTACGCACGCGGCGGAACGTGATCGAAAACACCAGCGCGATCAGGCCAATCACGATGCCGAGCACTGCGCACCAGATCAGGTCGCGTCGCGTAAACGAAGTGGCGCTGGCAAAGTTGAAAAGCGGCTCTGCTCCCAGGAAGGCAGCCAGTGTTACGTAGGAAACCACAGACGCAATAAGAGACGGCAGCAGCGCCTCGTGCGCCAGATCGTCCTTGTACGGCATTTCGAGCGCGAAAACCAGTCCCGTAAGCGGCGCCTTAAAAACCGCCGCCATGCCCGCAGCCGCACCGCTGATCAGCAGGATGCGCCGGTCGCGCGGCTCCAAATGAAGGCGGCCCAATTTCGTCCACAGCCACGACCCGATCGCGCCGCCGCCATAAATGCTCGGCCCTTCCAGCGCCGCGCTTCCGCCCATCCCGACCGTTGTGATCGCCGCGATCAACTTCGGAACGAAAGCTCGCATCGCGACTGCGCCGCGATGAGAATGATAGGACTGAATGATCTCTTCCGTGGAGTGCTCGTTCGGATCCGGAGTCAGGTACTGCATGATCAGTCCTGTCACCGCGAATCCGGCCGTCAGCCCCACGACCATGCTCCAGTAGTGGTGCAGGTAGAACTGCAGCACCGGCGGCCACATTTTCCTCAGAATGATCACAGCGATCGCTGTGACCACTAGACCTGTCGCAATTCCAACGATCGGAGCAATCACCAGCCACTTGTGAAGGTTGCGCGAATACGTAGCACCCAGGTCCTCATAAACCAGCGGCAAGTACCTGCGTAGCAGGCGATATTCCAGCAATCGCTTCGTTCGTTTCGCCATCTTATTTCTCAGCTTCCTCTCGCTCTTTCGTTCGCGTTCGCGAAGTTGATCCAGGCTGGCGCGTCACTCAACCATTCCCCTTCGCCGTGCCCGTCGCACCACCGCCTGCAAACCGTTCAGCAGTCTTGGTCCGGCCGTCTGCAGTTCATTCCGATGCATTTCCGATAGCTGTTGAAGCAGTCTTTCGCCCTTGCGCGTCAGACTTAGGAACACCTCGCGCCTGTCCGTTTCGCCGCGCGAGCGGCGGATAAGGTTCTTTTTCTCCAGCCGGTCGCTCAATTCAACCGCGCTGTGATGCCGGATCAGCAGCCGCTCGGCCAGAAAGCCAACCGTGGCATTACTTCCTTGCGCTGCCTTGATTGCCAGGAGAGCCTGATGCTGATGCGGCTCGACACCGGCGCGCCGCGCAGCGCGTTCGCTGAAATTCAGGAACCGCCGAATGTCGTACCGAAACTCTTCGAGCACCCCGTAAGGGATGTGGATATACGTGTTGTGGCCCACCCAAGTCTCTCGGTACATCAGCTACTTATATCGTATCACGATATAAGTGGATCGCTGGAACCGCCTTACCGATGACGCTGTAGTTGTGCCCGTTGTGTTACCGCTCGCATTCCCTGAATCACTGTTCTTGCTTGTTTTGTTAGAAAGGAAACGTCCGATTTGCCATTCGCGGGCCCCAATAGCAAGCGAATGGAGGCTGCAAGCAAGAAGATTTGAAGACTATCTTATTTTTAAGGCTAGCTTATATTCTTACGCGCGCTGATAGATACGGTACCGGTGAAAGTCTTACGAAACGCCTTCTGCGTCTTGACGTGCTCGTATCCCAGCCGCTCGTAGAACGCGTGCGCGCGTTCACGAATCACATTTGACCGCAGCCCGATCGTTGCGCATCCCTTTTCGCGCGCCCATTCCTCGGCGCGTTCCAGTAGCCGCCGTCCGATTCCCAGCGAACGCGCCTTCTCGTCCACCACCAGCCCGCTGATTTCCACCCGGGCCTCCGATTCGAGGCCGCGCCACACGAAAACTCCGATCCATCCCGCCACATCGCCTTCGGCCGTTTCGGCGACGAATACCGCATGCTCCGCCGAACCCTTCATTCCCGCCAGCCGCCTGCCGATTTCAGAAGCGTCCGACTTGTATCCCAACTGCCCTGCGAGTTCCGCTATGCGCGCATAATCCCGCGGCTCAGGCGTGCGAATCGCAACTGCCCGCTCGTTCGCGGTGCTGGTCATTTTCCGCTCGCCGCTCCAATGGCCTTTTTCAGCACGGCAATCTGCCCGGCGTGATACAAGTCGTGCTGCACGATCCCGTGCAGCATCACGTACCGCGAATTGCTTGTCCGCTTGCTCGGCTGCTCGTCCAACTGGTCGTCGCGAACCTGCTCTGCCGCCTGTCGCAAACGCCCCCTCGCGTCCACCAGCTTCTGCACCGCGCGCCGCCATTCCACCTCCGATGTATCCCACACCGGCGGCCAATCTACTTCCGACGTAATTTGCGCGCTTGCCCCAAACAGCTCGTCACGCATGATCGTGTTCCACGCCGTCACGTGGTGAACGATTTCCCAGATCGAGTGCGCGCCGGGAATCGGATGCTTCGACGCGTCTTCCGCACTCAAACCATCCAGCATCGGCCGCAACGGAGGCCCATGCCACGCGTCGCCGTCGAACGCCCGGTCCATCTGATCTACAATCCGTTGAATCTCACTCATCACGCTTCCTCATCGTCTTCCCCGCCATCGCATAGTTTGTCATCCCAAACCCCGTCCGACGTCTCTTGTCGGAATGGGAATGAGGCCTGCTTGCCGCAGGCAAGGATCCGCTTTTAATTTTCAGTCTTCGCCTCTCAACTTTCTGGGCCACCTCAGCGCCTTCCGGCCGCACGCCGTCTCTGCGTGGCTGTCATTCTGAGGCCCGCCGTTTGGGCCGAAGAATCTCTCTTCGGTTTGCATGTCGCCCCGGCCCGCTTCCCTCGTGGCCTCGTCTATTCTTTGCACCTTCTGCCTTTCGCTTCTGCCTTTTCTTTCTCGCGACTGTACCGTCAGCACTGCCAATCGTGGACGTCAATAGCGACGCAATGGAGGCAGCAAAACAAAAGTCTCTCAGTATTTTGTCTATTCTTCGTAGATGCCGTCCCACCCCGTTAGAACCTCTTCTTTGAATCCAGCACGTGGGAATTGCCAATCGCGGTCGACGATAGCAAGACAATGGAGGCTGCAAAACAAAAAGTTCTGATTCTCTATTCAATCATTTCGCACAACGATTCATCAGAACCCTTCTCAGAAACCCTCCTCAAAACTTCTTCTCCGAATCGAGCAAAATCGTCACCGGCCCATCATTCGTCAACTCAACCTGCATGTGCGTCTGAAAAACTCCCGTCTCCACCTGCACGCCGAGGCCGCGGATCGCCCCCACGAATTCCTCGTATAACTCCCTGCCGCGTTCCGGCGAAGCCGCGTCGATAAAACTCGGCCTCCTCTGGCCGCGCGCATCGCCGTACAAAGTGAACTGCGAAATCGCCAGCACCGCGCCGCCCGTATCCAGCAGCGACCGGTTCATTTTCCCCTGATCGTCCCCAAAAATCCGCAAATTCACGATTTTTGCCGCCATCGACGCAGCCGTCGCCGCGTCGTCGTTCTTTCCCACCGCGACCAGCGCCACAATCCCAGCCCCGATCTCGCCGGTCGTCTTTTCTTCGACCACGACTCTCGCTCGGCTCACTCGCTGCACAACGGCTCTCATAAGTTCGCCGGAATTGTAATGTATGCCAAGCCCTCACACCATCTACCAACGCCATCCATGATCGTGCTGGTCATCCCGAACCCAGTCCGATGTCTCTTGTCGGAATGGGGGTGAGGCCTGCTTGCCGCAGGCAAGGATCTGCTTTTGAATGTTTCAGCATTTGCCTCTCGACTTTCTCCGCGAACTCGGTACTTGCCGGCCGCAGGCAGGCCGGCCCGCTGCGGCGGGCTTCTGCGGTAAGCGCCTTTGCCTCTCCGCTATGGTTAGCCTCTCGGCTCTAACGCTTTCGTAGTATTGATGCTCGCTTTCACTCCTCTATAATCACCCGGCTTCTGGCGCGATGCCGCAGTTCGAATGCGTCGCAGCGAAACGGGGGACGTCATGACCTGGATCAAAACGATTCCGCTTTCCGAAGCGACCGAGGAACTCATCAAAGCAATCGAATCGGAGCGCGCCCTCTACCCCCAGGAATATGCCACTCCCGTCTTCCGCACGGGCGACGTCTCGGAGAGCATCGTCGGCTCGCACACTCTTCTTCCCCAGGTGCTCTTTCATGCATTCTCCGCGTTTGGCGCGCTGATGTCCCCCGACCTGCCGCTCGAACGCCGCCATCACGAAATGATCGCCACCATGGTCTCGGTCACCAACCGGTGCTTTTATTGAATCGAGTCCCACGCAGAGTTTCTGCGTCGCGTCACGCTGGACGAAAATCTCATCGCGCAGTTACGCCAGGACTACACGAAAGCGCCGCTCTCGAAGCAGGACCGAGCCATGCTCGACTACGTCGTGAAGCTCACAAAGGACGCCACGCAGTGCTCTCCCGCCGACATTTCGCACCTGCGCGAAGTCGGCTTCGACGACCGTGGCATCCTCCAAATCACGCTCATCGCCTCCTGGTTCAACTACATCAATCGTGTTGCAGACGCTCTCGGCGTCGGCCGCGACTGGACACCCGACAACCTCGCCCGTCCGCCCAAGGAAGCCGGGTCGCCTCCCGCCAGTTAGCACTGCCTCATCATGGCGCTGTTGTAGGTGTAAATGTAGGGCCGCGGCCTTCAGCCCGGCAGATTCGGTTTGATGTAACTCACCTCGTAATCGGTGAGGCTTCGGCTAATTTCGCTGTTCGGCCGGAAACTACTTCCGCGCCACACCGGCAATCACCGTCATCAATAACATTGTGCCGACCAACGCACACCCATGAACCGCCGCGAGCACACACGAAAAATCCTGCCACGCAACGCGAGTCATCAGTGCCGGCGCGTTGTAGCCGATCCAAACCCCCACGCCCCAAATTGGCTCCATGATCGTCGCCCCATAAATGCAACTCATCGCGGCCGCTGCCGAGATTGCCACGGTGCCGGCTATTCGATTCGCTCTCATTGAAGTTCTCCTTCTCGAACCGTGCGGGCTTGAGCGCCAGCTTCTCAATTCCGCTCGCCCTTTTCCCGCTTTCACCAACTAGTCGGAAACGTGCGCGCCATTTCGACATCACAGCACGAAAATTCCATCCGGCTCCTCCGGCATCAGCCGCCCGCGCGAACGCAGCCCTCAATCCCGCCGTCGCAACCATCTACAAATAAAGGCGTTTGCCGACCCGGCTATAATCGTGGCGGCCGCATCGCCTTCAAATCGCGGCTCAAAGCCGTAGTGCAGAGAAAGCCGCGAAAAAATTCTTGGTGCGATGTAGAGAACTGCGATCCTGCTCCGACTAGCTTATGAAAACGCGCCAATCGGCACGAAACAGAAGGCGCCAGGAAGCCGGGCGAGCGCGAAAATCGAGAGGAGCAACCAATGAAATACATATTGTTAATGTCCGGCACGAAATCCGGCGTGAACGGCTACCAGGCCTGGTCGCAGAACGACCGCGACGCCCACATGGCTGTCCTGCGCAAACTCAGTCAGGAACTGACCGACTCCGGCGAATTCATCGCCACGCAGGGCTTGTCGGCGCCGAACGAAGCAAAGCTCATCCTCGGCCAAAAGAACGGCATGCCCATTACCGACGGCGTTTTCCCCGAATCCAAGGAATTCCTCCTCGGCTACTGGATCGTCGACGTCGCCACGCCTGACCGCGCCTATGCCATCGCCGGCCGAATCTCGTCCGCGCCGGGCCCCGGCGGCGTTCCAACCAACATGCCCATCGAAGTGCGTCGCTTCGCGGAGTATCCAGGGAAAAAATAAGAAGCACTCAGCCGCGACGTTGCTCAACGCGAAGTAGCTCAGGCGAAGCGCGACACAAATGACGATGAGCGCGCCGGAGAAAGATCGAGGAGCGGCAGGGGGTCAGTTTGAATTTTCTTGATCGTGACACCGGGTTTCGGGGTTTGATGATTCAAACCCTGACATATAAGAGCGGTCAAAATTCAAACTGACCCAGTACGAAAGGAGGCCAGTGCCATGACACGCGATTTCAAGTCGATCGACGATTACATTGCCGCGCAGCCAGTCGTCGCGCGAACCGCGCTCAATCAAGTGCGCAACGCGATCCGCAAAGCCTTGCCTCGCGCCGAAGAGGGCATCTCGTACAAGATCCCGGTCTATCGCCTTCACGGCGAGCGCATCATCTTCTTCGCCGCCTGGACGCGCCACTATTCTCTCTATCCGGCCGGTGACGGCCTCGTCGCAAAATTCAAAAACGAACTCGCGCCCTATGAAATCAGTCGCGGCACGATCCGGTTTCCGCTCTCTGATCCCGTTCCCGTTAAGTTGATCGAAGCCATCGCGAAGTTTCGGGCAACAGAATCCTCGCAACGCACTAAAACAAAGCCGCCTGCCTCCCGCAGGACGCGCAGAACCACCAGCAAGAAGGCAGGCGCACGCAAGCCCGCCAAACGAAAGGAGCGAGCACGATGAAATACATCCTGATGATGAACACCATGAAGCAGGGACAAGAACAACAGGGGATCCTCTCTTGGCCGAAGCACGACCTCGACGCGCACATCGCTCACATGATCAAGCTCAATCAGGACCTCGCCGCATCCGGCGAGTTTGTCTCCGCCGAGGGTTTAACCTTTCCCGATCAGGCGACGCGCGTCCGCGCCGGCAACGACGGCACGCCCATCACCGACGGCGTTTTCCCCGAGTCCAAAGAATTTCTCGCCGGCTACTGGATCGTCGATGTCCCCACTCCCGAGCGCGCTTATGCCATTGCTGCGCGCGCTTCTGCCGCGCCCGGCCCCGGAGGCAAGCCGCTCAATATGTGGATCGAGGTTCGTCCCATCATGAGCGGGCCGCCCAAATAACACCGCCAAACAAAGGCGCGATCTTTCTCGAAGGGAGCGAACACGATGAAATATATTCTGATGATGACGGCCAACAAGTCCGAGTGGGAGTCTTTCGCGAAATGGTCGAAGGAAGACCTCGCGGCGAACGTCGCCTTCATGCGCAATTTCACGAAGCAGCTCAAGGAAGAGGGCGTCTTTGTCGCCACCGAAGGCCTCGGCTGGCCGCAGCAGGCGAAGATCGTGCGCGCCGGCGCAAACGGCCTGCCCGCCACCGACGGCGTCTTCCCCGAATCGAAAGAATTTCTCGCCGGCTACTGGATCATCGACGTTGAAAGTCCCGACCAAGCCTATAAAATCGCCGCGCGCGTTTCTGCCGCGCCGGGCCTCGGAGGCAAGCCGGGCAGCATGCCCATCGAAGTCCGCCCCGTGCTCAGCGGCTTCTCCGACATGGGGCTCTGACGGCCAACGCTGGACCGTTCGGCAGAACGCGAGCCGACAAAACGCATGACGGAACCATCGCCAACCATCGCCTTCGAGCATCTGTTGCGCGAACTTGCGCCGCAGGTGCTCGGAGCTGTCATCCGCCGCTTCCACGAATTTGCGCCTGCCGAAGACGCCGTTCAGGAAGCGCTGATCGCGGCCGCAACGCAATGGCCTCACGACGGCATCCCCGAAAATCCGCGCGGCTGGCTCATTCAGGTCGCCTCGCGTCGCATGGCCGACTACATTCGCAGCGAGTCTGCGCGCCGCCGCCGCGAAAACGAAGTCGCCGAAGAAGCCGCGCGCCTGCCCGAACCATCCGCCATCGACGCTCGCCCGGAAGAAGACGACGACACGCTCGTCCTCCTCTTCATGTGCTGCCATCCCGCGCTCACGCCGTCGTCCGCAATCGCTCTTACGCTGCGCGCCGTTGGAGGCCTGACCACTGCCGAAATCGCGCACGCCTTTCTCGTTCCCGAAGCGACCATGGCCCAGCGCATCAGCCGCGCCAAGCAAACCATCAAGAGTTCCGGCATTCCCTTCCAAATGCCGGCCGCCGACGAACGCGACGAGCGCCTCCGCGTTGTCCTCCACGTCCTCTACCTGATTTTCAACGAAGGCTACGCCGCCAGCGCCGGCCCCCAGTTGCAGCGCGCCGATCTTTCGCAGGAGGCAATGCGCCTCGCGCGCATCGTCCGCAATCTTCAACCCGGCGATCCTGAAATTGCCGGACTCCTCGCCCTCATGCTCTTAACTGACGCTCGCCGCGCCGCGCGAACCACGCCCGAAGGCGAAATCGTTCCGCTCGATGAACAGGACCGCTCTCTCTGGGATAAGCAGCAGATCGCCGAAGGCGTCGCGTTGCTTTCCGCCGCCCTGCCGGAGGGTGCCATCGGCCCATATCAGTTGCAGGCCGCCATCGCCGCGGTCCACGACGAAGCCCCGCGCGCGGCAGACACCGACTGGCCGCAGATTCTCGCGCTCTACGAATTGCTCAAACGCATGTCCGACAATCCCATGGTCGCACTCAATCACGCGATTGCCGCCGCCATGGTCCACGGCCCCGCAAAAGGATTGGAGTTGCTCGACGCGCTCGCCGACGATCCCCGCCTCGCAAGCCACCATCGCCTCGACGCCGTCCGTGCCCATCTCCTCGAACGCGCCGGCGATCGCAGCGCCGCCATAGAAAAATATCGCGCCGCCGCCAGCAAAACCGCCAGCCTCCCCGAACGCAACTACCTCCTGGCCCAAGCCGCCCGCCTCGCGGCGAAGTCTCTGACTTAGGTTTACATGTAGCGCCGAGGCCTTGAGAGCGGCAGATGTTGCCTTACGTTTGCGTCGCAGATGTGCCCGCGTAGCGGGTCGTCAGCCTAGCGCCCTCGATGTCTGTGCACAACCGCCGCCAACTGACCGCAAGAATGTTTGCCCCAGGCGTCCTGTCGCCCCCGAACCCAACTCCGTCATCGCCCAAGCCGCGGTCTCAAGCAACTGGCAGCTGGGTTATCTAGCTTGCTAAGGGCGATTGAAAGGCGAAAACCCCAAAGATACAATCCTACGGTTATGATTAGGGTCTGGGGGAGTTCATGGCAACCAACACGACGATCGAATGGACAGATACAACATGGAATCCTGTCCGAGGCTGCACTAAGATCAGCCCTGGATGCAAACATTGCTACGCCGAGGCTTTTGCAGAGCGTTTCAGGGGCGTAAAGGGCCATCCATACGAGCTCGGCTTTGATCTCCGACTAGTCCCGGAGAAGCTAGCTGAGCCATTTTTTTGGACCAAGCCGAGCATGGTCTTCGTAAACTCGATGAGCGATCTTTTTCACGACAACGTGCCTGATTGGTTTATAATCCGCGCCGTCACTGTAATGATGGCTGCTAATTGGCACACCTATCAAATCCTGACGAAGAGGTCCGAGCGACTTCGTGCGATGTTGGGCGGACCGCTCAGATTTGCGAGTACAACGCGCCACATTTGGTGGGGAGTTAGTGTTGAGGATGTCAGCTACGGAAAACCGCGAATCGACGATCTACGAGAGACTCCAGCTGGCGTCAGGTTCCTTTCGATCGAACCTTTGTTGGAGGATCTCGGAAACGTAAACCTGAAAGAAATCGATTGGGTGATTGTCGGAGGCGAAAGCGGGAGAGGCGCGCGGCCAATGAAGGAGGTCTGGGTTCAATCCCTGTTGGCGCAATGCCGCAACGCCGACATCCCGTTCTTTTTCAAGCAGTGGGGTGGTATTCAAAAAAAGAAGAACGGCCGCCATCTCAGCGGTCGGACCTACGATGAGTTTCCAGCCACGCACCCTGCACCGTTCCCGACCGGTTCGGAGCGCCAGCGAATCGCAGCAAACGTTTTAGACGCATTTCAGGACGAGCCGAATTGCGACGCGACAATCCCAACGACAAACCGTTTCCAGCTAGCCTAACAGCGCCACTGTTTCCGGACTTCAAACCAGGATCCGGACGCAAAATTCGCACATACAAGAGGATCAATCAACCGATCTGGACTGAGAACAAAGCCCACTTCATCCGCGAATACCTGAACTACTTCGTTCAGGTCACCAAGCATGGAGCATACATCGACGGCTTCGCAGGTCCACAATCCTTCGACCACCTCGACGCGTGGACGGCCGCACTCGTTCTACGAGGCGAGCCAAAGTGGCTTCGGCACTTTTTCCTCTGCGAACTTCACAAACGAGGCTACAAGCTGCTGCGGCAACTCAAAGATTCCGAGTTTGACTCGCGCGACAAGAAAGGCAAGAAAATCAAGCGGACGATCGAGGTGTTTTACGGCGATTTCAACACGAAAGTCGACGAGGTGCTTGCAAGCGGACTAATAACTCAGAAAGAGGCGACTTTCTGTCTTCTGGATCAGCGAACGTTCGAGTGCCACTGGGCAACGCTACAGAAACTCGCAAGCTATAAGAAGACCCCGCAAAACAAAATCGAGCTATTGTACTTTCTCGGCGTGGGTTGGTTGCACCGGGCATTTTCTGGCATTCGCAAAGAGCAAACAATGTTGGCCTGGTGGGGCCGCCAAGACTGGCGGGAGCTGATCGCTATGGGGGCTTACAAAATCGCAGAGCGCGTCAGTCAGCGCTTTCAAATCGAGCTGGGATACCGATACGTGGCGCAGTACCCGATTTTCGACAGCAAAGCGAGCAACAAGGTCATGTATTACATGATTCATGCCTCCGACCACGACGAGGCTCCTGCACTCATGGTGCGTGCCCACTACAAAGCTGTCCGCTCAAAACCCAAAGCAAAACAATCGGCGCTCTTCGATTAAGGAATATCTGTCGTATAGCCCCTCGCACCCTTCCCCCGTCCCGTCGCCCACGTGCACTCACACTTCGACGGCCAAAAACTCCCGCACTTGCCGTTCGCCCGTAGCACGTTGCGAGCCTAAATTTCTAATTCGTTAAAAGCCGGCCGGTCCAGATGGACTATAATTTTCTCAATGCGATCTCGATTCTCGAGGATCGTCGTAGCGTCAGCGCTGCTGATCTGCTTTGTTTGTCCCCTGCTGGAGGTGTTCGATCGCTGGGATCACACGCTCCAGACCGGCAACGACGGTGAGTATATGGCTGTAGTCCTCGCGTTGTGTGTCGGCGCAATGTATTCGATCGCGCGGTCGATGATCGGGGTTTCAGCGCCCGAATCAATCGGGCAAAGTGAATACGACGCCCGCGCCAACGCCCATGTCTGTGTCCTGACTGCAAACCATCGACTTTTCCCTGGATTCTTGATCCCGGCAAGCCCGCCTGTGCTCGAACTTCGCGTATAGAAAAATCGAAGCCATCACTGCGCTGCTAAGGCGCACGTGTGTGCGCCCGCGTCCCCGTCTCGCATTCCTTCAGTGTCGCCGACGTCTTCTGCTCGGCGACCCATCTTCGCGTACTCACTGACCAGTCGGAGGCCCAATGTCCGGTGATCGCATTATTCGTCGGAGTTTTCCTTTTTCGTACGCAATCATCTTGTCGGTCATTTTCGCCCTTTGTGTCGGAGGTGTGCGCGCTCAGCAATCCAGAGTTGGCGCAAGCATCGAAGGAATCGTTCGCGACAGCACGGGCGCAGTCGTTCCGAACGCGAAGGTCACCGTGCGTGCCCCGTCGACGAACCGAGCGCGCATCGTCAGGACGGATCAGCGCGGCTTCTTTCGCGCCCAGCAGTTGCCGGTAGGCGAGTACGCGCTCGTCGTCGAACAGCAGGGATTCGCGCCCTACCGGCAACGCGGGCTTCAGCTGATGCTGGGCAGCACAATTCGCTTGGACATCGTGCTCGCGCCCGCATCCGCCACACAGAACCTGACTGTGAACGCTCAATCCTCAGCCCTCCAGCCGTCACAAACATCCGAGGTGTCGCTGGTGGATCGCGAGCGCATCGAAGAACTGCCGGTGCACAGCCGCAATGCTTTGGATTTCGTCCTCCTCGCGCCGGGAGTTTCTGAATATCCCTCTCACGCACCCGCAAGCGGCGCCGTACCCTTGCCGTCCAGCGGATTCACATTTGGAGGCCTGCGCGCGCGAAGCAATAGCGTTTCGATCGACGGGCTCGACAACAATGACGAGTACAGTGGCGCCAGCCGCACCGAGCTCTCCCCGGAAATCGTCGAGGAATTCCAGGTCGTCAACAACGGCCTCTCGGCCGAATCGGGAGGTGCTTCCGGCGGGTCTATCAATGTCGTCACTCGCTCCGGGTCCGATACGATCCATGGCGATGCTTTCATCTTCGCGCAGGACAGCGCCTTCAATGCGGCCGAACCGTTTCAAACGGAGCCGGAGAAACCCTCGTTCCGCCGTTTTCGCGCGGGCTTCGCTCTTGGTGGTCCGATTGTGAAGGATCGCACGTTCTACTATGCAGCCGCCGAACAGGAGCACAATCGCGGCCAGAGCGACGGCGATATCGATCCCGCTGTTGCCTCCGCCGTAAACGCCGTTCTTTCGAGCGGAGCGTTCCCCGGAATCCCGGTGCGATCCATCATGACGGGATTTACGCCCATCGCACGCGCCGAAACCGAAGCTGCCGGAAAACTCGATCAAGCGCTCACGCCGGGCACCACCCTGATGTTGCGATATGCCTTTACCAATAACAGAGTGTCGGGCGACGCCTTCAATACCAGCGGACGATTCGATCCCAGTTCGCGCGGCAACAGTTTCATCAGCGATAATTCGCTCTCGGGCGCTCTTACAACGGTTCTGGGATCGAATGCCGTCAGCGATTTTCGGTTCGAGGCGGCTACGCGGCACGCTGTTCTACGTACGGAACAACCGCTTGGGCCCGAGATCGATATCGCCGGTCTCGTCACCTTCGGCCGTACCTACGGCGGAAACAGCGAGCGGCGCGAAAATCACTATCAGGCCCTTTACACCTACTCTCGCACGGCCGGCAAGCACTTGTGGAAAGTGGGCGCGACAGTCAACCGCGTTCGCTTGCGCGCCGGCGTCCCAGACGGCTTCGGAAGCGTGTATTTCTTCGACTCGCTCCCGGATTTCCTGTTGGGCCGCTCGGACCAATTCCGGCAAGCCTTCGGCACGCCTCGCGTCGATTTTCCCGTGACTAGTTTCGGTGCATTTGTTCAGGATCACTGGTCCTTGCCGCATCAACTCACCCTGGATGCCGGCGTGCGCTACGATTTCGAACGTCCGCCTTCCGGTTTCCATCAGGATACGAACAACTTCAGCCCGCGAGTAGGTCTGGCCTGGAATCCTTTCCGGCGGTGGGTATTCCGTGCGGGGTACGGAGTTTTCTTCGATCGATATGTCCTGGCAAACCTCGCGCGCGCGATTGAAAAAAACGGCTCACAGGCGTTCGAGCAGGTGGCCGATGGCGCGGCGTCCACCCGCATTTTCAACGCCACGCAGGGCGCTCCGCTCAGCCTTCCTTCGCCCGGCATCGCGCCTTCCATTTTCACGCCCGACCCGCAGTTGCCCACTCCGTACAGCCAGCAAGCAAGCGCGGGTGCTGAGTATCTGATCGCGCCGAACCTCACATTTCGGGCCGATTATCTCTTCGTGCACGGAGTCAAGCTCTCGCGCACTGTCAACGTAAACCTGCCTGCCCCTTCTGTTCTGACGCTCGTGAATGCAGCGAGCCTTGGCATTACGGATCCGACGCCCCAACAGGTCGGCCGCGAGGTTTTCAGCCCGGTTCGGCTCGATCCTCAGTTCGACAACATCTATCAACTGCAGGATTCCGCGGGATCAACCTACAGCGGGATTTCATTCACGGTCAGCCGTCTTCTGAACGAGGATTTGGAGTTCTCAGCTAGTTACACGCTCTCGCGGACATACGACGATGCCTCCGACTTCGACGAGCAACCGCAGAACCCTTACGACATCCCAGCCGAGTCCGCGTTGTCGCGACAGGACCAGCCGCAGCGCTTTGTATTGAGCGCCCTTTGGGATCTGCCGATTGGCCCTGATGAGGAAGACCAGCAAGCCCAAACAAAAAAAACACCGGCGTCCGCTCCCGGTTGGCTCTCTCGTGCGTTCAGCCACATCGAACTCGCACCGATAATCACCGCGGAAAGCGGTCATCCAGTCGATCCGCTGGTGGGGACCGATGCGAATCGCAACGACGCGTTTCCGCTTTCCTCACGTCCTCTCGGTTTCGGCCGGAACTCCATCACAATGCCAAGCATCGTCACTGTCGACTTCCGAATTTTGAAATACTTCCCATTCGGCGGCGCGAGGCATTTGGACGTTGTCGCCGAGTCCTTTAACCTCCTGAACCGCGCGAACGTCGGCGATATAAACCCAGTCTTCGGATCCGAGCTGACGCCAGCCCCCGGCTTCGACAGTCCCGTCGAGGCGCTGGGCGCTCGACGCGTCGAATTCTCACTCGATTATGAGTTTTGAATACGACCAACGTCATGCGAACTTCGGCGGTTCGGCCTCGCCTCACGCCAGACACTTTCGCGTTCGCCTTTGCCTCGACCTCAGCGAACAAATGGCGGACGGCGAAGAAGGACCTTCGCGGCCGAGGCCGGCCCACCATGTCGGGCGCCTAATCGCTACACCCCAACGATTAAAATCGCGCGTATGTTGCTGAAACAAAAAGAGAAAACATTTTCTAACCGCAACAGGTGGTAGTGGGTCAGTTTGAAATTTCTGCCTCTTGAAAATCTGAAAAGGAGCGGTATTCTTAGACGTATGGTGAAGGACCGCGATTTTACAATTATCGCTCGCAAAGTGGTCGAACAGGCCATTGGCGAGCACCTAGACGGCTCTCCGCTAGAGCCTCGCGTAGTGCATAGAAAAAGTGACGCCGCAGTGCTACGGGGCAACGCTCGCGCCAAGAAGCTATCCGCAAAGCGCCGTCGCCAGATCGCTAAGAAAGCCGCTAAGAGCCGTTGGTCCAAGTCGTAATCAACGTCTCTCCTTGATTGTAATCTTTGAGTCCAAATGAGTTAGGGAGGGTGAAGTCCAAAAAGAACCTCACCCCTTACTGCTACCGTGGTTTGCGTGGGAACAGTCTTTTCCACAAATGTTGTAATGACCAGATGTGTACTAGGATCAATATTGCCACATCTAAGACACGGCTAACTGCTAGGAAGTATTCCACTTACGTTTGCCTTTGAGGGCGGTACGGAAGACCGCCCTCGATTGTTGTGTAACGGCGGTGTTGCTATTGTGTTGTTCCGCCGTCCGTCCAATTTTACGATGGCGACGCAGAACCCACAGTCCAGTTTGTCGCCATTATCTTATGTGTTCGCAATTAGTTACAGAAGCGTCAGGAACGTATTGAAAATGACTTTTGTGCTTGACAAGCGTTAACCCAGTCAAGCATAATTGGT
>DASUJR010000231.1:0-2769 GCA_036279175.1 Candidatus Acidiferrales bacterium | reverse complement strand
CGATGAACTCGACCCCTTCGACCTTGGCGCGGATCATGCGATTGACGGCGTTCGAACCACCACCGCCCACGCCGATCACTTTGATCTTCGCGCCGTTTTGCGTTTCTTCGTTGCTGAACGAAACTCGAATGCCCGATTCTTTCGGCGTCATTCTTCCTCCCCCGAATTTGCCCCCTCGAACTGCCTCAAATTTGGGATTTGTCGTCTGGGGCCGACGAAATCCCAAAACCCGTTTTGCCCTGCCCCGCGTGGCCGCCAGGGGCGAACCGCCCGGATATTGCCACGTCACCCCGCAACACATCTTCACGGTCCACAACGGGCACAGCATGCGTGTAGCCCAATGGCACGCGGCGACCGGCACAGAACCGAATCACTGGCTCGCGAACAGCGCTTTCAGTTTTCCCGTCCAGCCCGCAGGCCGCGCACCAGCAGCGCGACGCGTGCGCGCCCCATAGAGCACAAGGCCGATCGCCGTCGCGTATTCCGGCCGTTCCACTTCCTCGCTCATCTGCGACAGGCCGCGCGGAGCAGCGACGCGCACCGGCAAATTGAACGCCTTCTCCGCAAGGTCAACTACGCCGCGCAGGCACGATCCGCCGCCGGTGAGGACAATGCCGGCCGGGATCTGTGAGTCGATTCCGCCGCGGCGCAACTCGTCGCGGACGAGCATGAGAAGCTCCTGGGCGCGCGGTTCGACGATTTCGGAGAGCATGCGCGCGTACACGGTACGAGGCGGCCTGTCGCCGACACTGGCGATTTCGATCGAGAAATCCTCTTGCTGCAATGTGCGGAAGGCGCAGGCGTACTGGCGCTTGATTTTTTCCGCCTCGGGGACGGGCGTGCGCAGCCCCACGGCGAGGTCGTTTGTGAAATGATCTCCGCCGACGGGAATTGCGGCCGTGAGCCGGACGACGCCGCCAACATAGGCGATCAATTCCGTGGTTCCTCCGCCGATGTCGAGCAGGCAGCAGCCGAGCTCGCGTTCGTCCTGTGTGAGAGAGGATTCCGCGGAGGCGAGTTGCTCGAGGACAGTATCGTCCACGCGCACACCTGCGCGATTCACCGCGGTGACAATGTTCTGGGTAGCCGCGCCGGAGGCTGTGACGATGTGGACGTTGGCTTCAAGGCGCTGGCCGACCATGCCGATCGCGTCGCGGATGTTGTCCTGGCCGTCGAGCGAAAACTCCTGAGGGAGAACGTGCAGCACTTCGCGGTCTTCGGGCAGTGAGACACCTCGGGCTGCCTCGACGGCGCGGCGCACGTCGTCGCGCTGAATGTCGCGAGGCCGCGTACCGAGAGTCATGCCGCCGCGGCTGTTCACTCCGCGAACGTGCCCGCCGGCAACGCCGATCAACGCCGACTCGACTGGCACTCCGACAATCGTTTCCGCTTCCTCTACCGCGCGGCGAATGGAGCTGACCGCGAGATCGAGGTTGACGATCTGGCCTTTGCGCCAGCCCTTCGATTCCGCCGCGCCGAGGGCGGCGAATTTCACGCCGGAATCGTCGTCCATTTCACCAATCAGCGCACAAGTTTTCGTGCTGCCGATGTCGAGCGCAACTACGTGCCGTTCCTTCTTGGTCAAATCCCCCGCTCCATCAAAGATGCCCAAACTATTCGGGCACGGATGCTGTGCCCCCAACAAACGAAAACGAAACTCGCCGGCGAGACGCCGGCGCTACAAGAGCCAGCATCCGCGGCTACGCGCAGGACCAACAAACGCCTGTCGCGACAAAATCAACGCGAATAGCGGCGCGGCCGGTGATGTCGCGCCGCGTGCGCAGGCGCGAGCACGGCGTGGTGCGCGCGTTCCACATGGCGCTGCATCATCGGCACCGCTGGAAGCGGCGCAGCGACCGGCACTTGCGCGACTGCGGCAATTTCCGGGTTCACCACGGCTTCGCGGCTGAAGCGCAAGTCCACCGAATCAACTTGCCCCGCCGTTGCACGCCACTGCGCAAAATTGTCCATCAGCGTCGTGAACTTCCCGCCAAAATCCGTGTTGCCGAAATGAACTGTGACCGGCAAGTCTGCCGTCTTTGCCGATCCATCCTGCAGCGACGAAGTTGATTTCTGCAGTCCGGTGATCGATGCGGTCAAATCGTTTGCGTCCGACAGATCGATTTCGCTCACCTGATTCATCGCGCCGGGACGGGCGTCTTCGACCTGTTGCGAAAATCCCTGGAACAGCTGCATGCGTTTCTGACGCTCGTCTATCGGCATGCCGGAGAAGATGCCGGTAACGACGGGGAAATGGAAGTCGGCGCGCAGCGGGGGATCGAGAATCACTCCGTGTGCGTCGATCAACGACATATTGCTGCCTTCGCGCAGAAACGCGATGGGAGTGCGCTCGACGATATCCACCTGAACGCGATTGGGCAGCGCGCGGCGAACGATGGCGCGCTCGACCCATGGCAGCGACTCGATCTGGTCGCGCCGGGCATCGATAGGAATGCTCAGAATGCTTTTGCCGCGGTCGGGGACAAATGTTTCCAGCACAGCCGTGCGCGAAACGAAATGATTGCCGGAAATTCCGACCTGCTCGGGATGGATCAACTCCATTTGCGGAGCGGTGAGAAGAAAGTGAGCCCCGGCATACGTCAGCCAGACGCCAGCGAGTCCAGCTCCGACCCAGACGCTGACGCGGAAGAAGGAATTCCAAGTTCTGCGGCCGAATTTGCGGCGCTTGATTTCGAGCGGCTTCTGCCGACGAAGATACTTCGGCTCTTCGTCCGCAAGAATTTCCTGCGGGAACGTCTCGGCGTCCAT
>DASUJR010000230.1:0-11592 GCA_036279175.1 Candidatus Acidiferrales bacterium | reverse complement strand
GCTCGAACCACTCGAAAATCCATTCGGGCCAAAAGTGTTACCCATGTCTCCGGGCTGGACCAAATTGGATTGGTAGGGGCGGTGGGGATCGGACTAAAAGCGACGCTGAAAATTCGTAAGTTATTGATTCCATTAAACGCGAAAAACGCCAAAAACACCGGATTCGCCCAACCGAGGTACACGCTGGGTACACGCCCGTCAGTAGCACTGACACGAGCATCAGCGTCGAGAAGGGCGGATCAGAACTTGAACACGATGCCAGCGGAGACTTGCGGACTGTATTGATAAGTGCCGAAGAATCGTGTCCCGACTACATCTGCTGCGATGCGGTAAGCTATTCGACTGTGGCGAAAGGCTAAATCGATTCCTCCCCCGCCTTTGTAAGCGAAGGCAGACTCGCTGCCGTATGGAGTCTTGGGTGTGAAATGCGCATCACCGATCAGGCCATGAACCCAAAGCTGTATCATGTCGGATGCCGGCCAGCGGAGGCGCGGCCCGGCTCCGAAAAAGAAAAGTTGAGATGCTTCGTCATTCTGGTTTCCGAATGCGCCTGTCAGTTCTAGGTCCGCGCCAACCCATTCACGCGGATAGTACGCACCAGAGAGCGTGAATCCATTTTCATTCGGAAGCGTATGCGGAACCTCGTAGAAGCGAACGAACGTATATGTAAGCGCGACCTCCGACCGCTGATTCGGGGCGTAAACCCCTTGAGGGCCCTGTGCAGCTGCGCTAAACGCTCCGAAAAGAGAAAGTGCAATGAACACTGCGAATCGCGGCATGTTCCCCCCGCATGGCACACCAGATAACCAAATTGGATAAAACCGCTTAAACTAATTTCCCAAGACTATGACGACCGGGTTTGAATCGCCTTGCGTGGTCGTCACTACGAACACCTTTGTAGGTGAAACCGCGAGGAAATTGCCCGTGATATCAGACGGCTTGGTGAGCACAACCGTTCCGCTTCCCGAGCCAGAATTCGTGATCGAGTAGGTCCCTTGTACGGCTTGAGCGGAATTGCTACCTGAGCTTGTGCTGTCGTCTTCCGTCCCGCTGATCGCCGACACCCCGTCTAACGATAGAGAGCCGGACAGATCGAGAACAGTATCCACAGAGGGCGAAAGCGTCCCCCCCAAGAACGTGCCTTTGAGCACGGACGCGTTGAACGGGCCGCCTGACTGCGGCTGAAAAACGGCGAAGGTCGGATCGCCTTGCAGAGTGCCTACCATCACTCCCGAGTTCTGGCCTATAAGGTACAACACGGGGCTGAACGGCGGCCCGACGTTCATAAGCACCCTTCCGTAGGAATCAATTGTGTAGGTCCCACTGATTGGGCTGCCAAAATTCTGGACGCTTCCGCCCTGGTTATCGACGAGGGACATTGTGAATCCGCCCGATCCAGTTGCGGAGATCGATACGACTGCAACATCTGGCACGTAAGTACTGGCGCCGTTCGGAAGGAATTGCCCCACAACGGCGCCCGCAGTTACTCCGTTTAGTCCACCTAGCCCGGTGAATGGATATCCCGATTGCTTCGTCAAGCTTCCGGCCATCACCAAAGGAGTTGTTGATTTCACGTTATCTGTCTCAACGACGAATGCCTCAGTCGAAC
Organism: Candidatus Acidiferrales bacterium; assembly: GCA_036279175.1. Taxonomy (GTDB): domain Bacteria; phylum Acidobacteriota; class Terriglobia; order Acidiferrales; family UBA7541; genus Palsa-295. The sequence goes on along the minus strand of DASUJR010000230.1, from coordinate 9,983 downwards.
TGACCGGGTAGATACTCAGCGTCACACTTGGCAGACCACCAGCTGAAATGCTCATTGTGCAGCGGGCGCTCTGGGCCGTTGCCGCATAAGAGCCAGATAACGTTAGAGGAGACACGCTCACGAATCCTGGGGTGTTCGCATCTATTTCGCCCGGGCCTAGAGTCCCTTGTCCTCCTGGACTCGCCGGGGCCAAGGCGCTCACACTGCCCGCCAAGTCAACAGGTCCACCAATAAAGACGCCGGGGAAATTCTTGCCCCAGCCTGTGAGGCCAACAACGTACTGGCCATCGATTGTGTTATACGCACAAGTCGCCAGGGTCTGCTGTTCGAGATCACCCGATCCCCGGATTCCACTCTGGTCGAACTCGATGAAACGAGCGTGAGCTCCGCTTGAATCAACCGCGATTGCGTAGGTGGCGAACACGGAACTTGGAGAGCCAGTCGCGAAACTCAGCACACCTCGGTTGTCATTGCCGAGTGTGTAAGTCCCCGTAAATGTTTGGTTCTTTGGCGGCCCTTGAATCGAATCGGAATCCTCCAGCCCATTGGTGATGTTGCCCTTACCATCCGCTGTGAAGCTACCCGCCATCACAACCGCTCCCGAAGAATTAAACCCACTGAATTCAAATGCATAGTTTCCCGTGAGCAAGGAGTCATTTGCGTTGGCCGCGGCAATTGTAATTCCCAACGATTGGGATACCGCTGACGCACCGGTCGAATCGATAACCTTGACCGTGAACGTAAATACTCCACTGGCATTTGGTGTCCCGCTTATCGACACAGAATCGCTGGTGCTTGACCCGAGGGACAATCCGGGCGGCAAAGTGCCGGACGCCAGTGACCAAGTAAAGGGCCCAACACCTCCCGATTCCGAAACGCTGGCACTATAGGCACCATTGACTGCTCCATCGGGCACCGACGTGGTAGTGACGGTGGGCGGTGGCTCGACTGTGATTTTCATTGACGCAGTTTTATTAGGATATGTGATAGAGGTAGCCGTCACCGTCACGTTGGTTGGCGCGCTTACACTGCTTGGCGCATCGTAGGTTGCCGCGCTGGTTGTAGTCGGATTCAGGGAACCTGCACCGCTCGCGGGATTAAGGCTCCACGTCACCCCAGCATTGGATGAATCGTTCGACACCGTCGCCGTCATCTGCAACGTCTCGCCTTCGGCGATCGTCTGCGAAGTATTTGGCGTTAACATGACTGAATTCGATGGGGTAGGACTTCCCATACAACCGCCAAGGAGCACCAGCAAGACGAACAACAGCCCGGTGAGATTTGATCTCATTTACAACCCCCTAGTTGGAACGGCGGCAGTCGCGTGTGATCCGTGGCATGCCTGCGAGCTTCAAGGAGAAGATCGACATTAAGAATCTGTCGAGCGGAGGGCAAGACCGTGTTTATGCATGGTATTCCAAAGATGCAACGCGAAATTGGAGCGAAGATTGTAGGTAGCGGAAGCAGGAATCAACGCAAATGGGAATGTACAGAACTGTTATCGTCAGGTCACATGCGAACTGATGGGAAGCAGCGAGAATAGGGATCGGATGCTAAGGTTGTGGTATGGGGAAAGCCTTCCTCGAAGTCGTCTCTTTGGTTATTGCGCTTTCGTCTGTTGCTTTTGGTCAACAGGCGTTTGAGCCGCCGCAAGTTAGTCGTGCGGGCGATGCTTATGTCCAATATTACGAGCCGATCACGGATGGACTGTTCGTTTTCGATGTAGCGGTTAACAGTAATGGCGGAATCGAGCGCATTGATGCCCTCAGAAATCCCGGAGCGATGATAAAGGCCGCCGAGAATTCTGTGCGATCATGGCAATTCCAGCCTGCCGAAAAGGATAATAAGCCAACTGCCTCCAGACTGACTGTGGCCATCGTCTATCGCCCCCCAGACTATGGAGGTGCGCCCGCCGTACCGCCCGCGAATTTCTTGCCGGTCATTCCCCCTAGCCAGGGATCTGGGAGTGGGAGGGGTGCCTATGTTCCGGTCGGCATCTTGTCGTTCGACTATCCAGAGCGTCCGGCGAACAGCGTGGCCTGGGGATCAGCAATTGTTCAGATTACCGTTAGCGGCTCTGGCGCAGTTACGGACGTTGAGTTTCTCCGCGATATGCATGGATTTGACGGAACAGTTCGAAGGGCATTGAAGAAATGGCGGTTCCGACCTGCACGTCTTAGCGGTACACCGATATCGGCAGAGGCTGTGATTGCATTCGTTTTCGAAACTGCCACCCCCAATGTCCCGTAGTAGATCGGAAAACTGGGCAGGTGGGTGCCGCGAGGAAATCACAGCACCCCTGCCCTGTCGTTGTCAGAAATGCGTTTGGCTGTGACCTGGGCCATGGTCGTTGGGTGTCGAACCTGACGAAACCAGCGACCCGCTCGGCGAATATATTAGCCAGGTGAACGGGTTCGGTCCGCCGCCATCAATTAGCACGTTGCCGGTAGACTGGAGAGCCGCAGTCGCCGCAGACTCATCAACGGCAAGCGATCCAGAAGAAACCAAAGCGCCGCTTTGGTTTCGTATCTCCCACGTGGCGACTCCGCCGCCGTTGTCGCCACCGAAAATAAAGATGTTTCCGTTCATGAGGAGGACAGCGCCAGAGCCGCCATCCCTAAGCTGACTTAAATTGCCAATTGAGACTCGCACTCCAGCGGTCGTGTCAATTTCCCAAGTCGAGGGGTCCGCGAGTCCACCGATAAACATTAGATTCCCGCTGGCAAGCGGGATGAGTTTTGCACCGTATCGTTGCTCTGGCAGGCTGCCGTCACTGACTAGTCCACCGTTTACATTGTGGATTTCCCAAGTCGCGGGCGAGTCAGCGCCACCTGAAATCCAGATGTTACCGTTTGACAGTACCAGCACATTCGGACCTGCACCTCTTGAATCCAAGAGGCTCCCTGACGAGACGAGAGTCCCGGTTGGACTGTGAATCTCCCAGGTCGCTGTAGCTTTTGTTCCAGCGCAGATAAACACGTTGCCATTGCCTAGCAGGGCTCCGCCAGCGGATATACGCTGGTCTTGAAGCAGATTTGAAAAAAGCACATTTCCGTCTTCGTCGAGGACCTCAATAGATGTCAGGTCCTCAACTCCACCAGCCAGGAAAATGCTGCCGTTGCTCAGCTTTACCGCTGTGTGACTCGTCCGCGCGACATCCAATGTACCTGATAGAACGAGGCTTCCATTATCAGCCAATTTGTCGAACGTGAATCGCCCGGCACCAGTGGACGCGCTGCCTACGATTAGGTTGTCGGCGAAAACCACAGATGTTGCAATAAGACCTAAAACAAAAACGACGGTACAGATTCGGAACCTCATAGTGAATCTCCGTGAAACCGAAGATACCGCGCACGCCGGGCTGTGCAAAACGGTTGTTACGCGAGCGGTATATGACCGAGTCGATAAGGCGTCAATAGTACGCAAGGACAGTCTTCTAGCTGTCCGAAAGGACAGGGGCAGGTCAAATAAGGAAGCTGGTCACAATCATACGGTCGTTTCGGGAATTGAACGACTGACGCGATGATAAATCTAGTCAAGTTGGCGGCCAACATGAGCCAGAGACGATCTCCGTTGACGGAACGTCGACCGCTTTCCATCCGAAAACAGCGCGTCTCGGGCGGAGTTCGAACCGCACGCCTTCCGTCTCTTGCAAATACTTGACGATCTCGAACAGATTTTTCGCTTGGGGATTGCCATGCGGCCCGAGCATTCGCATCAGACTCTTTGCAGAACGCTGCATGATTTCGCTCAGTTTGGGAAAGCCCACCGTTGCGTCGATGAAATCGCGAAGAATGATCTTCCCGGTTTCAACATCACCGGAGAGAAAGTTTTCAATCCCCTCGCGCAGGAGCGCCTCGCGAAAGCCAGCTTCGCGTTGAATGCGCGCCTGGATCGTTTTCTTACAATCTCGCGTCAACGTCATTGTTTATTTCTCCAAAGCACAAGAGGTCGGGAGCAGCGGAGCCTTACGCCTCGGTGTGCGCGTGCTTCCGAGGTGATTTGCGCGGTGGGTCGTCCTCGGATAATTCCGAAAGCACGACTGGCGCGCGATCCGGGAACTCAGCAACAATGCGGACGTCGCCGCCCATGGCTTTGACCGTCTTTCGCAGTGTCGAGATCAACAGGTCGCTGCGTTTCTCAAGTCGGGAAACGCTGTCTTGAGTGATGCCGAGAGTCTTGGCTACACGCGCCTGCGTGAGCTTGCGGGCCTTTCGGAGATCACGCAAGCTCATTTCCTCCTCGACTATCTCAGCGGCGCGGTCCTCGACCTTCTTACGCTCGGCTGGATTCAGTTTCCGAATTGCTTCATTCACGTTCACGGACACAGTTAGGTCCCCTTTCCGATCCGGGCAAGATGCGCGTCAAAACGCTCATCTGCCTTCGTTATCAGTTCGCGGTAGAAACGTTTTTGGCTCCCACCCGATTTGTCTCCCGCCACGAGTAGAATCGCCGCACGCCTGCGATCAAAGGCGAAGGCCACTCGCCATTCACCATCTGCCGCGCTGAATCGCAATTCTTTCATGTTCGCGTGCCGCGAGCCCTTCAGCGTATCAACACGAGGCCGACCCAACTGCGGCCCAAACTCTTGCAGAACAATCGCAAGCGCCAGAATCTCTCTCCGCACATCCTCGTGCAGCGTCTGAAATTCCGGCTCGAATTCATCGGCCATCTCAACGGCCCATTTCACGCTTACAAATATGGCATGGAATACATTATGGAGTCAAGTCCATATATTTTGCGGGCCAGGACTGCGAGAGAGCGGTGTACAAGACCGAGAGAATATTCCACTTGACAGTATGTACGTTATACATTACACTCGGACTAGTTTTGGAGGCCCACATGCCTGTTCAATCCCCAGAGAATCTACCCTCCCGCCGCCGAAGTTCGATCTGGCTTTTCTATGCCGCTGCGGTAGTTTCGGCAATTGCGATCAGTGCAGTCGGCAAGGTCCCTGCCCTTCGTGTTCCCGTCCTCGCCCTCGCTGTCCTGGCGGCAGGGGCCGCGATTCTGTTCTTGCTTCGCTTCCTTCGCTCCAACGATGAACGCGAGCAACAAGTCAACTACCGCGCTCTGACGTTTGCGTTCGCGGGCACACTGGTTTTCTCGCTTGCTATCGGCTATTCGCAGGCTGTCGGCTTCCATTCCGTCCCATGGCTGGGAATCCCGGCATTGATGGTCGTGCTGTGGAGCATCGGCCTCATTTTGTATTCCTGGCGGTACCGATGAAGACCCGCCTGCGTGTGTTACGTGCAGAAGTGGAATGGTCGCAGGCCGAGCTTGCGGCGCGTGTCGGGGTGGCTCGCGGCACCATCAATGCCATTGAAACTGGCAAGTACGATCCGAGCTTGCCGCTGGCATTCAAGATCGCGCGAGCGTTCGGAAAGAATGTCGAAGAGGTGTTTCTCTACGCCGAGGACCAGGATCGCGCGTCCCGCACCTGAGCCCGAAGGCTAAGTGAAAAGGTTCTATGGACCGGCCTTACAGCATCTCCGATTTCGCTTTGCCGTCCCGTTGGGATTCAGACTCACATCCCAGTGTACTCGAACGGGCGGGCAGGTCCCGAAGCGACGAAAGAACACGTAATCAGACAGACCGCGAAAAAGGTTCCAATTCTGGCGCGTCGCGAGGCTCGGATCGGTCCAGAACAATCTACCGTGGGCGCGACCGTGAGTACTCTCTCCGTGATTCGGAAGTCCGTACGTTAACCGACGTGGGCAAGTTTCGCGTGGTGCCGACCGAAGACTTGGCGCGATTCGGATACCAAGGCGATCAAGCTCGCATGGAAGCCGACATCAGAAATCTGCGGAAGCATGGCCTAGTCGAGCAGCGAACAATTGAAGGCCATTCCTCCTATTCCACGAAGGTGCTGACGCTAACGAAAGAGGGTCAACGACTGCTCAAACATGCGCAGTTCGTGTCCGGCCGCCAGATGACGTATCACGGCTTTGCGAAGCCCAAGGAAGCCCGCCACGACGCCGAACTCTATCGACTCTACCAACAGGTCGCCAAAGAGATCGAACACTCGGGAGGCAAGGTGCGCCGTGTGATTCTCGATTTGGAGCTAAAGAAGGAGCTCTACCAGGCCATCTCAAGAATGCGGCCTGATAAGGACCCAGCCTACGAGCGTATCGCCATCGCCAGCCGGTTTGATTTGAAGGTTGTGAATGACAAGATTCCGATTCCCGACGTACGAATCGAGTATGAGGATGAGTGCCGAGACGTGCATCGGCTCGATTTAGAAGTAGCCACTCGCGATTATCGACCTCAGGGTCTTGGCGAAAAAGCCAAAGCTGGATTCCACGTTTTTGCTCGGCAGCAGGACCACGACAGACTGCGTCGCGTACTCGATTCACAGGAAATCACCGCAAGGATTTTTGCGCTATGAAATTCCTTCCGATCCACATCGACGCCCTGCGCGGCTTCGGCTATACGGAGGAAGAAGCACGTTTCCTCTACCTTGTGGCCACGCATTCCGGGTACTTCACCTGCCAGCAGTTCTTGCATTTCATCCAGACGAAGCCAGGCAAGCGCAGTGTGGCATTTGCGCAAAAAGTGATCGAGAAAAAGCACGCGAAGACGAAGCCGTATCTCCGGCATGGCCGCGTGTTTCACCTCTTCTCGCGCAATCTCTATGAAGCCATCGGCAGGGAGAATGTCCGCTTCCGGCGCGTCCATTCAACTCAATACATCCGAACGCGGCTCATTGCCCTGGATTTCATTCTCCGAAATCAAGACGTAACGTACCTCGAAACCGAAGGGCAGAAGATCACATTTTTCTGCGACCAAATGGGAATCGCCAAGAAAATCCTTCCCCACAAGCGGTATTCGGGGGCGATCAAAGACCAGTTCACCGACCGCTATTTTGTGGACAAATTCCCGATGTTTTACAACCCCAGCATGTCTCTGCCGCCTGTGGTCACCTTGAGTTTCATCGATCCAGGGTTTGAGAGCATGGAGAGTTTCAGGACCCACCTGGACGCATATATGACCCTCTTCACCAAGCTCAGCCAGGTTCGCCTCTATTACATAGCGACGCGTGACACGAATTTCGAGCGCGCTAAGAAGCTCTTTCACGAGACGTTTCAACGGCTCTGGGACCCGGATTCTCCGTTCGGAGCGCTCCAATATTTCCGCACGCGTCGGCTCTGGGATGAGAAGCAATTCGCCAAACTGAGCAACCGTGACATCGAGTTTTTGAACCTTTCACAAGAGCGGTTCGGCAATCCTGGAATCGAAGACCTATACAAAAAATGGCGTGCGGGCACGATCACAGAGAATGCGGTCCGGTCCGAATCCATCAAGTACCGCCAACCTTCGCAAGCCGCGCTTATCTCCGTTACAGTGAACGGGCAGGCTGCATTATTCGAGAGACATCCGCATCGGCCCGTAAATGTGCCGGTGAAAAGTTCCGGGGAAGGACCTTTCCAGGGAGATTTCACCTCCCGGTTCAGTGAGGCGAGAACCTAACCCGAAGAAAGAACAAGCAAATGCGCCAAACGAGGCACGGAAACGGAACGCGGCCAAAACACGACCAGAGGCGGGAGCGACCCCATCGCGCCGCAGAATCGCGGCCCTATCCCTTCGGGCTTCGGGGGTCACTCCCGCCTCTTGCTGCTTCGAAGTGCAGTTCGTGTTTTGGCCGCGAACTATCAGGCAACTCCCAGAGCTTTGTAAGACGAATTGTCGGACAAATTCCCGACGAGGATTGAGGGCGAAACATGCCAATCATCAAAGCACCACCCAAACAGCCAAAGTCAGTCACCATCCAAGCGCGGGTTGAGGAAGCTATCAAAAATCAATTGGACTGCTACGCAGAATTCATCGGCGCAACTCCGTCCTACGTGATTACGGAAGCACTGAAAGACCTGTTTAGGCGAGACAAGGAATTCAAGTCTTGGCAGGACCACCACGCGGGTGATGCGGGCGAGGGTGCGCCCGCTGTGCATCATGCGTGACACCGATGCACCTGAATCACGGCGGAGGCAAATGCAGGGGACCACAGGCGGAGCGAACACGGATTTGTCGAATCCAGTTTTATCCAGGAGTAGCTGCGAGCAATGGCCGTCGAACTACAACTCGAAACCTCAGTGCACATCGAGCGGCACTATGCCGTTACGGAAATCGCTGAGATGTGGAACCTCAGTCCTGATAAAGTTCGTGAACTTTTCGAGGATGAACCGGGTGTGCTTGTGATTGGAGATCGCAGTCCCCGCCACAAGAGACGCTATGTTACGCTGCGGATTCCGCACTCTGTATTACAGCGGGTCCACCGACGACTATCGGCGAAAGCGGCTGTTCGCTAGGAGCGTTGCGCGATGCTGACCATCTACCGCCGTCATCGAAGAAGCTGCAAGCAGCGCACGAAGGGGCGCAAGCACCGGCATTGCCAGTGCCCTATTTGGGTTGACGGTTTTCTGGGCGGCAAAGAGCTACGCGAGTCGCTCAAGCTGCGCGACTGGCAGCGAGCGCAAGAAATGGTTCGCGAATGGGAAGCTGAGGACCGTAGGACACGTCAGACCGAGCAGCAAATAACGATTAAGGACGCTCATCGGAAATTCATTGCGGATGCCGAGGCGCGAAAACTGAATCAATCCACACTGTACAAGTACCGTCTCCTGTTCCAAGAGCTTGACGCCTTCGCGGAAGCATACAAGCTGCAATTCCTGATGCAACTGGACCTCGACACACTTGCGACGTTTCGTGCGACGTGGACACAAGGGCCGCGCACAAGCCTCAAGAAGCTAGAACGCCTGAGAGCATTCATGCGCTTTGCTGAAAAGAGAAAATGGATTGCCGACAATCCAGCAATTGATTTGAAGGCTCCCAAGGTTCCGAACAAGCCCACGATGCCCTTTACGCGGGAAGAGATGACTCGGATGGTTGCAGCCCTTGAGCCTTACGGCGAGAGCGCCGGCAAACGCAATGCGCAGCGCCTCAGAGCTTTTCTGCTTTTGCTGCGCTACTCTGGGCTTCGAATCGGAGATGCAACACAGCTTGAAGTGAGCCGCCTCAACGGGAACAAGCTGCTTCTCCATACGCAGAAAACCGGCGTGCCCGTGTATTGTGTCTTACCGGATGCCGTTGTGGACGCATTGGAAATAGCGCCGCGTTCGAGCGAGCGATACTTCTTCTGGACAGGCGTATCCACCGTGCGGAGCGCAAAAGGAAAATGGCAGCGCCGCTTGCAGCGCCTCTTTGAATTCGCAAAGGTTCCCACCGGCCATCCGCACCGGCTCCGCGATACGTTCGCGGTCGAATTGCTTCTCGCAGGTGTGCCTCTCGATAGAGTGTCGATCCTTCTCGGGCACAGTAGCATCCGCATCACGGAACGGCATTACGCGCCCTGGACGCGATCTCGCCAAGAGCAGATCGAAGCCGACCTCCGGGCCGCTTGGAGCAACGATCCGCTGATTAAAGAGGTACACGCGGGGTACACGGCGCGACCCGCCGCCAGAACTCGCGTGTTTTCAAGGAGAAGGATTGGTAGGGGCGGTGGGGATCGAACCCACGACCTTCGGCTTAAAAGGCCGCTGCTCTACCACTGAGCTACGCCCCTGTATCGGCGGTGAATATTGACGCGGTGAATCTACACGCGAAGGCCCATCGATTCTATCGTGCGCAGACTGTTCCGGGCAACCGCGCTACGGCTGCCCTCGATTCGCGCTCGCGCCTGCCGGATTGCTGCGCGTTCCAAAACTCCTGCACGCGCCGTGCGGGAACTAAGCGCCGGCACCAATCGGCGGCTCAACACGGTGCCTATCGCGCGCTTTATCCTGGAGGCACGGCCCTGGAATCACCCTTGTTGGCTCCTGCTTGCAATCGCAACACTCGCCCCCGCCGGGTCGAAAAACCCTGACTTGGCCAGAAATCCGCGGTTTCTCCGGTAAATCGACATGAGCTCTACCATGTTAACCCTACTCGCACTGTAAACTGCTGCTTATCTCCTCTCATCTAAGCATGTGAGGGCGACATAAGCCCGG
>DASUJR010000229.1:0-3923 GCA_036279175.1 Candidatus Acidiferrales bacterium | reverse complement strand
GACCCTGAATCACTCCCGGACGAACGGCGCGGTTCTGCATCTTTTCCAGGCGCAAGCGGTCGATCACTTTTTTCGTCCGGCGAACAAGGTCTTTCAGGAAGAAAGGCTTCGTGATGAATTCCTCGACGCCCTCCGCAATCGGCCGCAGTTTTTCTTCGATATCGCCTCGGCTGGCCAGAAAAATGAACGGGACTTGCCTCGTCTGCTGCCGCCCGCGCAGTTTTTCATACAGTTGTCGCCCGTCGAGGCCGGGCATTTTGTAATCGCAGACGATCAAGTCGGGAGGATCATCGACGATTTTCAACAGCGCATCGGCGCCATCAGCCGCAGCTCGCGCCTCGCAATGCGGCGAAAGCCCCTTCATCAGCAAGTCGAGGACGAGCGCATTATCATCGACGATCAGCACTCGAACATCGCGCTTCGAACGCGCGTCAAAATCGTTCATCGGCGCCATCAACGGCCATGCCCCTTCGAAACCCCGCGACTCGCACGAGTTTCGGTCCGTTTGTTGCGCACGTACTCGCCGCTTCGCCCGCCGGATTTTCGTTCGAGGTACAACTCGGTGATCTCCATGCCTCGTTCGAGCGCCTTGCACATGTCGTAGATCGTCAGCGCGGCAACGGAAGCCGCCACCAGCGCCTCCATCTCAACCCCCGTTGGTCCGGTTGCCGTGGCCTCCGAGGTGATCTCTACGCCATTCTTACACAGCTTCGCACGCACATCTACGTGAGTCAGCGGGAGGGGGTGACAAAGAGGAATCAGCTCCCAGGTCCGCTTCGCGGCGGCAATTCCGGCGATTCTCGCGATTTCCAGCGGATTCCCCTTTGGCGATTCGAGCCTCTTGATGCCGCGAACGGTTTCCGGACGCATCCGTACGAACGCGTGCGCCTCCGCCGTACGCACGGTTGCCGCCTTCAAGGTGACGTCAACCATCCGCACGCGCCCGCCGCCGTCGTAATGCGACATCTTTTTCATCGGCTTAAATAATGCCTCGTCGCGGCAGAATGTCTACCCATTCGCCGGCCGTCAGTTGCTGCCTGTCGCCTCGCACAACCAGAAAGCAGTTACCACGCACCACAGCGCCCACATCTCCCGATCCTTGCCACGGAATTGTTTCGACCACGGGATCGCCGCTATCCCAGCTCACCCGCGCCGGCAGAAAATGTGCCAGTGGAGTCTTTTCGCTCACCGCCTGCGCCAGCTTCGCCTTGCTGAATAGCGGACGCGGCTCTGTGCCGCTGAGCATCTCGATCGCAAGCGCAACGAAGAGTTCAAACGTGACCATCGTCGACACCGGATTCCCAGGCAATCCGAACACCGGCTTTCCGCGGCACCACCCGAACACCGCCGGCTTGCCCGGCCGGATCGCCACGCTGTCAAAGAAAAATTCCGCCCCAAGCTCCCGCAGCGCCTGCTCGACCAAATCATACGTCCCAACCGAGACGCCGCCGCTAAGAACGAGCACATCCTCCGCGAGTCCGCGTTCGATCCGCGCGCGCAGTTCGGCTATCTCGTCGCGCGCATTCCCCAGCGCAACCGCCTCACCGCCCGCACATGACACTTGCGCCGCCAGCGACACGCTATTGCTGTTGCGTATCTGGTATGGACCCGGCGCCTCGTTCAGATCCACCACTTCATCGCCGGTAGAAAGAATCGCTACATGCGGACGCCGATTCACGCGCAATTTCGCGTACCCCGCCTGCGCCGCGATCGCCAATTCCGCATAGCCGAGCCGTTTGCCGCGTAGCAGCAGCACGTCTCTCGCCCGCGACTCCGCCCCCGCCACAACAAAATTCTGCCCTTTCGTGGTCGCACGCTCTAAAGCAACGGAGTCGCCGTCGACGCGCGCGTATTCCTGCATCACCACCGCATCCGCGCCTTTCGGCACCGCCGCTCCAGTCAGAATACGGACGCACTCGCCCGCGCCGACCGCTCCATCGAACGCAACGCCCGCGCGACTCTCCCCAATGAGCTTCAATCTCGCGCCGGCCTGCGTTACATCCGCTGCGCGCACCGCGTATCCGTCGCGCGTCGAACGGTCGAACGGCGGATAATCCCGGTCGGCTGTTACATCCTCGGCCAGCACGCGATCGAGCGTCTGCGCCGGACCTTCGGAGATATCGACGAGTTCAGTTTCGGGAGAGCCTGCCCGCACCCGAACAATTTCCGTCACTTTGGCGCGTGCCGCTTCGAAGGAAAGCATGAATCACAACCAGGATGCGAGTTTAGTTCCGCGCGGGATGATCGTCGCTTCGCGTTCAGGACCGGTCGAGATCAGCCCCACTTCCACCTGCAGCTGCTCCGAAATGAAGTCCAGGTACGCTCGCGCCTCCGCCGGCAAATCCTTCACGTCGCGAATTCCCGGCGTTTGTTTCTGCCAGCCCGGGAGCGTCTGATATTCCGGCTCGACCTGCGAAAGCGTCTCGGCCTCGGGTGGCATTTCCTTCAGCCGCTCGCCCTTGTACCGATAGCCGGTGCAGACGCGAATTTCGCTCTGTTGGTCGAACACGTCCAGCTTCGTCACCGCAAGCGAGTCGATCCCGCTCAGCATGATCGCATAGCGCAGCACCACCAGATCCAGCCAGCCGCACCGCCTCGGGCGCCCCGTCACCGCCCCGAATTCGTTTCCGCGCGTGCGTACTTCCTGCGCCTCCAGGTCAACCATCTCCGTCGGGAACGGTCCGCTCCCTACGCGCGTCGTGTACGCCTTCGTCACGCCAACCACACCCGTAATTCGCGACGGAGCCACGCCAAGTCCCGTCGCCACGCCGCCCGATGTTGCGTTCGACGAAGTCACGTACGGATACGTGCCGTGATCGATGTCCAGCATCGTCCCCTGCGCGCCCTCAAACAGCACCGTCTGCCCGCGGTCGAGCGCTTCGTTCAACAGCACGGCGGTGTCCGTCACCAGCCCGCGAATGTGCGCTCCAAGTTCCAGATATTGCTCGACGAGTCCCGCCGTCTCCAGCGGATGCCCAAACGTCGCCGCGCTGATCATGTTCTTCTCGGCGATCACCGGCGCAATCTTCTCCGCAAAATGCTCGGTGTCCAGCAGGTCGCACACGCGAATCCCGCGCCGCGATGCTTTGTCTTCGTACGCCGGCCCAATCCCACGCGACGTCGTCCCGATTTTCGCCGCGCCGCGCGCCGACTCGGCCGCCAGATCCATTTCGCGGTGATAGGGAAAAATCACGTGCGCGCGATTGCTCAGGAACAACCGTCCTCGCACGTCGATGTCGGATTTCTTTAGGTTTTCAAGCTCCGCAACCAGAGCCGCAGGATCCACCACCGTCCCGTTCCCGATCACAGCCTTCTTCCCCGGCCGAATGATCCCGCTCGGAATCAGTTGCAGGATGACCCGGTGATTATTGAAGATCACCGTGTGCCCGGCGTTGTGTCCGCCCGCGTAGCGCGCCGTGTAGTCAAACGACGCCGCCAGGTAGTCGACGATCTTTCCTTTTCCCTCGTCGCCCCACTGCGCGCCGACCACCGTCACCGCTTTCGTTCGCATCTCTTCGCTCGCTCCCGCACTCGTCCTCAACTATTATCGCGCGCTACAAACGCGTCGGTCAGGCCGCACGATGCCCGCGTCAATCCCAGCAAGAAAACATTACAGGAAGGCAAACGCGGCCAGGCCCAGTGACGCATCGTACGCCGCAGTCATCGCGAAAACAAGGCTCGCCAAAAGATCGCGTTCTGCCGCAGGGCGGGGTTCTCGTCGGATCACGCGAATCTATTTCTTGTGTTCCGCTGAGCGCCGTGACTTGCTCGCAACCGCGCTTGGAAGATACAGGGCGATGACTTGGAGATTCCTCAAATCCGGCGGCGCTGTCTCAGGGTACGGAGTTCTGTAGTCAAGGGCATATACCACAATATCGTGGGACGCATTCTCCCAATCAGCCATCCAGCCGCGTACCGTCGCC
>DASUJR010000228.1:0-3665 GCA_036279175.1 Candidatus Acidiferrales bacterium | reverse complement strand
TTTACCCGCCACGCGGGCTGCTTCGACTGCAAGTTCGTGATCCGCAGCATCACGTCGGCGTGACACGGCTGGTCGACTGCGCATTAGCAGGCGAAATCTTTGTCGTGCGGACGCTGGCCGATGTCGCTTCCGAAAACGGCTGGGATTGAGTCGTGCGGAATTGGGGTCGAGATAACGCGCGGTCGCGTCTGGAAGGACGAGCTGTCTGTCGGCCCTAATTGGACGGGACAGTGCCCATCAGTTTAAGGGCCTATTCCGCCCGGAGCGCTTCCACCGGATTCAACTTGGTCGCTCGTCTTGCCGGAAAGAGGCACGCGATGAACGCTGCCATCGCCAGGATGGCGACGGTTGTCGTCAGCAGAACCGGATTGTAAGGCGAAGTTTGATAGAGCTGCGCCGCAACCAATTTTCCAAGGCTGAGCGCCGCGGCAAGTCCGGCAATTAAACCGAAGAACACAGGTTGCATCCCCTGCCCCATCACCAGCCGGAGCACATCCATGGTTTGCGCGCCGAGCGCCATCCGTACGCCGATCTCGCTCGTCCGCTGTTCCACCGTGTAAGCAACCGCACCGTAAATCCCGACCGTCGCCAGCAACAGTGCCACGCTGGCAAAAACTCCCAGTAACACCATCATGAGCTTCGCCTGGCCGAGCAGCTCCGCCATGATCGCGCTGAATGGCTCAGGGAAGATTAGTGCAAGGCTCGGATCGATGCCGCGCAACGCCGTTTTCACTGAGCGTGTGATCGTTTCCGGCGGAAGCGGACTGCGCACCACGATTGTGAGGTACGGGAAATTCTCCTGTGCGAACGGACGATAAAATTCGATGTTGTTAGGCTGATTCAATTGCACCGAGCGCACGTCGCCGACGACCCCGACAATCTCGACCGGCACGCTGCCATTCGTGATCAGCAAGGTTTTGCCGATCGGATTCTCATTGCCGAACACTGTCTTCGCGCCCGCTTTGCTGATGATGATGACGTTCGGATGATCGAGGACGTCCTGTTCGTTGAAGTCACGGCCGGCGATCAACGGAATGCCCGCGGCGCGGAACCATCCCGGCATGATGTCGTTCGACGGCGCGCCTTTTCGCTCGGTAACCGGAGGCACGTTGCCTTCAGGTCGAGTGTAAAGAGTGACGCCGGGTCTGCCGAAGAGCGGAAAACCAGCGCTCAACATCACGTCCTCGAATCCCGGAGTTGCGCGCAACATCGTTTGCAACTGTTCGGCAAAACGAGCGCGGCTGGCCTGATCGGGATATTGCGCCTGCGACAGCGCCGTGACTCCGATCCAGAGTTTGTTCGTGTCGAAACCAGGATCCTGCTGACTCAAACGCACGAAACTCGTGATGAGCAACGACGCGCCCGCGAGCAGCGTAACCGAGAGCGCGACCTGCGCGCCCACGAGAATTTTACGGAACCGCTGTTGGCGCACACCGCCTTGCATGCCGCGACCGGCTTCCTTAAGCGTATCTACAATATCGGCGCGCGAACTTTGTAGCGCCGGGTAAAGACCCATCGCGAATCCCGTCACGAGTGAAAGCCCGATCGTGAACAAGAGCACCGGCACGGAGAGCGCGCTCGCGCTTCCCTGTTCGATCGGGAGAAAGTTCGCTGCCAACTTGGGGACGAGCGGCACCAGTTGCCATGCCAGGGCCGCACCGAGAACTCCCGCCAGCAGACTGATAAGCACGCTTTCGAAAACAAAAAGTCGCACAACGCTTCCGCGCGTCGCGCCCAGCGCCATGCGGATGGAAATCTCGCGGCGCCGTCCGCTGAAGCGCACCAGCAGCAGGTTCGCCACGTTGCTGCAAGCGATGAGCAAAACGAACCCGACCGCCGCTAGTAGAGTCGCGAAGCCCGGCCGTAAATTCTCCGTCACATCTTGCGGAAGCGTCTTGATAACGTTGCGGAATTCCGCATCGCTCTTGCCCGGAAAACGCGAACGGTAATCCTCTCCGAGCGTGCCCAGCGCCGCCTTCGCCTGATCAAGTGTGACGCCCGCCTTCAGCCGCCCGATCACGCGCAGGAACGTCGAGCCGCGCATCATCTTTTCGTGCGAGAAACCCGGGATCACCATCGGCTTCGTCGTCCAGACATCGGCATTTGGTGTCCCCGTCCAGGAGACCGGCATTTTTGGAATCACACCCACGATCGTGTGCGTCACACCATCGAGACCGATTGTTTTCCCGATGATGTCCTGGCTCCCGGCAAACCGCGCTTTCCAAAAACGGTCCGTGATGATGACCACATCCGCGCCTTCTTCTTCCTTCGGCAGAAAGGTTCGTCCCATGATGGGCCGCACTCCGAGCACATCGAACCAGTTTGCCGTCGTTTTGAAAATCGGCATCGACAACGGATCGCCGATGCCGGTCACCGTCGCCGCTTGTTGATTCTCTGCCGCGAACCCGGAAAAAATCGTCTGCGCGTCGCGATAAAACATGAATCTCGGCGCCGACATCTGGAACTCGTCCGTCCGATCCTTGGAGCGGGTTAAAATATGAAGAACACGTTTCGGCTCCTGGAAGGGCAGGCCTTGGAGAAAAAGATCGCTGACTAGCGAAAAAATCGCCGTGTTCAGGCCGATCCCAAGCGTGAGTGTGATCACCGCCAGAAAGGAAAACCCCGGCGATTTGATTGATTGGCGCAGCGCGAACCGCAGGTCGGTCATCATAAGGGATTTCCTGTCTGTTGTTAAGGTGCCGCGAAGTTAGGATGGACCAACAAGGGCACTGGGTCGAGTCGTTTCGCCATCGGGCTTGGGCGAACTAAAAGGCCAGCACGCGGATCTTTCAGAATACTCCGTCGCCGTTGACCATGAACGACACCCGGGTCTGATTATTGCCCGCCTGGCCAAAGCCGCATGGATACCGCTAGTCGTTAGGCCGACGAGGTATTGGCGCCTGGGTTTCCAATTACTGTAGGGCGTCTGCGTCAGACGCTAAGCCACGGCCTTTCATGCAATTCTTCGCCTTTTCCGGCCGTAGGCGTTTCGCCGTTCATCAACTCCGAGCCCATCACAGACTGACTGTGCGTAATCAGGTATGACGCCATTCTTTTCATTTTCGGGGCAGTGTTCCCGACCACAGGCGATTCGAACCGGATCAGCGGAGAAATGCTTCTCATTTCAGGCCGTCTACGTTAGACTACAGACAATTGGGTCAGCAACAGAAGGGAAACGAAAAGATGAAAGCAAGTTTGTCTGCCGTCGCGCTTGTTGCGAGCGCGGTCACGATTGCTCAAGCGAACCCGGGAACTGTTCCCGCAGCGAAAGTGGGACGGCCGGCTCCACGCAGTGCGCCGGCGGTTCATGCTCCCATGCGGCCGGGCGGTGTTTCATCGTTCCGCTCGATGCCGATGCGATCATACGGCAGTAGACCGTTTTACTCAGGCCAACGCTCTCCCTCGTTTGGGATGCGTTCGTCACCATCCTTCGCGTACCGGCGGCCTGTTTATTCGAGTGGATCTCCGGTCACGCGTTCCGGCCCATACACGATAGCAACTATCCCGCAACGCAATCGTGTCGCGCCAATAGCGAGTCGCAGAAATCCAGCTGTCACACGCGTTTGGAACCAGCGAAACATCGGAACGCAATTCCGGAATCGAAATAATCTGCCGCGGACAGCGAACAATTTCCGGAACGGAAACAATCTTCGGAACGCGAACAA
>DASUJR010000227.1:0-12518 GCA_036279175.1 Candidatus Acidiferrales bacterium | reverse complement strand
CCAGAGCCCGACGAACGCCTTTTCTTTCTCCGCATTCGCACCGGCTCGACCCATCGTCAACACTTTCTTTTGACTTCCCCTCGCCCACCTCGCTCGGCAAAACAAAGTGTGTGACTTCCGGGTACCCCGCCCGGTGCCTACCCCAATGCTCGAAAGGCGTTCGTCGCGTCTTTCACCCCTCCGCCGCGGGGGCATTTGCTGAAAGGCAAAAACACAATGAACACCCAAAACAATACTTCGGAAATCGCTTCCAAAGCGCTCGATGCGTTGGCCGCAGCGCTCGAAGCCGGGAACAGCGCCGCGCTCACGGCATGTCTGAGCGTCACCGCACGTTTTCACAAATATTCCTGGACCAACTGCCTGCTGATTTCCATGCAGCGCCCGAATGCCACGCACGTGGCTGGATTCCGGGCATGGCTCGGCCTTGGCCGGCATGTTCGCAAAGGGGAGAAAGGCATAGCCATTCTTGCCCCGATTGTTTGCAAGAGCAAGCGCGAAGCAAAGGACCAGGAGGAAGACGCCAGCGCGATCGAGACCGCTAGTCGGCTGGCCGGATTCCGCACGGCTTATGTGTTCGATATTTCGCAAACGGACGGCCAGGATCTGCCGGAGTTCGCCAGCGTGAAAGGCGACCCGCGCGAGCACTTGGAAAACCTGAAGGCCCTGGTAGCCTCACACTCGATCACCCTCGATTACGACTCCGCGATTGCGCCCGCCAAAGGCGTTTCCCGAGGCGGACGCATTACGCTGCTACCGGACCAGCCAGCCGCAGAGGAATTCTCAACGCTGGTTCACGAACTGGCACACGAGAAGCTACACCGGGCAGAACGCCGCACCGAAACCACGAAAACGATTCGCGAGACGGAAGCGGAAGCCGTGGCGTTTGTCGTTTGCTACGCAATCGGGCTCGATACGAATACCGCCGCAGCCGATTACATCAAGCTCTATAACGGCGACCGCGCCACGCTTTCCGCTTCGCTGCAGTTCATTCAGTCCACCGCCGCCGAGATCCTCGCCGCGCTGAACGTCGGCGCAAAATCTACGAAGGCTACCGCTTGACCAAGGAACCGCCGCACGGGAGGCGACTTTTTCGGGTGCCGTTGCGGCGGCGATCCCCCAGAAATATTTTGCGCGCCCTACGGATTTCGCGTTTTTCAGCGCTTCTTGTTCGGTAAGGAGCAGAGCGTAGAGGAAATCAGAAGGACTTGACTATGCAAGGCGTATCCGTTTTCACCGCCGAATGTATTTGCGGCCGGACATTCGAAACTCCCAGCCGGGAGTACATCTGTCCAGCTTGCAATCGGCATATCCGCCTGGAATGGGGGCGGGATCCAGAAGCTGAGCGCCGAACGGACGATGATGTCGCAGCGCGGTCCGTTAAGGAGGCTGTGGCATGATCCGCGTTCCGGCGGAGCTGCTCGACTACAGGCAATGGGTTCTCTGGCGCCGAGTCGAAGTAAACGGGCGCGCCACCAAGATTCCCATTTCGCCGTGGAGCGGAAAGGCCGCGGCCTGCGATAAGCCGCAGACCTGGAGCACTTATCGCCATGTCCTTTATGCGCTGCGCCGGTTTCCTTGCCACGGTATCGGGTTCGTTTTCACCGACGCCGATCCATTCTGCGGAATCGATCTGGACCAATGCCGGGCTGCAAACGGAGCGATTGCGCCGGAAGCTCTGGATCTCATTAAGCGCCTTGAAAGCTATACCGAGTTGTCGCCCTCCGGGACCGGCGCTCATATTCTGGTGAAAGCCAAGCTGCCGGGCAAAGGACGGCGCAGCGGCAAGATCGAGATGTACGACAGTGGCCGGTATTTCACGATCACCGGAAAACATCTCATCGGCACGCTGGTGACCATTCAGAGCCGCCAAACCGTATTGGAGCAGCTGGCGGACGAGCTTTTTCCGAAAGAGAGCGGCGTTCCACCAGAAGCCTTTTCCAACGGCTTTAGCCTTTCAGACGAGGAACTCATCGAACGGGCCACGCGCGCGCGAAATGGTGACCGCTTCCGGCGCTTGTGGGACGGCGATGCCTCCGATTACGACAATGACCATAGCCGCGCCGATCTGGCATTGTGCGGAATTCTTGCGTTTTGGTGCCGGGGCGATGTCGCCCGAATCGACCGCCTCTTCCGTCGCTCCGGCTTGATGCGGGAAAAATGGGACCGACGAACAGGCGAGAGTGCCTATGGGGTTCGCACGATCAGTGCCGCGCTATCGAGGTTAGGCAAGGCCTGAACGATTGCCCTCATTGAGACGCCCGGTTTGCGGAACACTTCCGTATTCCAAAGTGCGACAACCATTCGGGTCGACAATTGCACGGCAGCCCCTTTGATCGTATATACTTAGTCACTGCCAGCTATTCCAGAGAGGTCGAAAGGACTCATTTCGGGTTTCTGGCTGATCTCGATTCACGCGTTCGAACCAGGAATAAAGCGTGCCACCAACTGCTGCCGTGACGCCTCAGATTCCGAAGTGGAGCAAATACGTGATTACAGAATTGGGCGGGCGAGACCCGCTTGGGATGTCACGAGTGTCGTTCATGATCACCGACTATCTAGTGCAGGGAATCATCACGACCACCAGCCGCGCGCGCTATTACTCGTTCTATACTTGGGCTCTTTGGCACATAGAGAGAACCGAGGCCCCGACTCGATATGCCGAGTTCACAACGGCCTTCCGGAGACGTGAGGCATTCTTCGCGCTCGCAACGTTGAGGCATAATGCCGATTCGGGCAGCGTCGTCGGCGCAGACGCAATTCGGCCGAAGCTCGCGAAATTCAGCGATACAGGGGAAGTTGATA
Source organism: Candidatus Acidiferrales bacterium (assembly GCA_036279175.1). Taxonomy (GTDB): domain Bacteria; phylum Acidobacteriota; class Terriglobia; order Acidiferrales; family UBA7541; genus Palsa-295. The sequence continues at coordinate 9,716 of DASUJR010000227.1, read as the reverse complement.
CAAACATCCCCGTCCTCCCTTCGAACGGGATGGGGGGCTATGGTCAGTACTACGGTGGGTCGCTGTATGCTCTGGGCCTGACACACCGAATGGAGGACGGAATCGACCGCGCGGCCCCCGCACGAGGGGAGGCCCTCGCCAACGCCTTCGAATATAGTGTGGCTCAGACGTCGTACCACAAACAGGCCTACTACCGGGAAAAACTCATTCCGCTTCGTGTCCTCGAAAAATCCGCACATTCTTTTTCGCTCGATTCTCTGGACCAGGAAAGGGCCGTTCAAGAGCGTGAGTTGCTTCTGAATCTGTTCTTCTCGTGGGACCGCACGGAACCGAGGGACACAGACATCCTGCGGCGGCATACGCTCGGGTTGATCTTGCACACTGTTTTCGAGTACGGCAAAGCCGGTTTCAAACCGAAGGAATGGGATGACTACCTCGTGTACCCGACTTATTACTACGGCGTGCTCTGGCGCGATGACAACTCGCCCGTGCCTTACCAACCGCCTGCACTGCTAGCGCCGTGCTACGGCTTTTGGCAACAGTTCTGCGCACACGAGTACCTCACCCAGGCACTTGAAAATCTGCTGTCCTGCATCCTTGAAGCACTGAACTTGCAACCGTCCGGCATGAGCCTCGCGGATATCTGTTCGGCTCTGACGGAGCAAGGGTTCGAATCGACGTTGGCCGGGACATTTGGTTCCGGATCAACACCTGCTCAATTGCTCGCCTCTCTTGGCTTAAAGGCCGTTCCCGATGACAAGATGTGCCACCAGGCGCGTGCCACCATTGATGCGACGAGCAATAGAAGCGAGCGGGCGCTCGTAGAGCGTGACGGCAAACCGCCGGAGGTTGCGGCCGTAGGTATTGGGTTGCTTGCTGTCCTGTATGCAAAATGGCGTGGCGCCCGGAACGAATTCGCCAGATACATCGGTATGAAGGCCACATCGAACCTATGGACCGGTGCCGTCCTGCCGGCGTTGGACCAGTGGCTCCAACCTGATCTCGACTGGAGATCGGCCCTACTGTCGTTTTTGGAGCTATTCGTGTTGGATCAGCACGACCGGATCATGTATGAAAAGGGCCGGCTTGAGAGCTGTTGGCTCCATCGCCTGGATGGGAAGGTTCATAAGGATCAGGACTACCGACCGGCTTTTCGGTCTTCGCGACATTGGAACTGCGGCCGTATTCTCAAGGATCTCGGGTTGCTGGAGTTCGCGCTTGATAATGAGATCTCGATCACGGCGGATGGCAGGCGACAGCTGAGCCGCATTCTCAAATCAGATGGCGCGCCAAAGTAAAAGCTCGCGTATTAACGTGCACGAGGCGCTATCGCGACGAACGTATCACAACGCCGTTTTGTGTACATACACGTTTGAACCGCGATTCTTTGAAGATTACTGCTTGGAAAGATTCAACGCACTGAGCGGGAACAACAATATCTCGGTCTGCACCGATCGCACGACGTATCAAAAGGTTGCGCTCGCTCCGGAATCACAACGCCCCAAGCGCGTCAATATTCGTTACCTGTTGAGTCCCATCGAGACTAAGGGGCGATTTCATCCAAAGCTTTATCTATTCACGACCAAGAGCTCGGGTCGGCTGATCGTCGGGAGCTGCAACTTTACTCGGCCGGGGCTCACGTCAAACGCGGAACTGGCTGACCTGTTCGATTTCGAAGCCGAAGAACAAGCGGGCAACCTACCCATCTTCCAAGACGCATTTGCATTCATCGATGCTCTTGCGGAGGGTTGGCCGCTCGAATCGTTCGCCTCCAATGTTCGGGAGCTGTGGCACTCGACGCCGTGGTTGCGACAGACTCCCGCTCCTGAATCCAGGACCGTCCGCCTGCTTCATAACCTTGAGCAACCGCTTTGGAGCCAGATCGTCGCGATCGTGCCACAGCCAATCGAATACGTCCATGTGGTTTCCCGGTTCTTCGACGATACTCCCGTATTGATCGACCGGGTGATGCAGGAGTTCAGGCCGGCGAAACTCTTTCTTTACACACAAAATGGCGTGACCACGATGACGCGGCACTGGTTGGACCATGACTGCGTGAAGTGCAGCCGTGCCGAGATTTTGCTTTGCGCGTATGACGATGAAGGGCACCAACAGCCACTTCATGCTAAAGCCATCATTTTCGAATCGGGCAACACTCGCACTCTCGTGTACGGCAGCGCGAATTTTACGAGCCCGGCTCTACTCTCGCACGGACGCTCCGGCAACATAGAGACCGTCATTGTAGTGCCGGACGTTCCAGAAAAGGCGCTTGACCCTCGACGCTTTTGCGATCCGTGCGGTTCGGCGTACCATCTGCGGTCGCCGGAACAGCTACAATCGGCGCCTCGGGAGCAAGAGGAGCACCCTCCGGTAATGCCGATCCACTTGATAGAAGCGGTCCTTGCAGAGCACACGCTGATGGTTCGCGCATGCCTCCCTGCCCACTTCGATGTTAGCCATCTTGCGGCGAGGCTGCACCTAGAGGGATCACGTGGGCTAGTCCTTCCGATCACACGAATGTCAGAAGAGCGATTTTCGATCAAAGTGCCGGAGCGAGTGACTGTACGGCTGCAGGAGTCGTCCACACTCGTGAGTCTGGAGAGCTTCGACCAACACCACCAGCTCAGCAACTTGGTCTTCGTGACCAATCTGCTGGACATCAAAACTCAGAACAGCGTGCGACGCGAGCGGCACATCCGTGAGGCGACGGAGAGTGCTGGCCAGTTCTTTTCTGTACTCAATGATCTGTTGCGTGCCGCGGACAATACCGCACTATTGACGTTCCTCAATTTTTGCGACATCCCTCTGGTGAATGCGCCGCGACCACCCGCGCTCAGAAACCGTCCCGTATGGCAAGGTCAGGACGGAATGCGTCACCTTGGGGAGCGGAATCTGCAAATGTGCAAGACGTTGCACGAAGCGACTCTCAATTTTTTCGAGCGGCATCTACGCAAACTGAAGCGCCACACGGAATCGTTATCGCTCGACAGTATCGCGAACTTTCTGCAGATCTTTCTATCGATGGGCAGCTTGCTTCGTATGCAGATCGAACGACTGGTGATCGCGTTGGAGGCCCGCCCGACGGATGTCCCCGCTCAGAAATGGTGGGAATGCCGAGAACTGTGGGATGTGTACTTCCTTAAATTCCGGGAACTGATGGAGTGTCTGTGGGATGAGTACCTGCGGCCGCTCAGCGCGGACTGCTCCCGCCATGATCTGTCCCAGGAGTTTGGTCAGGATTTGGACGCGATACACGAACTATGCGACGGGATGGTGCAGTATCGCGCGCGTATTGAAACAGTTCGAAGAGACAAATGCGTTCGACGCAACTTCGACGGTCGGAAGATCCCGTTCGGGTATTTTCAATCCATCTTGGAGCCGACAAGCTGGCGGCGCTACACTGAAGCCATTCAGCAACGACAAAGCCAGATCGATGGCGCGGTGCTCGGGCAATCGAAACACGTGCTTCCGGCAGTTAATAGGGATTTGCTTCGGCCAACCATCTGATACCGGGAAACGAGTCAACCCCAGTGGCTGATGCTGAATCCATGCTTCCACGAAAAACGCACGCCACAAACTGTCGTGAGTCTCAGAACTTACGCGTGAAAACTCCTTCAGAACAATGACCTTTTTCGCCGGTGCAGGCTATATTAGCTCGTGGCGCCATCCCCTGCCGAGGACGACAGCAATCGTCATCCCATGTCTCGGCATCTCACCACGATTGCAACTCGATTCCAGCACACCACTCATAACTGAACGCTTTTCAAAATAATTTCTTCGTTTCGTTGCAGAACCTTGTGCGCGACGGTGCCTACATCCCTTGCAGCAGCTTTGCATTACCCTCTTGATACCACGCAATAAACCACTTATCTTCGAATTTCAAACAGCATTTGCTGCTTGAAATCTCGAAGGAGGATTTGCTTTTGAAATTCGCACCCGGCGATTTATTCACAGACGCAAACAGTGCGTCCGAACCCACCCACATTCGAAATGGCGCTGTTTGCGCCCGGCAAAAAGGGCGGATTAAGACTCCGCTCTTCGCATTCCTCAAATCTGTCGCTCCATTCACGGCGTTCCTCACGGCGGTCAGCGTTGCTCACGCAGCGCCGACCATCGACATGAGCGGCGTTACCTCTGTCATGCAGACTGTCCAGACAGCTTGCCTGCTGATCGGAGCGATGATTGTTCTGGTTTCATTGGTGTTTTCCGTTTTCTCGTTTGCAGGCGGAAACATCATGCGCGGTGTCAGCGGTGTGGCCGGCGTTTTGTTCGGCGCCTTGGTAATCGGCATGGGTCCTGAATGGATCTCGTCACTTACCGGCCAGGCAGTCGGATAGAAAGGGACCACCTCATGACAAAGCGAAGAGGAACGCTGTTCGAGATCAACCCGGCTTTGAATAAGCCAACGACCAAGTTCGGTGTAGATTACCGGCTTCTTGGAATGTGCATGTTTGTATCCGTCACGGCGTTTCTCTTCGCTTCTAAAGTTCTTGCTTGTTTTTTGCTGCCCATCCTGATCTTTTGCGGAAACTTGCTCACACGAAAGGAGCCGAAAATGTTCCGGCTGTGGATACTCAGTTTTCGGCAAGCGGGTTATTACGATCCGGGGAAGCGCTGAAATTTATGGCCAATCCAAAGTGGTTTGAAAAAGCAAAACCGGCGTGCAGCGTGGTTCCCATCCGGCGCTTCGTCAACGAGCACGTTTTTGCCCTGAAAAGCGGCGGGTATGGCTGCATGTTCGCCATCAATGGCATCGATGATGAAGGCCTCGCGAGCGACGTGGTCGCGAATGCGCTCGGGCGTGTCGAGGGGGCGTTCAAAGGCTTACCTGAAAACGGCCGGGTCTATCAGTACGTGCGAATTCGCAAAGGGGCCGATATTCCCCGCCAGGAGGCATACGAGAATTCCTCGGTCGAGAGCGCCGTTACCGACCGAATCGCTTTTCTGGAAGAGAACGCCGGTTTTCGCCGTATCGAACTGTTCTGGGCCGTAACGGTCGAACCGGCACACAAGAATTCATTTGCTTCCAAAGCACTTTCACCCGAACAATACGCCCGTCAAACCGCGCGGTTCATCGCGCAGGTGAAAAGAACGGCGGAGACATTCACGACTCAGTTATCGGACGTATTGGGGGCGCGGCTGCTTGGAAGTGACGAGGTTGCCTCTTTCTTCGCATATTTGCTGAATCTGGAAGCTTGGGCGCTGGAAGTTGCGCCCACCTCACCGGAGCGAGTGGACCAGCAAATTGTCCGGTCTTCCATTGAATGGCAAGACGACTGTCTTCGTGTCGGCAAGCAGCACGTTCAACTCTTCAGTCTGCTGGATAGCCCGGCCGCGTCGCGCGCCAATCTCTTCGGGACGTTACAGAGCATTGACGCCAATGCGGTCCTCTGCTCAACGTGGGTGCCGCGCTCCCGTAAGGAGGTGACAAAGCGGATCGCCCAAATTGAAGGCTTCAGCGGGATTTTTCGGCACAAGGTGCTCGCGCTTGCTGCAAACCTGAAGAATCCAGAAAACCTGGAGAAATCGGTGGGCGCGAAGGCCGCAGAGAAAGGAACGGACCGATTAGCGGATATTTTGAGTTCCATTGAGAACGACGGCCACGAGTTCGGCCTGTATTCGCTCATTGGCCTCATTCACTCCCGCAACCGACGAGAAATTCTCGATGCGATGCCTGCCGTCAGCAAAGCGCTTACCGAGGTCCAAGCGCCATCTACCGAAGAGACGCAAGGCAGCCTTTCGGCGTACTATGCCCTCTTTCCGGGCAATTCGGCTGGCGATTCGGCCAGCAACTTCAACGTGCGGCAATTTTGGCTTCGAGCCGACCACAATGCCCGGCTGGCACTTGTGTTCGCCCCCTCCATTGGAAGCGTGTGTTCGGAGGACCTCGGGTGCGAATATCTCAGCGTTTACGAGACGCGGACGAAGACGCCGTATTTTCTGGACCCGTATGTGGACGGGGCGCGCACGACGTTGATATTGGGAGCACCCCGGTCCGGCAAATCCGTCAACGGCAACCACATCATCCTGAGCGAACAGAAATACGGCGGCTACACGTTCGTGATCGATGTTGGCGGATCGTACGAAGCGACTGTTCGGTTGTTCGGCGGCGCGGTGGAGCGGATCGGGACCAGAGGTCTGCGGATAAACCCTTTCTCTCTGGAGCCGACCGAATCGAATCTTGGCTTTCTGTTTCAGTTTGTTCGCCTGCTTTTGGTCAAGGCAGGCGCCCGGCTAACGCCTGAAGACGAGGCCGCGGTCGAGAAAGCCGTCCGCCGCATGTATCTGGTCAACCCGAGCGTCCGCCGGCTGAAGCACATGCTTTTGCCGCCGCACTTACAGCGTTATTTGACGAAGTGGACCGAGGGTGGCGCGTACGGAACCGTCTTTGATAACGTCGACGACTCGTTGCGGCTGGCGCGTCTTCAGTGTTTCGATTTCCAGGATGTTACGGAAGGCCAGCAGGACCTGATTGAGCCGATGCTCTTTTGGATTCTGCGGCAAATCGATCAGGTGATCTACGATCCGAAGAACCTGGCCGTTCCGAAACATATCCTCTTCGACGAGTTGTGGAAGCAGTTGAAGACGCGGTCCTTGTTGGACAGCGCGATTTCATCGCTGAAAACGGGTGGCAAGCATCTGGCCGGAGTCACCTTGCTGACTCACACGGCACAGGATCTTGGCGAGAATGCCGACATCATCATCAACGCCTGCACGACGCAAATGTTCTTGCCGGATCCCACGTTCAACCGGGATCTCTATGGCCGGCTCTTCCACCTGAATGAACAAGAGTTGGCCAACTTGGCTTCACTCGGGCCGCGCGAGTTCCTGCTGAAGCGCCCGAGCTATTCCAAGGTACTCAAGCTCAATCTCGACCCGAAGAGTTATTGGCTCTTTACGACGCGACCCAAAGATCGCGTCCGACGCGAGCGACTGATTGAAGAGCTCGGATACGACCGGGCTTTTGAGGTTTTGCAACAGGCTGACAGCCAGGAAGGTGCTTATGCGAAGGTTTAGCCACTGTTTGACGTCTGCGATTCCCGCGATGTTTGTGGTTCTGGGGGTCGCCGATCCAATTCCAATAAAGGTGGACAATCCGCGAACGGTGATTGTGGGTGAGCGATCCGTTGTGGATGTCTATCTTGCGCAGTTCCAGGACACACTCATCGTCCTTCCGCCGACAGAAAAGGTTCGGCAGATATTCGTGGGCGATTCTGCTAACTGGGTTCTGACGACGGGCAAGTCCGATGAGCCAACCAGATACATCTCGATCAAGGTGAAGGACCCGATCGTCAAACAAACCACCGTCAATGTGCTTTCCGATCATGACAAGTCGTACACCTTTCGGCTGATACTCTCCGCCGAGCACTGCGATTCGAAGATATTCATCGATCCCGATTCGCAGTTATCGCAGGATCTGGCCAAACCTCCCGTTTTCGTGCCCGCGTCGGAACTCGAGAGCACGAAAAAGCAGGCTGCGGACGCAAAGGTTAAGGCTGCCGAAGCTGTCAGGCGCGAGCAGACAAAAGCAAAGTCCCAGATTGAGTCCTTCCGGGCGAAGTATCCCGGTAGGCTGCGATTCGATTATCGCTGGGATCGAAAGGTCGGAGACAAGCTCGGCGTGATCGAGATTTTCCGGGATGACCGATTTACTTACATCGCGGCGCGGCCGCAGGAGGCACCAACCCTGTACGAGGTCAAGGACGGAAAGCCCAGCCTGATCAATTTCGATTTTGCAAATGGCCTATATACCGTGCCGAAGCGGATCGAACGCGGGTATTTGGCGATTGGCAAGAAGCGCATGGATTTTTGGGAGTCGGGAGAGCGCCCGTAGTCGCTGGTTTCGAGGATCAGATGGCGGAAGAACGCAAAACTCCAGAGCAAACGGGGCACGCACCAGAGGCGGGCGAGCCTAGCGAGACGCCAACGATACCCGCACAGCCGCTTCCCAAAAAGCCAATCAGAACAATTTCGATTGCCGTATACGGGCTCATTGGCTTGGCAGCGCTGGGGCTCATTTCGAACGTTACGAGCCTGCACTCCCATTTTTCAACACCAATACCGAAAAGTCCGTATACAGCCAAGCCCTCCACCGTGATGCCGGATACCGTGAGCAGTTTCCGCCAGCAAGAGCAGGAGCAGATCCGAAAGCTGGAACAAGAAAACGCGGAGGCGCAGCGGGCGGCTCAGAAGGCTGCGGAAGCAGCTGAGGCGGTTGACAATGTTTCGGCGCCCACCATGATGCCGTGCACACCGGGTCTCGCAGGCACACAAGGCACAAGTTCAACGGGCAGTCCAATTACCTGTGGTGCGGATGGACAGTGGCATCCCTCGGCTGAAGCGCATGGAATTCCTCCAATGACTTCGGCACAAAAGCGCGCACTTTATGGCCGCGAAGCCGGCGACGGCGCTCGCGAAGACGCGGCGCAAAAGGCCAAACAGCGACGGCTAGAGGCGCTAAATTCCAGCAGCGTGGCCGTCGATTTCACAAAAGTAGCGGCGCCGGTTGCGGGCCGGCAAGACGACGCCGGTAAATCTCGCACGGTGGCAGCAAGGGAGCAGAAGGGCGGCGGAAAGTACTCACCTGCGGTGAAAGGCCCAGCACATCGGAAGGATTCTACAAAGCCAAAATACCGTTGGGACCGTTATAGCGGAAAGCTCTACCGAATTTTCGAAGGGACGGTATTCGAAACGGTCCTCACCAATCGGATCAACGGCGCGTTCGCAGGCCCGATCGACACCATGCTGACGACAGATATGTGGTCGCACGATCACCAGCAGCTTCTGATCCCGCAAGGCACGCGTTTTCTTGGAACGATCAGCTCGGTCACCGAAATGGGGCAGGAAAGGCTTTTCGTAGCGTTCCATCGCTGCATTATGCCGGATGGCTACTCTCTGAATCTCGATAAGTTTCCGGGTCTGAACCAGATTGGCGAGACCGGACTGCGCGACCTTGTGAATCATCACTACTTTCAGATATTCGGAGCTTCGCTGGCCATTGGAGCTGTCGGCGGCGTCGCACAAATCGGGAACGGGTATTCAGGATTCGGCTATAACCCTTCATCTGCCATTCGGAACGGCATTTCGCAGGAGATGGGCCAGGAATCGATGCAGATACTTGACCGGTTTCCTAAATCGCCTTCCGACGTTTATTGTCCGGGAGCGCTCGCGGGTCCGCATATACCTCTCCGGCGATCTTGAAGTGCCCGCATACAGCGCTCATCAGGTGGACCCGACACTTTGACGAAAGGATGACCACATGATTTGTCCCAGTTGCAGTACCCAATGCGATGACAGCTCGACCATCTGCGAGAACTGTGGCCGCCGGATCTCGGGCGGCAGGACGCCGTGGCTGATGCTGGGCTGTCCATTGGCAATTTTGATTTTGGTCGCCGTTGCAGCAGTCATTGCTCTGCTGTTGAAACGGATCGGGTGAGTGAAATGATGAATTTAACCGGAAGAATCTACCGCTTCAGGCCGCCGAAAAAGCTGCTTGCCTTCGGATTTGCGGGGGTCGGGATAATTCTGCTTCTGCCTTCGCCCGCCGCGGCGATTTTCGGATTGGGCGACATCGTTTTCGATCCAACATCCTACGCCACGCTGGGGAGGATCTGGTCGTCCGACGCAAGCACCCTCACGAAGGTGACCGAGGAAGTCGCCCAACTCGGGAGGATCTATGCGAACGGCGTTCAGGCATACACCGAGGCCGTCGCAAT
>DASUJR010000226.1:0-5034 GCA_036279175.1 Candidatus Acidiferrales bacterium | reverse complement strand
TTCTTATGTGCCTCGCTGATCCGGTTCCTGGCCGCCGCCGACATCCGGCGCGTACCGTGTACCGTTCGGGGTCTGCCCGGTCCTCGCCCGTCGCCGTTCAAGGCCGCAATGGCTTGGATTCAGGCGGTTCGTTCAGCTTCCAACTCAGCGATGATCGACTGTGTGTCCAAGAAATAATCCCTCCATTCAATTCAATGGATCATCCATTAATTAGATATCGCGCAACTACAATAAATATACGATTTAGACAGGGAATTCAGCTACACTGATTACGTGAGCAGATTCCCAACGGCCTCAGCAAGTACAACTGAGAAGAGCTGGTTGAGACAGCAGTGGGATGACATCAAGGGAAACGTGAAATTTTCTCTCTTGATGACAGCGTGCTCGTTCCTGCTTGCGGGTGGCGCGATTCTGGTCAAAGGGATGCCTCTTTGGCGGATCGTTGCCCTAGCGTGCATCTTTTTCATCTTATTTGCGTGGGCAGTCGCCGTTACGTTCATTTCTGTCAAAAAGTCTACGGTCCAGTTGCCTCCTGCAGCGCCCAATGCAATTGCAGCCGAGATAGTGGACGGGTATGACGACGTTTATGACAGGACGTTGGAACTTATACGCACCGCGAAGTCTTGGGGTCGTGCTTGTGTGTACACGAACAAATTGCCGCTGGCCCCTGAGAGGTTCGTGGACGGACTTTTGGAACGCCTGAGAGAAAATCCGACATTCAAATACCACCTAACTTTTATTGGAGACTTGTCCAAAATGCCGCCAGTGTTTTGGACAACGCTGGATAGTCGCTTTAAACGCATGGACGATTCCGGCACACGACATCAGTTTCGGATTACTTTTCTCACGAATGCCAAAGACCAAGTGGGTTTTGATGTGATCGTTTTGGACGGGATTCATTGCTGCTTCGGGTTCTCTCCCGTCGCTCCAACTGAACCAGCAACGAAACGGCTGCACAGTTTCATTTTCGAGAATCAACCAGCAATCGCCGAACGGGTGAGCCGTTGGTTGGAAAATCTGTATCCTTTAAAGGAAGTTGACGAGGCACGAGATATTTGGAACGAATTGCAGGCAAGCGCGACTGCTGGTTCAGATCAGCAAAGAACTTGAGGGGCGATCCAATCCAATGCAACATACTCTCCCGCAATCAGTTAAAACAGTACAGAACCGATTTTGGATATAGGACGGGCTCGGTTCGGATACATCGGCCCCAGAATGAAAGGAATTTTCCTGTCAACGGAGCGGATACTCAGGATGCTGCTGCCATTCATCCCTGTATTTTTCGGCTTCTTCGCGAGTATCAAAGGGACGATTTCCAAGCTGCCAGCCCTCACGCATCCAGAGTAGAGCGGCTTGTGGATCCGAGCGAAGAAGAGCTTCAACTCGTCCGGGCAGGGAAGATGCACCTGCCGAAAGCTCCTCTGCAATTGCGAGAACTACTGAATATACATACCGGGCATCTCCGAAATCGCGGAGGAACCAGGGAAACACGAGGATTGTGATTCTTTCCAGACCACAGCGTCGCCTTCAACTCGTTTTGTACGACCCACGTCTCTTCGAGCCGGGGTGCTTGTCGCGCCATGTTTTCCGTTCCTTTTGACGCAGCTTTGCTCTGCATACATCGCAGTGCTGAGTGGATTTTCCACGTTTGCGCCCGCAGAGCTTGCACAAGCCTTGTTTCTGCTTTAGCCGCGCCCACATGGCCTGCCGGGAAATCCCTTGCTCCGCCGCTTTTTTTGACAGCTCCCCGTATTTCATCTTTAGACCATTGTAGGTGGGCTGCTCAGGAGTCTGGGACTCAAAACAAAAATGCTTTCATTCCTGATGCGAGCCGGTGCCAGGATCACCCCCGCAGAGAGCAATCGGAGCGAGCAGAGGTCGCCAGTAACGCACGCGGTGCGGATTTGGGCACACACGATCGCTCCGTATACTCAATACCCTTGGATGTAAATGAGGATTTACAGACGGTAAGTTTAGTGAGCCGGTGCTGACGGGAACTCTGCCGGTAGACGGCCCGTTGGATTATGAGGATAACAATAAAATTAGCTATCATGAGCAAACATGGCCGCACTTTCTGGCGCTTATCGCGGGTACCTCCACCAAGATGCGGTCACTGCTTATCTCCTTGCCACGCTATTGTTGCCCGGCGCAACCGCGAGAACTCTTTCTGCTGAACGAAGAGTTGCTCCAGACGATTGTTTCGACGATATTGAACTGCGCGGTGCGAGTCGGCTTCGTATTCAAGTAAAGTCCCATCAGATAGAGCATCGCCCGATACAGCTGACGGATTTCACAACTCAAGCAATCTCGTTCCGCATAGACCGCGCCGTCCGAAGTTTCACGGTGGAAACCAGTCCTGCAGACGAATACCGCCTGTTCACGACCTACGATCCTCCGGACGAGACAGTCAGCCAATTCCTTGAGCCGGCGCAAGATGTCTCCCAACTTCTTCCGGGTCTTTCGACGCGACGCTATAGATTGCTGGTATCGCAGATTTGGCCGGAAGGCGGCAATTCAGTATGGCCACATCTCGCAGAAATAGGTCGTGACATTTTCGCGTCTTTTTGCGCTCGATTCGTAATTGAGATCGGCTGCCCGCATTCGTCCACAGACCTTCGACAGCCCGGTCCGCTGGAACAATCGTTGCTCAGAGTCTTGTCCGACCAGATCGGAGTCGGGCTTTGGCCAAACAACAACCGAGATGTAACTGACTCGGCTGCTCACCTGATCTACGAAGCGAGCGTCGCCCGCGCCAACAGCGCCACGCTGGCCGAGGGTGGGGTGATTCAAGCACTGGGCCTCCGAATTGACTACGGTCGCGTTCCTGAGATCCTCCCGGTAGACGACCGCAGACTCGTGCGTCGAGTTGACGCGTTGGGTGACATTACGCGGATGCTCTCGACAACTGCCCGAGTGGCAATCACTGGGCCACCAGGGATTGGGAAATCGTGGCTTCTGCATCAGCTCGGTATCCGCTTGGCCAACGAAGGATGGTGGGTGGCAACTCACTACTGCTTCATCGACCTCTTCGACGCAGATCAGTCGCTCCGTGCCTCCATCGAGACGATTTTCGGCAGCATTATGTTCGAACTTCTAGAGCGAGATCATTCGATCACGCCTAGTGGGCCGCGGTATGCGGCGGGTCCGCGGGAACTCGAGAAACTTCTCGAAGATGGAAGTAAGGCGCAGCCGAACCGCCGAATTGCCATCATCGTCGACGGACTAGATCATGCCGACCGTATTTCGGGAGTACCCACCGCGCGTCTCGCGACCGAAATTGCCGACGAGCTTGCCAGCATTTCTTTGCCAAAAGGCGCGGTCGTGATTGTCGGCTCGCAGCCGGGAAGCCATCTCACGTCATTCTTGCAGGCCGCCGCTCAGTATCAAGCGCCGAAGTGGTCGGAAGAGTCGGTCTGCACACTGATCGAGAAACTTGATCTAAAAAGCAAGCTGCAGGAGAACGGCCTTGGTAACGAGGAAGAGGCCGTCGTCCGCACAATTGTTGAGAAAGCAGACGGCAGTCCGCTCTATGCCACGTACCTCGCTCGAACCGCGATAGACATCGCGGAGGGCAGACGCACAGAAGCGTCGGACATCGTTGACTACCTCGCGACCGCGCCCGCCTTTGACGATGACCTGAACCGGTACTATCAATGGCTGATCGGGCCGATCGAAGCGGAGGCGGGTGGGCTTTCGATCATTCAGCTACTTTCTTTGCTCGATTTCTCCCTGACCCGCAATGAGATCAAAGAGATATTGCCGTCTTTCGGACACCTGGTTGAGCGCGTGGTCTCGGGTATTTATCCAGTGCTCGTCGAAGACGTCGGTCACGGCGGCTTGAGAGTGCATCACGAGAGCTTCCAAAGGTACATCCGTAAAAGGTTGGAAACTGATCCCGAAGCCAATTTGGAAGCCATCTTGCGGCCGGTGATCGATTGGCTGGACGCGAGAGGCTTTTTCAAAGACAGCCGCGGATTTCGATCAGTTCTCAGACTGCTTGAGAGATCGGGGCGTATCGACGAACTCCTAAGTCGAGTTTCGGATGACTTTGTTGATCTGGCAGTCCGCGAATGCCAGCCTGGGGACGCCGTCCGCGATAATCTGGCAACAGCCGCACGAGTCGCTTCGAAAGCTCGCAATTGGCCGGTCTTGGCTCGCCTAGTGGAACTCGCGAGAGCCGCCGAGACGCTGTACGAGTGGCGTTTCGATGATTTTTCACTCGCAGAAGCGTATGGCTTGGCTTTCGGTACGCTGTTTGGCGGCAAGCGTCTGGTGGGGAGTCTTCTCCATGACGGACGGTGCACCTTCACACCTCGTGCGGGGCTCCAGTTATGCCGCCTATGCGACGACGCGGGAATTATTCCGCCATGGTCGGAATACATGGACGGTTACGAAGTGCAGAAGGCTAGCTCCAACACCAGTTACGGAAATGAAAGCGACTCCGCGATCTCAATTGCGTTGTTGACTGGCCACTTGCGCCTTGCGGGGAAGCAAGAAGCAATTCGCCTGTGTTCGGAATGGTTTTGTTCTCCGAGCGAGCCTCCATTCCACGCGCGAGATATTGCAGAGATACTCGGACGCATGTACGGCGTGGATGCCGTCGAGACCGCAACTGAAAATATGCCAACCCTACCAAGAAAAGGTTGGGTCCTGCTGGCTCTTGCGTCGCTGGAACATTCTCCTGAGGTGTCGAGAGATAGAGCAAATCAGGCAGTGAGTAACCACTTGCCACTCGGCGGTTGGCTAGAAGCGCTTAAGTACGGCGCCACTATTCCATCGACGCCTCGAACCAGCGAGGAGATTGACGCTTTGACCGATGATGTCATGGATCACCAGGTCCAGTTTGAGCCTGATCGGTTTCTTAGATGGTTCTTGCAAATTCGGTTGTGGGCGTCAGCCGGCGACACCCTTTCGTTGATGCGGACGGAGGCCCGGATCCCGAGTGATTCTTGGTATCGACGGTGGCTACGATTTTGTGTGACGCTCGTGCATCCCGCCACTAGCGCCGATGACCTGATTTCGGCCGTTCGAGAA
>DASUJR010000225.1:0-11941 GCA_036279175.1 Candidatus Acidiferrales bacterium | reverse complement strand
CGTAGGTCGCTCCGCTATCGCCGATTGAGGTAGCCGGCGTCGTGAAGGTTGCCGCGGTGGCCCCGGTGATAGCTGCACCGTTCTCGGCCCACTGATAGCTTAGCGGCGTGGTAGCTGTCGAGACGATCGAAACCGAGAACGTCGCCGCTTGCCCCGCAGTCACCACCTGGTTCAGAGGCTGCTGCGTGATCGAGGGTGGAACAAGAACTGTTAGCGTGTATGGTCCGGCGGTAATTCTTCCGCCGGCGTTGCTTATCATCACCGTAAAGCTATCGCCGTTGTCGGTGGCGGTCGTCGAGGCAATTGTGTAGCTGTTGGAGGTCGCGCCGCTGATCGGCTGCCCGTTCAGGAACCACTGGTATGTGAAAGGGCCAGTTCCTTCGCCGGATACGGTGAATGTAGCGCCTTGACCCTGAATCACAGTGAGCGAATGCGCGGGGTTGAAAGCTGGCCTGGCATCTCCCCAGCCGGCAGCACATCCGGACACTAGTCCGACGACCGAACAAACCGCCCAAAGAACCAGTGATGCACGAAGCCGAGCAATGACCATTGGCGAGCGCTTCCTCCGAATGAAAAACCTAAATCGAAAGCGCGCCGCCGGTAAATGGCATGTTCGCCGCTATTTGTCTAATGTATATACCTATTTGTTATTTTACTGTATCAATATGGTTCAACTGTTTCGGGATGGAACATAGCTGGCGACCAGGCAGCTAGGCGACAGTGCTGTATGCCTCGCATCAGATGCGTTGCCCCACCCGTTAGCCTTCAATGGGCTCTCGAACCAGCTGCAACCCCAACGGCACGAAGAAGTCAAACGGAGCACCTCGAATTGCACTTGGAGCAACGTGGCGCTGAAAGGACATTGACGATGTGAAAGTCGTTGTCTTGCCCTGAATCTTCGTACTATTCTCGCGCGTTCCAATCACGCAGAGTTCGGCTGTGTGACCCGTGCCGACGGCGGCATCGCAGGATTCGACCAAGGCTGTGGAAAGGAAATCATGCGTTTCGTTTGTTTCGTGTTCCTTGCTTCGACGCTCGCCTTCGCGACGGCAGCACAGGCTACTCCTCCACCGCAGTCGCAGCTGAACGTGATGCCGCTGCCGGCGAAATTCCGGCTTGGAAACGGCCAGCTCACGATCGGGCTGAATTTCTCTGTGGCCAACAAAGGTGTTCAGGACGCCCGGATCGACCGCGCCTTGCAACGCTTCGTGGCGCATCTCGCGCTTCAAACCGGCATCCCGCTTGGGCTCGCGCCGCAATCGAACGGTCCAGCGACCTTGACGGTCAGTGCAGCCCACACGAGCAAGCGGTACCCGCAACTGGGTGAGGACGAGAGCTACACGCTCGACATCGGCCCATCCGCTGCGACGCTCACTGCGCCGACGACGCTCGGCATCCTTCGCGGCCTTCAGACTTTTCTTCAGCTCGTTTCAGCCACGCCCACGGGTTTTGCCGCGCCGGCCGTGCACATCGAAGACGCGCCGCGCTTCCCCTGGCGCGGGCTGATGATCGACGTCAGCCGGCATTTCATTCCAATGGACGCCCTGTATCGCGCCGTGGACGGCATGGAGCTGGTGAAGCTGAATGTGTTTCACCTGCATCTTTCCGACGATCAGGGTTTTCGCCTGCAGAGCAAGGAATTTCCGAAACTCACTGAGCTCGGGTCCGACGGTAACTATTACACGCAGGACCAAATGAAGGCTCTGATCGATTACGCCGCCGACCGAGGCATTCGCGTCGTCCCGGAATTCGACATGCCCGGCCACGCGACTTCGTGGTTCGTCGGCTATCCGGAACTTGCCAGCGGCCTTCCGAATGGCGGCGGCCCCTATGCGATCGAGCGGCGTTTCGGCATCTTCGATCAGGCCATGGATCCGACGCGAGACGAAACCTACAAGTTCCTCGACAAATTCATCGGTGAAATGGCCGACTTGTTTCCGGATCAGTACTTCCACATCGGCGGCGACGAAGTGAACGGCAAGCAATGGCGCGCGAATCCGAAAATTCAGGCATTCATGCGCGAGCACAACATGAAGAACACGCAGGAGCTTCAGCAATATTTCACTGTGCGCGTGCAAAAACTCGTCGCCAAACACCACAAGTTCATGATCGGGTGGGATGAAATCCTGAGTCCGGGTATGCCGAACGACATCGTGATCCAGTCGTGGCGGGGACCCGATTCGCTTGCGGCAGCCGCGAAGCAAGGTTATCGCGGCCTGCTTTCGAGCGGCTATTACCTGGACCACATGCAAACGGCCGCAGAACACTATGCCGTCGAGCCCCTGTCTGGCGATGCGGCAAAGCTGACTCCTGAGGAAAAGTCGCGGATCCTCGGGGGCGAGGCATGCCAGTGGGCCGAGTTTCTGACGCCGGACAATGTGGACTCGCGGCTGTGGCCGCGGGCGGCGGCTATTGCTGAGCGGCTGTGGTCGCCGGCAGAGGAAACGCAGGACGTAGCGAGCATGTATCGCAGGCTCGAAAACGTGAGTTGGCGGCTGGAACTGCTCGGCATTCGGCACCGGTCTGAACTGAAAGCAATGCTCGGCCGCATGGCGGGCAGCGATGATGTCGCACCGCTGCGTGTGCTCGCTGATGCGGTGCGTCCGGTGGGGCTGGATGGGCGCGAGCATACAGACCGCGAGGATGGAACGAGGGAGACGGTGCTGACGCCGATGAATCGGTTGGTGGACGCTGCCCCGCCGGAAAGCGAGTCGGCTCGCGATTTCGTTGACACCGTAAATGTGCTGATCGCAGGGAAATTTGCCGGCCGCAAAACAGAAACCGCGGTTCGCGACCAGCTCTTACGGTGGCGCGACAACGACTCCCATCTCGAGCCATTGATTGCGAAATCCGCTGTGCTAAAGGAACTCACGCCGGTATCACAAAATCTCTCCGCGTTGGGTGCAGCTGGAATCCAGGCGCTGGACTTCATCGATCGAGGAGAGAAACCCACGGCCGATTGGACGACGCAGACGCTGTCGATGATCCAGAAGGCTCAGGATCCGCAGGCCGACGTATTCATCGCGGTGGCTCCGGCAATCCAATCGTTAGTCAACGCTGCGAACGCTGAAACCAGCGCCAACAACTGACGTTTCCGCGAGGCTTCGGAATCAGATTCCGGGTGACAGCCCGATGAGGTGAGGAATTCTCTCCCTCCCGAGACTTCCCCTACTTTTGCTTTCTTGGTCTTGAGCGGCTGCTCGAATGACTCCGCTTCTTCAACAGTTCCTTTGCGCGATCGAGCTCCGCCCGCCGAGACTTGCTCAGATTGTGTCCCGCACGGTTGATGTAGAACGTGAGCATCCGCATTCCAGAACCGGGTCCTTTCGGCGAAACTTTTTTCGAAGCCAGAGCGCGCGCGATCTTGGGCGCACTTTCATTGAATAGTCCGGGAGATGGATGCGTGGAATCCGTTTTCACACTGGCCGACCACTTCCTGCGTCCCCTATTCCTTGCATGTTTGCGAGCCATTTCCCTGCCTCCTACCTATTTCCCGGTGAATGAAAACTTCAAGCCTGTCGAGAGCACCGTATCGTTGTTCTTCGTGCCTAAGATTGGCGGGTTGGAGATGTATCTGTCGCTGAACGCGACTTGCCAGCCCAGCCACTTTTTGAGCTGCGTCGACCATCCGGCGTCAGCGGCGAAGCGATACTGGCTCGTATCGGTCAGGTCCGGATAGAACGTAAAATCTTCAGTGAAAGCTGACGAGGCGCCGATTTTCTTGGTGAAGTCCTCGCCGAGAGTGAGAGCAGGAAAGTTCTGGCTTACGGACGTGCTGGGATTGAGAAGCGTGGCTCCGCTGTAGCTGTCGCGCGTGTAGTTCACGCCGGCCAGCACATCGAATGTGGTGGTCGGATGATTGACAACATGCCAGCCCAAACCAACGCTGTAAATCTGCTGCAGGTCGAGTGACTGCAATTCGTCGTGCAGGAAGTCCCCACCCACAAACAAGAAGAGTTTCGGGGTCAGATTCCGATCGAAGCGAATACCGCCCAGAATTTCATTGGCGATTACGGTTCCTCCGGCTATCGCTCCGGTGGTCGAATAGACGGAAGAAAAATAGGCCTTCGTCTCGTTGGAATTCGTTTTTCGATCTGCGTTGAGTCCGACCGCCAGGTTCGTCGTATCGCTGTTGCCGCGCGCCAGCGCGAACCCCACGCTGCCGCCGCCCGACCACTCGGATAGCCATCCGGGGTGCAGCTTGCTCTCATAGTCCCGCTGTTCCTTCGGCGAACGGATGATTTGCACTTCCGCGAGCGGCACATTCACAGTACCCGCCGTTGCCGTTTGGACCGAGAGGCCGCCATTCGTCTGCGTCACTGAACCGTTCACGGTCGCTTTGTTGTTTTCGACTACATACAATTGTCCCGCTGTGGCCTGTTGCACGTCGGACCACTTCACTTTGATCTCTCCCGCGTAGTCACTTTTGAATGTGATCTCTTTGCTGGTAGCGGTCTCGATCGTTCCCGTCAGGCGGTCTCCATTCTTCAATACGAGGGTGTCGGCCGTTGCGGAGCAAGCGATGATGAAAAGAGCCGACACGAGAGCAAGGACTTGAGGGTTCTTCATGTGCACTCCTGGAAGTAGAAAGTGGGCAGGCACCCTCAGTGTAGCAACTTCTGATTGCTTTACGCTCGGTTCAAAATGCGGGCTGCGTTGAACGCCCCCGAAGCATCACAAAAACTTTGCGGCGGTTCTCGATTTTCACTTCGCAGGCCGTTAGGATATTGCGCATGTTTCGAAGGACCTTGATTCTTGTGTTGTTCGCATTCATCGCGCCGGCCGCTTCGTGGGCGTGCGCGTGTTCGGAAGCGCCCCCGGGAACGTGCCCGCATTTTGACGCAGGCGATGTGGTGTTTCTCGGCACCGTGACCCAGGTAACTGAAGTTCCCACGTCCGGCAAAGAAACGACCGGCGAAAGCACCACCGCAACTCCCATTCTGCGGTACCACTTCCGCATCGATGAAAAATTCGGCCGCGTCGACAACGACGAGATCGACATCTACTCCGGCGGCGACGACGGCGACTGCGCGTTTCGCTTCAGCAAGGGCGAACAATATGTTGTTTTCGCTCAACGCGAATCGCAGGACCGCCTGTTCGCCACGCAATGCAATGGAACGCGGCCCGCGGCCCAGGCGATCGCGTTAATTCCCCAACTTCGCGCCATTCGCGACGGGGCGCATGTCGCCTCCGTATTCGGCGTTTTGCGGCGCGCCGATCCACCAACGCTCGCGCTGCCTGACGATCCCGACGAGCCGCTCGTCGACGTCCCGATCACGCTGCGTTCGCGCTACGACCGGTTTACGACGACAACCGGCGCTAACGGCGTCTACTCCATTTACGATGTGCACGCAGGCGAATACGACATCACTGCGGCGCTTCCATCAGGGACGGTACTCACGCACCGCGGTACCGTAAGCGGCCTGGCATCATTCAAGATTCCGGCCGGCGCATGTTATGAATTCAATGTCGACGCGCTTCCCACCGGCCAGATCGAGGGAACGGTGTTCGGTCCCGATGGTAAGCCGCTGCCGCTTGCATCGCTCGAACTTTATCGCGCCGGCAGCTACAAGTCTGACCGTTCGGGTCTATGGACGTTTCAGGGATCAACCGGCTCGTTTCTTTTCGATCATATCGGGCCCGGCAAATACGTCATCGTCTACAATCGCGCGAACCGCGTCGACCCGAATGCCCCGTTTCCCCGCACGTTCTATCCGGGAACGCCCAATGTTGCCGACGCGCAGCCCATCGACATTACGAAGGATGGGCAAGTTGTGAGCGTGAAATTCAAACTGGGAGGCGAGTATCCAACTCGGCTCTTGCGCGTTCATTTGGAATGGAAGGACGGCAAACCACCGGGCTCAGTATTCGTGATGGCGAAAGCGGATCACGGTGACAATCCCGCAGCAAACCCAGTGGCCGGCGGCATCTACGAATTCAGGCTGCTGGGATCCGCGCACTATACAATCTCGGCGTGGGAGGAACTCGATCATGCAGCGGTTCGCATGATCGCGCGCGGCCGTGCAAATTGCTCGATTCCCGCACGGATCAACTCCAATTCCCTGCTGGTCAACGGGTCTGACGCGAGCGCCAGCGATGTGACGCTAACCTTCCCCGGCGCGGACTGCCAATCGCAAAATCCCTGATCCCGCAGCATAGGGTGACGCAACGCTCGATGCCACAAGGCATAGGGGTGTTAGCCGCCAAGCGGCGGAAGAATGTTGGAAGATCCGAGCAGAAAGATCGTGCCGACAATCAGGCTGTACGCCGCTGTGAATCCGATTACCAGTCGCAACATCTTCGGCTTAGCCGCACTAAAACCGAAGATGCCCACGGCGGATGCGGTCATCAGTGTATTCATGATCAGCAAGCCGGCCAGAAACATTCCGAGACCGAGAAAACCTCGGCCGATGCCGCCGAGATTCGCGGCCAGTAGAAAGAGCAATAGCTGGCTTGGCGTTTCCGCGCCCAATCCGTGAATGATGCCGATGGTGAAGACGGTGCCCTTGCTGTACGGTTCAGAGGCCACACCTTCGCACTCGATCACAACCGCCGCTTCACCGCCGGGGCTGATGACGGCTCTTGCTTTTCGCCGCAACCAACGAAATCCGCCAATCATCAACGACGCGCGCGATCGCGGTCGGAATGCCTCTTTTTGCCGCAACATGCTTCCAAAGACGTACAGCCCCAGTACGACGAGCGTCAGACCGACCAGCCGCTCGGCCCAATTGTCGATCCGCGCCGGCAGTGACCGCTGGAAACTGATCACGGCCGCTCCCAGCACGGCGACGGTCGCGGCATGCCCCAGCACATACAGCAGTCCCATACGCATGCCGCGCGCTCGCGAAGGTTCGAGACTCGTTATGTCTGTGATTGCGGCAATGTGGTCGTAGTCGAAGCCGTGACGAAAACCCAGGATGCCGGCCGAAAGCAGCGCAAGCTCCAGAGTTTTTACCGGTGCAATCATGTTTTCACGTTATCAGAACGCATTGTGCGGTAACAACGCGTTTGTGGCGAAGCGCGGGGGCGCGATTCGGCGGTAGTTGACGCTGCGCTAAGATGAAAGAGAGTTGAGCGCTGACAGGGTCGAACCCGCACCACAACGGCGATCGTCGGTCATATCGTATCTCGAGCTGCGGCAAGGGATCGGCATCGTCGGTACTGCACTGCCGTTCGTTCTGGCGCTCGGCAACGCCTTCTTGCGTTCCGTGCTGCTCGCTGCGCCACACTGGAGAGGCTGGGACCTGCAAAGCTCGATGAGCGGCTACTACTACACCGATATGAGCAACGTCTTTGTCGGCGCGCTCTGCGTAATCGGCGTATTCCTGATTTCGTACAAAGGCGAGAATCGCACGGAAGCGTGGGCGGGCGATATTGCCGGTTTCGCGGCGGTCGGCGTCGGCCTGTTCCCCACATACGAACCTAACGGTCCAATGACCGTGATTGGCGACGTCCACATCGCGTTCGCGGCGGTCCTATATCTGACGCTCGCCTGCTTTTCGCTCTTGCTATTCCCGCGCGGCGAAAACGTGCTCGCTCACCGCCGCATTGTGCGCAACCGCGTGTATCGAATCTGCGGCTGGACCATTGTCGCGTGTATAACAGGCATAGCGGTCGTCAGCATTCCGGGAATTTCGCACGATGTCGCGTCGTACAAGCCGGCATTTTGGTTCGAGTCGGGAGCGACGGTAGCGTTCGGCGTCTCTTGGCTGACCAAGGGCCAGCGCATCTTCCGAGACAGAGCAACGGGCGCCGACCGCAACTAATTTCCGACGACCTTATGTGAGGCGAGTTCGACGGTCACCATATCTACGCGCGATTGAAACAGCGACGATTGCCCGATCTGGTGAAACTCGATGGCGATCTTTTTCTTGTCGACGCGAATGCGCAGATAGCCGTAGTTCGTGTCGTCGTAGTGTTTCAGGATTAAATCCTGCGCGGAAACGGCCGGCTTGAAATCGAGATAGCTGGTCGAAATTCCGAACGGCGGCTCTTGCGGAGCCTGTCCTTTCTTCGCCCGAACCAGACGGTTCACGTTGTGACCGCCGTCGCCGCACACGATGAACGGGACTTCGCATGCTTTACCGCCGAAGGTGATCTGCCGGACAAAACGCTGGTAATTGTGCGCGTGGCCTGAAAGGAAAGCGTGGGGATACACTCCCACTTTCTTGCAGATGCCGTCGATTTCCCGGAGCATGTCCACACTGCTACTGTGATTTCCACCTGAGCCCGGCAATTTCGGCGGCGGCGAATAGCTGAACGGAGGGTGATGGGTAGCCAGCAGAACTGCACCCTGATATTTCTCAGATCTAATGCGCTGGAGCTGATCCGTCAGAAAATCGAGCTGATTATCGGGCACGCCGGGCCACTTGCCGTTCTCGCTTGAGATCAGTCCGGGATCTTCCAGCGAATTACTGAAGAGTCCGATTATGCGGACGAAGGGAGCATCCAGCGTGAAATAAACGCCGGGTTGCGTCATAGCTGTGCGGTGCAAGGAGCCTGCTTCCGCGGTCACGGCGGGCTGCGATGCACAGAAATTTCGTTGGAACGTAGTCAGAGGTTCCTTGCCGGCCGGCGTACCCGGAACGACGAACGAATCGTGATTCCCGGGAATCGCGAAGATCGGCAGCGGATAATTCCGAAATGGATCGTAGAACTGGTCGTAGTAGTACGTCGACTCTCCAAAATTGTAGACCACGTCGCCGAGGTGGAAGAGGAACGCGGGGCGGTTTGCCTGATTCGCATTGTGGCAGTCCGCCGTCAGCTGATCGGCAACGGAAATCTCGTCCCCATACTTTTTCTGGTTTGACGCACCCGTATCACCGACGGAGTGAAAAATGATTTTGCCGGCGCGAGTAATGGCTTTCGTCATCTCTGGACCATGCGGACCCAGCGCATCTGCGAGAGTGAACAGGTCTCGAGCCTCGCCGCGCGAGGGGTCGAATCCGACCACGTCTTTCTTGGAGAGGTCTCCAATTTCCTTGTAGACCTGTGAATCCGACGGATGCTTGGTCGTAAACTTCGTAGGGTCGGGAGTGGTATTCGATTCGCCGAAAATCGGCTGGGCAAGAACGGTGCTTCCGCCTCTTGGCATGGGATGCTCCTTTTGTAGCAGGTCTGAACGCTGAGAGGGCCGGACCACTCTTATAAAACCGCGGCTTAATATCACCTAGGTTTTTCTTGCGAGAGCGCTCTTTCAAAGCTCGATCTACCCAGTTGGAACGTGAAGCGGGCATTGCGTCCGCGCACCTGCGCACAAAACCAATGTGCCGATGCGAATTGCCTGCCGCAGGCGCACGGCAGCGACGAAAGGCAAGTCGCACCTGCTATTCGGCGTACGGATGCGGCGGGACTGCAGCTCCGATTTCGCAAGACGTAATGATTGAACCCGGCGAGATTGCGCTGCCAGCGATCGTAGATAACCGACGGACGATGAAACTCGTGATGTTGGCCGATAGACCACCAGCCTCAGAACGGGCGCGGAACGATAAGAAACACGAGTGGCACAGCGCATAACGAGCACGCGGTTCCGCGCTGATGGCGTCGCTCTGCTATCATGATTGTTTCGGACCAACTTAGGATGAGCAATGAATAGCATTCGCAAAGGAGCATTCCCGCTTTTCCGCTTCGCTGGTATCGCCGTGTCGCTGCACTGGTCGTGGTTTCTTGTAGCGGCGTACGAGATCAGCATCGAAAGGAGCGCGTACACGTCGATCGGGTGGCCGATCGCTGAATATCTCGCTCTGTTTCTGATTGTGCTGCTGCACGAGTTTGGACACGCGCTGGCGTGCCGTCAGACGGGCGGGACCGCCGATTACATCGTCCTGTGGCCGCTCGGAGGTGTAGCGTACGTTGATCCGCCGCAGCGTCCGGGAGCGATGCTGTGGAGCCTGGCGGCCGGGCCTCTCGTTAACGTCGCGCTGCTTCCCGTGCTTTACATCGCTGTGGCGTTCGGGCGCTCAGCCGGCCTCGCCTCGACGATGCCGAACCTGTTCCACCTGCTGTTGGCGGTGCAATGGATAAACCTCATCTTGCTTGGCTTCAACCTGCTGCCGATCTATCCTCTGGACGGCGGGCAAATCCTGCGTTCGCTGCTGTGGTTTGGGATCGGGCGCGCGCGAAGCTTGATGGTCGCCGTTGTGGTGGGATTCGTTGGCGTCGCCGCGATGATCGGATGGGCCCTACTCGCACAATCCACATGGATCGGAATCTTTGCGGCATTCATTCTGCTGAATTGCTGGAGCGGGCTGCGATACGCACAAATTCTTCTGAAAATGGCAAAGCTGCCGCGGAGACCGGGATTCGCGTGCCCATCGTGTCAAACAGCGCCGCCGCTTGGGCCTTACTGGCGATGCGGAACGTGCGGCGCGCGGTTTGACGCATTCGAGACCGGATCGAGCAACTATGGGCGCTCTGCGGTCGCAATCTGCCCGAATTGCCACGCGAATTTCCCCGCTACACGATGCCTCGATTGCGGCCGATGGTATTCAATAGCTGAATGGGCCGCGGCTGGCGCGATCACCGTTTCCGCCAAGCCTGTCGATCGCGCCACGCCCGTGCTTCCCTCTGCTTGATCAATCTGCGCTCACTGAGCCGTTTGCGTTGACACCGGCATGCGCCGAGTTCTACGCTCGAAAAGTTATGCCCCAAAATCGAAAATCTTCCGCGGCCTCACAGCCATCCTCGTCGCCATCATCCCGATCGCAACGTTCCAGTTCATCCTCAAAGCCAGCCGCACTCGCAAGTCCGCTATCTCTGCGAGCAAATCCGCATTTGTACGAGATCAATACGTGGGCGTGGCTCGAAGAACTTTCAGCGCGCCTCGGTCGAGAAGTGAAGTTGGCCAACGTTCCCGATCAAGAGTGGAATGCGCTGAAGGATCGCGGCTTCGACATCGTCTGGCTAATGGGACTCTATCAGCGCAGCGCTGAAGCGCGGCGAATTGCGCTTGAACCGGAAATGACCCAGCCGTACGCCCGAGCGCTGCCGGACTGGCGGCCGGAAGATGTGGTTGGCTCGCCGTATTCCGTCCCAGCATATAAACCCGACTCGCGCATTGGGACTTGGCGCGATGTGGACGGCGTTCGCAAGAAATTGCGCGCCCGCGGCATGGCGCTGTTTGTCGATTTCGTCGGGAATCATACGGCGCTCGACCACCCGTGGGCACGGAAGAACCCGGAGTTCTACGTTCAGGGGACTCAGCAGGATTTCGAGAAGGATCCCAACGCCTTTTATCGCATCGAAACGAAGAACGGCACGTTTTTTCTAGCGCACGGTCACGATCCTTACTTCCCTCCGTGGCGCGACACGCTACAACTGAATCATTTTCATCCCGGCATGCGCGCGGCGCACCTCGAAGAACTACGCGCAATCGCGAAGCACTGCGATGGCGTCCGCTGCGATATGGCCATGCTGCAGCTCAACGATATTTTCGGCAAATTGTGGTCGCGCTTTTTGCCAGAGGGCATGACGGCTCCGGCGACGGAGTTCTGGACGGAGGCGAAGAACGCCTTGCCGAATCTAACGTTGCTTGCCGAAGCATATTGGGGCACGGAGCAGCGGCTGCTCGATCTGGGGTTCTCGTTTGTGTACGACAAAGAGCTGTACGACGCGGTGCGCGACCTGAATGTTGACGTCGTGCGGGCGCGGCTCGACCTGCCGATCACGGCCCAGAACCATTTTGCGCGATTCATGGAGAATCACGATGAAGCGCGATGCGCGGTCACGTTTGGAGGCGCGCGACTGCAGGCGCTCGGAACGTTGATGTCGACAATTCCCGGAATGCGTTTCTATCATCACGGCGAACTCGAAGGCCGGAAGATTCAGCTACCGATTGCGTTGCGGCGTGCGGTGGCTGAAAATCCCGACCCTGCGGTCGGCGCATTCTTCGGCAAAATTCTCCACATCACGAACGAGGATGCATTTCACCAGGGAACCTGGC